>WAPX01000054.1 GCA_015520485.1 Archaeoglobaceae archaeon
TTTTTTATATCCCGTGATCCCGTTAATTCCAGAAAATCCCGCCTTAGCTCAGTGGTAGAGCGCGGGCCTGTAGTTTGCCTTGCTTCCCGCAGGGGGAGCAGAAAGCCCGTGGTCCCCGGTTCAAATCCGGGAGGCGGGACTTTTTTTGTTTTGTTTAAATGCTGGACGAGAAGCGGTAGAATTTATGTAAACTATACCCCACAGATGCCCACAAATAAAAGTATCAAAAACCAAAAACAGCAAAAACTGAACACCAGAAAAAGAGACATGGAGATAATTCCCGTTGCTTTTGATTCATTTGGGGTTAGAAGCATGGCCACTCTCGTAAATTCAAAGATATCCATTTTCATAGATCCGGGCGTTGCTCTGGGGCCCAAGAGGTACGGCCTGCCACCACACCCAGTAGAGCTTGAAGCCGAAAAGAGATTCTGGCAGGAAGTAAAGGAGAAGGCGAGAAACTGTGAAGTCGTGGTTATCACACACTACCACTACGACCACCACAATCCAAGGGACATTGATTTTCTCAGAGGAAAGGTGTTGCTGGTAAAACACCCCACAAAAAACATAAACCTGAGTCAGAAAAAGAGAGCCTCATACTTCCTGTCTCAGGTAGAAAAAATGTGCAGCGTTGAGTACTGTGATGGTAGGACTTTCGAATTCGATGGCGTTTCCATCAGCTTCTCAAAGCCCGTGTTTCATGGAACAAACAGCAAGCTCGGTTATGTAGTGGAAGTTCTCGTAGACGACGGGAAGAGAAAGTTTCTGCACACATCAGACGTTGAAGGGCCCAGCCTCAGAAGTCAGCTCGAGTTCATGCTCGAAAGCGATGCGGAAACGGTCTTTGTTGACGGACCAATGACGTACATGCTCGGTTACAGGTATTCCTCAGTATCCCTCGAAGCGTCAGTAAACAACCTAATCGAGCTCATAAACAAAACAAACGTTAAAAACTTGATTCTCGACCACCACCTCGCAAGAGATCTTAAATGGAGAGAGAGGGTACTGAAAGTTATTGAAGCTGGTAAAGAGGCTGGAGTTAAAGTCTGTTCAGCCGCTAATTTTGCAGGAATTGAGGAAAAACTGCTTGAGGCAAAGAGAAAAGAGCTGTACGAAAAATACCCCATCCAGTAACCTGCTTTTTCATCGTAAACAGCACAATTATTAAATACAAAATAGCAGCGATTGCTCTGGAGATAAAATGATAGAGGTTGTGGTTATTACCGGCAGAACGACAGATCAGGGAATGACGATTGACGAAAAGTTAAGCCACGAATACGTGAAAGCCGTGAGTATCTGCGAAATGAACGAAAAAGACATGGAAAAGATTGGCGTTAAAGAAGGTGACAGGGTACTCGTCAAAAGTGAGCTCGGAGAAGTGGTGCTTTACGTTAAGAAAGTTGAAGAAGGTTTACAGCCACCTGAAGGGATAGTATTCATACCAATGGGTCCATACGCAAACAGAGTTGTCGGCGTTTTAACTGGAAGTGGTACGCCTCAGTACAAGGGAATTAAAGCTACTGTTGAAAAAACGAACAGAAACGTGCCTTCAATTGAAGAAGTGCTCGAGTAGTCACTTTACGCTATTTCCACGAGTTTCAAAATCCTTTCTCCACCACTTTCGCTTAGTTCAGCCTTAACGTAGTAGTCACTTATTGCCTTCAGCGTTTCGTTGTGTCCCTGGATCATTACCGAAATCAAATTGGCCTTCACTTTTTTCAGCTCCTTTGACAAGTCTTCCACAACATCTTCTCCATCTGTTATGATAACTATGGTGTTCGTGTATTCGGAAAACTTTTCTTCCAGATCGTCTATAGCCGTGACTATTGCGTTTGTTATATCTGTCCCTCCGTTGGACTGAACCTTCAAGATAGCATCAACGATCTCCTTCGCCTCGGTTATCGGTGTTTTGGGGTGAACCTTCGTGTCAAAAAACCTGAGAAAGTACTTCCTCTTTTTGGCTTTAGACATTCTGTATATTGCCATGGCAACACTTCTCGCCCAGACTGTCTTTACGCCAACCATTGAACCGGATTTGTCAATGAGAACATAGTACGCCCCTTCGCTGACCTTCAGTTTTTCCCTGGACAGAAAACCTTCAGAAGACATCTTCTTCATGAACAGTTCGTCCGGTAGAGCCAGTTCTCTTGGCAGGGCTCTTTCAACCTGCTTAGTCAGCATGTATCCTGAAAGTTCGTCTCCGGTTTTTCCCTTGACCTTTGCTATTTTTGTTGCTCTCGGCACGAAGTCCATCATCCTTTTAGACATCCGTATTATGCGCTCCAGCTCTTCGACGAACATCATCTGTTTTGCCAGATTGAGTATCTTCTGAAACGTTCCCGCCTCTCTACCAGCGCTTTTTCCACCCATCAGCTCTCTAATTTCCTCTGCGTTTTTTGTCACGCATTCCGCTTCTTTAACTGCCCCCTCAAGGAGTTCTTCTATCTCAACCTCTGCAGCTATTCCAGAAAAACCTGAATTCCCCTGCGACGGCACGCCATCCGTTTTTCCCGGATTGTTTCCGCTGAGGTCGAGCATACCTCTTATCCTGCCGACTATGTACTTCGTTAGCGCTATGCTGTAAACGAGGCTCAGCTCGTCGTCGAGAGTTGTAAGGGTTTTTAGCGTCTGATACCTCTCTCCGTTCATGTATTCCCCGCAGAACTGCCTCGCTGCTTCGAGTATACTGTCTTCATTTCTGCTCCTCAGGAAAGGATAAAGAGAGTAATGCATGAAGTAAGCATCCGTGGAAATTATACGAATGTGTTCAAACTTTTCATAAATTCCCTGCATTTCTGGAGGGAGAAAAGAACCAATTCTCTGAGATATCAGCGAGTAAACAAAATCCTTCGTAGTAACGTTTATCAGGTTGTTGTTCAATTTAACCGAACCGGACGTCATTTCGAGCTAATTTTTAATACGTTTATGCCTATATGTCTGTTTCGCTTCTAATTACTCTCCGAATATTTCCGCTTTCTTTTTCTCCAGCATGTCCTTCGCTTTGAATATCGACCCCCTGAGCTGTCTTATGTACGGCATCAACCTCGGATTCTGCGGCATGTTTTCAAGCATTTCGCTCGCCTTATTGCATATTGAAGAGAGCATTTTCAGCTCATCTATGCTGCCACTTCTGCTTAATCTTATGGCGTTCTGAAGTTCCGAATTCACAGTCTGAATGCGCTGAATGTGCTTGTAGTAGCTGCTTAAACCGAGCTCAAATATGACCTGATCGACCTTCCTCACGTCATCTTCATCGTGGACGGCCACGAACTTCAAAGCCTCAGCCAGACTATCTGGTGACACCGAATCCTCTCCGTATATTATAGATATGGCACTCGCAATTTTGAGGAGTTTTATTTTTCTTCTGTCAGATATCCTGACCCCCTTTTGTTTGAGAGATGCCAGAGCGTCCAGATAAACCTGTAAAATACCACTCTCCGGTATTTTTCTAAATCTCTCCATTACTACCTGCTGGATCTCCCTAATTTCGTTAACGTTGATGGCCGGCTCCAGCTTGAGTTCCTCGAGCGTTATACCCCTCTCAATTAGCTCATTCCACGCGTCTTCAGAAACGCTTTTCACAAAGCACCTGACAGTAAGTCTATCGTAGAAAGCGGCATCTTCAGCATCGCTGCTGACTTCATTGCTCGCCGCGTACATTGTCAGCATTGGCAGTTTTATGTACTCACCATTATTTCTGAACCTTCTGTTGAGGATTATGTCGAGCAGTATATTCCTTATGGCAGAGGATGCTTTGAAGATCTCGTCGAGAAAGACTATTTCCGCTTCCGGCAGTCTGCCTTCAATCCTTCTCACATACTTACCTTCTCTCAAAGCGTTTATATCGAGGGGGCCAAGTACTTCATCGGGTTCGGTAAATCTGGTCAGGAGATAGTAAAAGTACTTTGCATCTATCAGTTCAGCCATTTTTTCTATCAAAATTGTTTTTGCCGTTCCCGCTTCACCTACAAGTATTGCTGGTTCTCCAGAAATTAAACCCGCAAGAACTGCTGTTATCTCCGCCTCTCTCTGGACGAACAGGTCTGCAAGCCTGAGTTTTAGCTCCGCCAGCTTCGACAACACGCTCATTGTTTCAGTCTTTAACCGGGCGTTCAAATTAACTTTTTGTAGCCGTCACTTTTTGTGACTGACCAATTAGACAAATTCTAATAAATTGTATAGGTCATAAGGGTTAGTGTAATTATGATTTGACTAATGTTTCAGTTTTGTAAACATCTTATCAAAGAATGGAAAATTTAATATACCTAACTTTAACAAAATTAGACCTGCATATGTACGTATACATAGGTGCTGTTAATTATTGGAAGCTAAGTTAATTATTACTATCGCAGTTAATAATTCTTTTCATCATCTCTATAATATAGCTAACGATAGAAAAGTTTATTAATAACCAACACCAAGAAAAGATTATGAGCAGGGTAGTTCATGTAATGCCAATTGGTGTAAATAAGGAAAGATTACTCGAGAGTATCAGGAAAAGCGGGTACCCGATACAGAAAGTGTACCTCGTACTGGGCAAGGACATTGACGTGGACTTCGAGGCTGTAAAAACATCCGCTGCTGAAATAGAGAAAACGCTAAACGTGCTGGTAGAGGTAGATAAAATCAACGTGGATAAAATAGACGTGTACACAGCAGCTCTGGATATGCTCAAAGTGATAAAGAAGGAGCTGGACGAGGGCAGCGAAGTTTTGATAAATGCCACTGATGCCTCAAGAACCCTTTGCTTGGCGAGCTATGTGGCAGCTCAGCTATCCGGAAGCAAGCTGTACATGGCAATACCAAAAATTGAAGATGGAAAGGAAGTCGGAATAGAAAGAATTGAGGAGATAGCTATTCCACCCCTAAAGAGAGTCAGCGACGACAAGCTGCTCATAATCAAAACGATACAGGAGCAGGGAGGAGAAGTTGAGTCGATAAACAAGCTCATAGAGTTGCTCGAAGGCAAAACGGATGATCAGAAGAGGTACATGGCACAGAGAGCAAGGATGAGCTACCACCTCAAAGGTCTCGAAGAGGACGGTCTCGTTGAGATGAAGAGAGAGGGTAAGAACGTCAAGATAAGACTTACCGAGCTCGGACAGGCTTTTGCTCTGATGTCTTCTTGAATTTGTTATTTTTACTACATTTTCTTTAGTTTTATGTTTTTTATACTCTATCACGAAGCAACGTTGGGATGCCGCTGTATTCGTCTTCTGGTTCTTTCTCCTCAAAAAAGATTGATTTGCCGATAAAGTGCGGATTATCCAGAATGTAGTGTGCTTCTCTGGCCACACTTTGGTTATCAGTGTGTTTAAAGAAGAACAACAAGTTCAGAGGCTTCCAGATATTAAATCGATTTCTGCTCCATGTCAGCTTCAAAACCGTATATATCGATATTTGGCAAATCCTCAATCAGAGACGTCTTTTCGTATCCTTTTCCCCGTTAAAAAGTCTCTGATCTCGATGAAGTGGGGCTTGACATTTGGTGCATAAGAGCCATAAATAACAACAAAGAGTTGTCTCTTCTTCTCCTGAAGTTTTCTATTGACTATTTGAAAGCGAGTGTAGTAATCCTGTGGAGGTAGAATAGTGTGTCTTTTGATAACACTTCCTGAATATTTTATGTTATCAAAACTAGCGAACCCACCGATACAATTTTATGAGTTGATAATTTAAATATTATTGAAATTTCTTTATTTCCTGTGGAAATCCAGACTTGAAAATCAGCCCCATTACTTCGAAAAAAGGTATTTACTGAACGAGAGATGAGTC
>WAPX01000055.1 GCA_015520485.1 Archaeoglobaceae archaeon
AGGCAATTAGTGGACTACGTTAAAGCTACATATACTTCTTCGGCCTTTCTTAAGAAAACAAGCCGATTCCTTTGAGGGGATGAGTCACGAATCTGTTAGGATTTACTACCACAAAACCCAGAGTCTTGAAGCGGGAAAGAAGGTTAATAGCGATAGATAAACAAAACTTGAGAAGGGACAAATCTTCGTATGGGCTGCTGTAGATGTAGATTCGAAGGAATGCATAACCACGGGCTTCTGAAGGAAGAAGTTCTTTCCACGCTTACGTTTTCTTAAAGAAGTATTGAAGTACTGCGAAAACAAGCCAGAAATCGTCGTTGACAGAGGATTCTGTACATAGGCTTTACAAAGATTAGGATTGAAGTACAGACATGAGACGTTTGGTGAGAGAAATGCCGTAGAAGGATTCTTTTCGAGGTTTAAGGGACGAAGAGGTTCTGGAACAGATTTCCTTAAAATTCTTTTGATTCTGTTCAGAGCTGGTTAGAGAGTTTTATGGCTTTCTATAACTACTGGGGGTGTTTATCTTGACAGCAGTTAGCACGTTAGATTAATTTAGTTTGGATTAATTTTCAAATATCTTTTCAATTTCTTAAGTTCCATACCACCATTCGCCACCATTCGTCTATAAAAATCACCGGAGCTCGTAAAATCCCAGAGCTGAGAACAGGTTGGCTAATACAACAACAACCGCCATGGCCGAAACCTGAGGAGTTATCCTGCTAAATGCCGAAGTTAGCTCTAAAACGTTGCTGAAACTGTTAACCCTCAGCAAAGCGCTGAGTGAAGAAATGAGGTAAATGGAAAACAGAATCCCTACAATTCTGAAGGTGAATCCGAGCAGGAATCCTCTGGCTTTAAACCTCCTGTAAGCTCTAAGGTGAGAGGCCAGATCGAAAAAGAGGGAGACTAATGTGATTGCAAATAGAGCGAGCATTCCGTAAACGAGAATTCTAATGTTTCCGAAGAACAGCGCTGCAACCGGAAGCGCGAAGGACACAGCCAGAAAAACCAGCATGAACATTCCGTTACCAATCATAACTTTCTCTTTACTCCTGCCGCCCAAATCAAGCCAAGCTATGGCTGCAAGGACGAAGCCAAAAACACTGATAACGCCAAAAAATGGGCTGAAGTTCATCAGCACGGCACCGACGAGAATAAGGAGGTATCCGAGAAAGCCAAGCCTCTTTTCTGGCATACTTTTTGCCGTGCTGTTTTCTGCCATATCCAGCCCTCGATTTGCCACTGTAACTCTAACGTTAACAAATAAACCGGCACTAGCGGTTGATCTATCAAAAATAAAGCGAAGTAAAAAATAAAATTAGCTTGAGGCAAAAGCCTTCTCGAGTGGTGGAACCACCTGCTTCTTTCTGCTCATTACTCCGTCGAGCCAGACGCTCTTGCCTTCGAGCTTCACGCCAAACGCTTTCTCCACAATGCTCGGGTCGTCCGTAACCACAAGAAGCTCCGTACCTTCCTTCATTATGTCGGTTAGCATCAGGAATATGCTGTGGTAACCGCCCTCTTCCTTCATTTTCTTCATTTCTTCGTAAATCTCGTCGATTCTGTCCTTTATTAGGTTGAGGTCAACGAGCTCTATCTGGCCGACTCCAACTTTATTGCCAGACATGTTGAAGTCCTTGTAGTCTCTCGTTATTATCTGCCTTGCAGTCAGGTTATCAACTGCCGAGAGCTTTGCCTTGAGGTCAATTCCAAACTTGGTTATGTCATCCACTCCAGCAATCTTTGCGAGTTCTTCAGCCACTTTCTTGTCAAGCTCGGTCGTCGTTGCTGACTTGAAAATCACGGTATCGCTGAGAATTGCGGAAAGCATGAGTCCTGCCATGTCTTTTGGTATCTCAACACCTGTCCAGTCGAACAGGAGTTTGAGAACGGTTCCCGTACATCCTACCGGGAAGTTTACAAAGAGAATCGGATTTGGCGTCGTTACGTCTCCGATCTTGTGGTGGTCGAAAATTCCGAGGATTTCGGCCTTGTCAAGGTTATCTGGTGCCTGTGTCAGGTCGCTGTGGTCAACCAACACAACCTTCTTGTCAGCAGCATCGGTAACGGTTTCGGGAACATTAACGCCAAAAGTTTCAAGAGCGAAAGCCGTTTCCGGGTTTGGATCGCCCTGTTTGGCTGGAACAGCCTCTTCGTCGACTTTTATTAAGCCACTACCTTTCTCCTTCCACTTGTTCAGCAGGTATGCAACTACAATAGCTGACGCTATGGAATCCGTGTCCGGGTTTTTGTGTCCTATCACATACACGGGGCTCATAGTTTAAATTTCGCAGCGTTGTTATTAATTTTTCCTTTTTTTCTTGCTCAGTGTTCAAAAATTCTCTTTAAATTTTCCAGTCAGTAACAAACTATTGCGAATAAGTTGAAATCATGCGTTTTCGGGCTTCCACTCCATTACAATGCCCTTTCCGATTTTGCTGACGTTTAAAAGTTCGAGTCTTACTGGAGGGTTAAGTCTTCCTTCCACGAGACTTACTCCCTCACCAAACGCGATTCCGCCAACGTAAACGTAAACCCTGTCAACAACCCCTTCTCTCAAAAACGAAGAAATTACCCTGCCCCCACCTTCGACCATCAACTTTCTGACGCCTGTATCGTGCAGGTGTTTGAGCAGAGACTGGATATCGACTTTATTTTTTCCACAAACAAGAACTTTAACCCCTCTTTTTTCTATTTCCATCAATTTTTTTCTATCAGCAATCTCCGAAACGACGACGAGAGTTTCCGTATCAGTTGAGAGAACTCTAGAGTTCAGAGGTATTCTTGCCTTGCTGTCGAGAACGACTCTCAATGGATTAGGGCTTTTTCCCGCTTTAACTCGTTCTTCTCTGAGTTTCTCAGATTTAACCTTCAAAGATGGGTTATCAGCCAGAACTGTTCCTATACCTACAAGTACTGCGTCGCTTTCAGCTCTCAGAACGTCGACTCTTTTCAAATCCTCCTCGCATGAAATACGAACCTGCCTTCTTTTCCAGTCAGTTATTCTACCGTCTATACCCATTGCGGCGTTTATGAAAACAAAAGGTTTTTTCATCAGGTCATCTCCTACGTCATTTCCCTGTAGGGAATTCCCCTCTCTTCAAGCCTTCTCAGAAACTCCTCCTTCGCTTTTTTCACGCTTTCCTTGTCGCTGCCGCTGAACTTTACCGTAACATAGCCCGGCTTTGGGTAGCTGCCTATGTTCACATCTCTGTACTTCTCCACGAGCATCTTGAGCAGGTCTGCTATCCTATCCTCAAAACCCTCAACTCTAACTCTTTCCTCGTAGTAGGGCAGGCACCCAAACATGTCCTCGACCTTGGAAAATATGTCTTTCATCTCATCGGGAACTCCGGGCATTACGAGGACGTTTTCGACTATGAAACCGGGAGCAGAACCAACGTCGTTTTTAATCACCTTTGCTCCCTCGGGCAGTGTCGCCATTTTTATCATCGCTGTTCTGTCTTTTACCTTGCCCACCATCGTTTTTATGGCATCTTCACTAACCACGAGCTTTCTTTCAAGAGATTTCGCAACGCCTTCAGCTGTAACGTCGTCGTGGGTAACACCCAGCCCCCCAGTAACAAGAACGAAATCAGACATGCTCCTGAGCCTTTTAAGCTCTTCAGCTATATCCTTCACGATATCGGGAACGACAACTATTCTTATTACCTCGTGTCCGGAAACCGTCAGCCTCTTTGCCAGATACGTTGCATTCGTGTTGTCTATATCTCCAGAAAGAATTTCGTTACCGACACTGAGAATTGAAAAAATTCTCGGCACTCCCATACTAGTTGAATTCCGAACAGAGGTTAAATTTTTTCGGTTAATTTGCAGGCGATCTAACTGCAGAAGCACAACCTCGGCTGAAAACCTTTTAAAAACCCTTTTATATTCTCCTTTAATTAATAGTGCCATGACTCATATCGGGTTGGATATCGGTACAAATTACACAAAAGCAACAAAAGACGGAAAGAACGTCACGATTTTCCCGAGCATAGTAGTTTACGGGGAAGAAAAGGACTGGAGTTTAACCGGGAAAACAAAAGACGTTTACGTCGGAGAGGAGGCATTAAATATAGCCCAGAGTCTTGAAAACGTTGAAGTTTTCAGGCCTTTACACGAGGGCAGGATAATACACGAATCGTACATAGAGCTCGCCAGACACGCCATTGAAACTTTGAAAACCAAGCCCAGCGTCGTGGCAACAGGCTTACCTGTAAAATCTTCGAGAAAGGAGAGAGAAGAGCTCTCGGAAAGCATAAAGGAGAAACTCGGCGTCGAAGTGCTGATTTTCCCGGAACCCGTGGGAACTTTGGCTTATATGAACATGGATACTGGCGTCTGCGTGGACATAGGCTTTGGAACGACAGATATGATCGTTTTAAGCGGAATGGAGTATCTGAAGGGGGATACCATGCTCATGGGAGCAGACTGGCTGTTTGATAACATAGAGGTCATAATCAGAAATAAAGCCGGAATAGGGTTAACGCCGGAAGAGCTGACGAAGCTCATAGTCAACGAGGACTACGAAATTGGCAGAATAAGGAGCGGAAGGAGGATAACAATAAAACACAGCGACATAGAGGAAGAATACATAAAGCTGATGAGGAGCTGGGTGGAAAGGATTGCGAGCAGAGTCAAACTCATGCTCGAAGGGCTCTCAACTGCAATAGTGGACAACATGGTCGTAACGGGTGGTGGAGCCCTTTTACCGGGAGTTAAAGAGGCTTTTGAAGACGCTTTCAAAGAGATAACCGAAATAAAGGTGCCCGACAATCCAATAGCGGCAAACGCACTCGGATATTACAGGCTCGCCGAAGCGATAATGAAGGAAGAAAGAGAAGAGAAAAGCGAATCCGAAACGAAGGAAACAAAGGAAGAGAAAAAGGAACCTGAAGAAAAAAAGGGAAAGGGCAAGAAGAAGTAATTTAATTTTTTTACAGTTATTTAGGTTAATTCAGTATAAAACATAATAAAAACCACGCTCCGCAATAACTTCAGGACTTCACGGCCACCAGAAATAACCTGTTAAACTTCAGCCTAACGACCCCTCTTTCATCAGATTGCATTTCAAACGCTTTTTTCACGATTTCTTTAAACGCAGAGACGTAGTCTTCAGTGAGCTCCACATCGTAGCAATCCTGATTGAGGTACCCAACGACAGCACCAGTGGAGAATACCTTGAACACTTCCTCCGGTGTGTGTTCCGTTGTAACCGTTTCGATTTTTGAAAACACGACGTTAAAACCACACCTCTCAAAAAGAGACCCGTACTCTTCTGCGGTTTCGAGGAAAAACCACGGCTCCTTAAAGTGCGCGAAAGTCCCTTTCGTCCTGTCGTCGTTTCTCACCATTTCAATTGCCTCTACAAAGTTGGGGCAGTACACTTTCTTTGCTGGCGCCTGAACGCCGATTCTTCCATTTTTCCTCAGAGCTCTGTAACAGTTTCTTACAGCTTTCTCCGGGTCTTTAAACCACTGAAAGACTGAATTGCAGAAAATAACGTCAAAGCTCTCCGCGTAGTTCATGTCTTCTGCGCTTTTAACCTCGTACACGATATCGAGACCCCTGCTCCTTTCAACTGCCTTCCTTATCATGCCTTCAGAAGGATCTACCCCGACGACTTTGCCCTCCGTCAGTTCCCTGATTTTTCTCGTTAAGTACCCTGTTCCACATCCCAAATCCAGAACATCCTCGCTATCGCCAATTTTCAGGAGTTTTAGCAGTATTTCCGACGCTGATTTTTGAGCAGTGGCACACTCTTCGTACTCACCTGCAATTCTGGAGAAGTCTACTTTTTCTGTTTTTGCACTGCCCATGTGAGCTGACGGCTTTCTGGATTGTATTTGAAGTTTGCCCGCTGAACGTATCTGAAGTCATAAATTTAGATAAAAAATTTTATAATTTAACAAATTTTACGGTTAAGCTAGCAGCTTAAAGAAGCATATCCGCAAGTGCTTCCCGAATACCCGTGTATTTTTTCTCTTTGAACAGTGGTTTGCAATCTTTGATATCTTTTTCTCCGTTTAAAAGTTTCACCGCAAACGCCATACACGTTTGCTCCCCGCATTCTTTGCAGTTTGTCTTTGGCAGGTAACTGTAAACGTCAAGGGGGCTCACAGTTCTTTTTACCGGTTTGCTGATGTCGATTTGTTCTCTTTTCTCCCAGGCTTTTCTGGCTTTCTCTTCGATATCTTTTAGAATTTCCATTGCTTCCATTTTATCTCTAATGTACGCCATTGTAACGAATCCATCACCGTAAACCGTTATTATTTTCTGCCCTTTTTTGAAGCTGATCCATTCGTCCCTTTCACTGTACGTCGCACCGGGAATTAATCTGGCAAGATAGGGCATAACTCTCCTGAAATCTCTGACGTCAACTTTACCTATGGCTCTGAGCTTAGTGGGATCGGCCACACACGGCAGAATTTCCCTGAGCTCCACAGACTCTAATTAATTTTTAAGCAATATATTACGTTTTTGGTTAAATTACAAACTGCAGAATTGCTAATTTTAGCTCACACCCTGCAAACATGTAAAGCAAAAACTTAATTAAATTTGGTGAAAAACTGTAAAAAACTGTAAACAAGAGGTGACATGTTTTGAGAAAGATGTACATTTTGCTGATTCTACTCGCAGTGGTTGCTTTTTCGGGTTGCGCTCAAACTCAGAAGTACGCAACACAGAATCAGGCAGGAATTCATACGGGGCAGGCAGGACAGGCGAAACACATGGGACAGATGGGTCGTGGAGGAGCAGGAAAAGGTCTCGCCGTTAACAAAAACGGCACGGTAAACCTTCAGAACCTGAAGGGGTACATCTACTCCATAAAGACGGGAAACTTAACAGATGTTGAGAAAAAGGACATGATGCACATGGTTGAGGAGGAAAAGCTGGCGAGAGACGTTTACACGACTCTGTACGACAAGTGGAAGGACAGAACTTTCTACAACATAGCCAAGAGCGAGCAGACCCACCTCGATGCCGTGAGACTGCTGATAGAAAAGTACAACCTGACAGACCCAACAAAGGGCAAGGGCATTGGACAATTCGCGAACCCCAGATTCGAAAAACTGTATACAGAGCTCGTAGCCAACGGTTCAAAGTCACTCGTGGACGCCCTGAAGGTTGGAGCGCTGATAGAGGAGCTTGACATAGTCGACCTGCAGAACTGCATAAACCACACGAACAAGCAGGACATAAAGATTGTTTATGAAAACCTCATGAAGGGTTCGAGAAACCACCTGAGGGCTTTCGTCTCCAAGCTCAAAAAGCTGGGCGTGTACTACGAGCCCGTTTACCTGAGCAAAAAGGAGTTTGAGGCCATAATTTTTACCGGAACTGAGAGGGGGCCAGCAACCCAGCCAAACAGTGGCAGTTGACGGACTCAACGACGTTACCTATACCATTTTTTATTTTTTGCCATTACCTGCATCTGCTACGGAGTTACAAGTCTCAGGTTACGAAATTAGCATGCCTGATCAGAACGAAACACTATTTAATCCTGCTTGTGAACTGATATCATGGATGTACTTGTGAGAAAGAGCGAAATTAACGGTAAAGTTTCACCTCCTCCATCGAAGAGTTACACTCACAGAGCATTTTTCGCAGCTTCCCTTTCGAGGAGCTGTATAGTGTTGAATCCCCTTTACTCAGGAGATACACTCTCAACGCTGAAATCGTGCGAATTTCTTGGAGCAAAAGTGAGGGCAGAGGACGGCAGAGCTCTTTTTGAGGGTGTGGGTGACATAGAATGCTCCGGCTACATTAACGTCGAGAACTCCGGAACAACTCTGAGGATTTTACTCGGCCTACTCGCCCAATCTCCCGGTGAAAGCGTGGTGGATGGTGACGAATCCCTCAGAAAAAGGCCAAACAAGACTCTCGCTCTCGCACTGAAAAAACTCGGAGCGAGCGTGAAAAGTAAAAGCGCAGACTACACAGCTCCCGTAAGCGTAAAGGGTAAAATAAAGGGCGGAAGTGTGGAAATCAGAGCTGAAAGCTCGCAGTTCGTGAGTTCTCTCCTCTTCACCCTCCCGCTGTGTGATGAGGATTCAAACGTCAGGGTAATCGAGCTAAAATCGAAACCTTACATCGACGTAACACTGCACGTTCTGAGTGAGGCTGGCGTGGGGGTTGAGAGAGAGGAAGTTGGTGGAAAGAACAAAGCGGACGAAAGCAAGGGCATCGAATTCTTTATTCGCGGAGGGCAGAACTACAGTTTGAGGGAGTTCAAGGTACCGTCAGACTTCTCCTCAGCAAGCTACCTGATTGCCGCTGGCCTGATGGCTGGAAAAGTGGTAATCGAGGGAATGTTCGATTCTATGCAGGGAGACAGGAAAATCGTTGAAATAGTAAAGGAGATGGGTGGAAAAGTCAGGTGGGATAGAGAAAAGGGAGTCATCGTAGCAGAGCTGTCCGACCTCGAAGGAATAGAGGTTGATGCATCTGACATTCCCGACCTCGTGCCAACGATAGCTGTTCTTGGAGCTGTGGCTAAGGGGAGAACACTCGTAAAAAATGCCGAGCACCTCAGAATAAAGGAAATAGACAGAATAAAGGGGTGTTACGAAAACCTGAAAGCTCTCAGTGTTGAGGCCAAGGAGAGAAAGGACGGTATCGTCGTAAGGGGATTGAAAAATCCAGAAGAGGTTTCAGGTACGGTAAACTCTTTCGGAGACCACAGAATGGCTCTGAGTTTCTCCCTTCTCGGACTGATAAGCAGGAAAGGAGTTCTCGTTAAAAATGCTGACGTCGTGAACATATCGTATCCAGACTACTTCAGGGTGCTCAAGGAAATTGGAGCGAATGTTGAAAGTGTCGGGACAGTGTAGCCGGTGGCGGGTTGAGTTTACAGTTCACAAAAACCATCGTGGATGTGGACTGCGAACTTTCTGGTTTAGGTATAAAGGTAAGAGCATGTCAAGTCAAGACTGCTCTGACTCGAAGCTGCTAAAGATGTCCTAAGTCCGATGGGCAAGGAAGTGCTGAGAAAACGTTAAGCTCCGTATCATTAAATAAACCTCAGAACAAATAATAATTTTTACAGGTACTAGAGATACTGACAGATAAAAGAAGTTAAACAAAACTTTTTATTACGACTCGCAGGCTATCGGAAAACCTGCAATTCTGAGAGGTGGTGGAAACGAAGGGAACGAGAATAGAGGAAATAACAATTACAAAAGCCATAATCGACGAATTCTTTGATAAACTTAAAAGTGCTGTTGAAAGCGACGTCTGCATCGTTGGAGCAGGCCCGTCGGGGCTCGTAGCTGGGAGGTATCTTGCTGAAAAAGGACTCTCAGTTTCACTGTTTGAAAGAAAACTGAGTATCGGCGGCGGTATCTGGGGCGGAGGAATGATGTTCAACAAGGTGGTTGTCCAGAAGGAGGCTCTCGAAGTGCTGGAGGACGCTGGAGTTGATTACAGACAGTACGACGAGAACCATTACGTCTGCGACGCTGTTGAACTCTCCTCTGCTTTGACCTACAGGGCTGTTAAGGCGGGAGTGAAGTTTTTCAACCTAGTTAACGTGGAGGACGTAATTATAAAGGAAAGAAAGGTTTGCGGCCTCGTCATTAACTGGTATCCGGTTGAAATGTGCAATCTGAGCGTTGACCCTCTGGCAATTACGTGCAGGGCAGTAATAGATGCGACCGGGCATGACGCTTCCGTCTGCACGATAGTGGCAAAGAAGACTGGTAAACTGAGCATAGCCGGTGAAAAGAGTATGTGGGCTGAGAAAGCTGAAGAAGCTGTCGTAAAACACACATCAGAGGTTTATCCGGGACTCTTCGTAACGGGAATGAGCGTGGCTGCCGTTTACGGGCTTCCAAGAATGGGGCCAATTTTTGGAGGAATGCTTTTGAGCGGAAAAAAGGTGGCCGAGCTCGTTTACTCCACCGTTTTTTAACAGTTTTAACTTTTCATCCGGTTTACCAACTCACACAATTTTATTTATATTTTTAATATTTACCGCTTAAAGTGCTTAGATGAAGTAATTTAAACTTCCAGCAGCATTACAGTTTTGCATTGTATCTAACGGCAAAAATCGAACCAAAAACTTCAAAAACTACGCGAATTCAAATGATAAAGCATTAAGAAAGGTGAGATTAATGAAGCTCGTGCTGAAGAACGGGGTAGTATTTGATCCGCTGAATGGAATAAATGGAGAAAAGATGGATATATACATAAAGAATGGTAGGATCGTTAACAAAATCAGGTTTGGCGCTAAGGAGATAGATTTAGAGGGCAGAGTCGTCATGCCCGGTGGATTTGACATTCACACGCACATAGCTGGTGGTAAGGAGAATGTCGGAAGGTTGATGAGGCCTGAAGACAGCCTGAAAAATCTGGTTCCCCGCAAGGGAAAGCTGAGGAGCGGTAGCGGGAAGTCAGTTTTAAGCATTCACATTACAGGTTACGAGTACGCAAAAATGGGGTATACCACAGCTTTAACTCCAGCAACGCCCCCGCTCATGGCGAGACACACGCACCACGAGCTTAACGAAATTCCGATACTCGACAAAGCCATGTTTCCGCTGTTTGACGGAAACTGGTACATCATGGACAGAATAGCTGACAGGGACTTTGAGGCCATTAGAAACTACGTTGCCTGGCTCATAAGTGCCACCAAGGGCTACGCAGTTAAGGTCGTCAATCCCGGTGGAACTGAAGCGTGGGGCTGGAGAAAAGAGTTGCATAGTATTGACGACGAAGTGCCCGAATTTGGCGTTACCCCGAGAGAGATCCTGACGGCTCTTATACGTGCTGCCGAGGAACTGAAACTTCCCCACTCCGTGCACTTGCACTGCAACAACCTCGGAGAACCGGGTAACTACGAAACTACGATAGAAACGATAAAGATAACGGAGAAGTTCGAGAGGAGCGAAAGACCCCTCCTGCACCTGACTCATCTGCAGTTTCACTGCTACGCCGGAGACAGCTGGAAAACCTTTGAAAGCGGAGCTGAAGAGGTCGTAAAAGAGGTCGTAAAGCACGACGTCTCGGTTGATACGGGTAACCTGATGTTTGGTGACACGACAACGATGACCGCTGACGGTCCCATGGAATACCACCTGCAGCTGCTGACTGGTAGAAAGTGGGCAAACAAGGACGTTGAGCTTGAAACTGCTCCGGGAATAACCCCGATACTTTACAGCAGAAAAAGCCCTGTGAACTCCACTCAGTGGGCAATTGGTCTGGAAATACCGCTGCTTTTACCGGCAGAGAAGGTAATGATCACCACAGATCATCCAAACGGTGCACCCTTCACGAAGTACCCCGAAATAATAGCCCTGCTTATGAGCAGGAAGTACAGGGAGAACATGCTTGAAAAAGTTCACAAAGCTGCCTCCTCCAGAACCATGCTCGGCAGCCTGGACAGGGAATACGATCTCTACGAGATAGCAATGGTTACAAGGGCAAATCAGGCTAAAATTACCGGGTTCCACGACAGAGGTCACCTTGGAGAAGGGGCGGTGGCTGATATTGCTGTTTACGACCTGCCAGCTGAACCCGATACTTCAGATTACGAGAAAATTATCAGAGCTTTCTCGAATGCGTACATGACCATAAAAAGAGGAGAGATCGTGGTTAAAGAGGGGGAAGTCGTGAATACTGTTACCGGTTACACGCGTTACCTCGACGTAAAGTACGACAGGTGGATTGAGAAGGACATAAACGCCTACTTCAGAGATTACTACTCGGTTTCGATGCAGAACTACGTGATTGGAGTGGACGAGATGAGGAGGTGCGAGAGTGTTCCTGTTCAGGCTTAAGGACGAACCTGAAGTGTGCGTTGAGGTTGATACGCTTTTGCCTGAGAAACTCAAGAAACTGGACGTTAGGGATGTTAAAAACCTGAAAGTGAGGCTCGGAAAGTTAGAAACCAGCGTTGAAGAGCTGTTCGACGTCGAAAGAGTGGAAGGGGAAAGCGTAATCTTCGAGGGAAAGTGGCTCGACAGAGTTAAGAGAATAGGATTCGGCATGACTGAAGGGGAAATAGTAGTCAGGGGTAATGCAGGAATGTATACCGGAGCCTTCATGAAGGGTGGCAGAATAGTTGTCGAGGGAAGCGTGGACAGGTTTGCAGGAATGAACATGAGTGGTGGAGAAATAGTGGTGAGGAGAAACGCAGGAGATTACCTTGGAAGTGGTTACAGAGGAGACGCTGGAATGAAGGGTGGCAGAATAGTTGTCGAGGGAAACGCTGGAGACGAGGCGGGTATAAAAATGAAGGGCGGAGAGATCATCGTAAAGGGAAAGGCCGGTCTGTTTTTTGGTGGCATGATGAGCGGAGGAACGGCAAGAGCTGAAAGAGCTGAAAGAGCTGGAGCGAACATGAAGAACGGCATGATAGTGCTGGAAAAGGCGAGAGATGAAGACATTTTACCCGGTTTTACCTACACAGGCAAGGACGAATTTGAAAACAGAATATACTACGTCTTCGAAGGAGATAAAGCCGTTAGAAAGAGCAAGGGAAAGCTTCTCGTCAGAGAGCTTGAGCAGTAAATTGCATATTTTTTATTCATTGTAAAGTAATCGAATAACTAAATGTTAAATTTTTTGAATAGCAATACATTCCAGCTATTAAATTCAAGAAACGAATAACTATATATAATGGGGTATGCAGGTTTATTAAACTGAAGCAGTGATATATTATGATAGAGTATGACGGAGGCGTGATACCAATGAAAGCTCCGAGCGATACAACGAAGTATCTCATTCACGCAGAAATTATTGCTGATGGCGTTGTTGAGAGACCTGACGTTGTTGGAGCCATATTCGGCCAGACCGAAGGATTGCTGGGGGAAGACCTCGATCTGAGAGAACTGCAGAAAACGGGCAGGATTGGCAGAATTGAAGTTAAGGTTGAGAGCAGAGGTGGTAAGAGTTTTGGTGAGATTAAAGTTCCTTCAAGTCTTGACAAAATAGAAACGGCAATACTCGCTGCTGCGCTCGAAACAATTGAGAGAGTTGGTCCGTGTTCGGCTAAGATAAAGGTTCTCAAGATTGAAGACGTTAGAGCGAGCAAGAGGCGTAAAATCGTCGAGAGAGCCAAGGACATACTCAGAGACCTCTTCGAGGAACCGGAAATAGAGTCCGAAAAAATAGCGGACCTTGTCAGACAGGCCGTCAGAGCTGAGGAGGTTATAGAATACGGAGACGAGAAACTTCCAGCCGGCCCGTCTGTGGATGAGAGTGATGCCATCATAGTCGTCGAGGGAAGGGCTGACGTTCTGAACCTGCTGAGGCACGGGATAAAGAATGTTATAGCCGTTGAAGGGACGAACATCCCGAAAACGATTGCGGAGCTGAGCAAGAAGAAAACAGTGACAGCGTTCCTCGATGGTGACAGGGGTGGAGATTTAATCCTGAAGGAGCTTTTGCAGGTTGCAGAAATAGACTACGTTGCGAGAGCTCCGGAAGGCAAGGGCGTGGAGGATTTAACCCAGAAGGAAATAGTAAAGTCTCTGAGAAACAAGGTGCCGGTTGAACAGCTACACTTATTGAGGAGAGATTTTGAGTCGAAAGCAAAGGAGGCAAGAGAGGTAAAGGAGGAGGAGCAGAAAAGGGTGGAAAAAGAGGAACCTGAAAAGGAGAAGCAGGACACAATTGCTCTTCTCAGAAAGCACATGCACGACGTTGAGGGCAGGCTCATAGCAAAGCTGCTTGATAAGAACTTCAGGGTGATAAAGGAAGTTCCCGTTAGAGATCTCGTGAAGGTTCTCAAAACAAACAGCACGAAAGTTTCGAGCATAGTTTTTGATGGTGTTATAACACAGAGGGTTATAGACCTTGCAGCAAAGAAGGATATATCCTGTCTGGTTGGAGTTAGGCTTGGTAGTGTTGTTAAGGTACCGACAGCAGTGAGAATCATCACCTTTGATGAACTTTAAAGATTACTTTTACTTATTTTATTTTTTGTTTTAATTTTGTGTTTTTATACTCTGATTTTTTAACTTTTTGTTTCTCTATTATTGGTTTGGTTTATCTTTGTATTTGGTTTTATGTTTAGTCAACTACTGCCTTTCAATCCCACTATGGTCTGATTTTATCATATAGCAATTGATGCACAATAAGATTAACAAAAAAAAGGCTTTCAATCCCACTATGGTCTGATTTTATCGGTATTTCTGTATATCCCCCCAATGACGACTCAAAATGCTTTCAATCCCACTATGGTCTGATTTTATCGAACACGTG
>WAPX01000056.1 GCA_015520485.1 Archaeoglobaceae archaeon
CTTAACTCCTGAAAACGAGGAAGTAAAAATAATGGTTTTAATCAATAAAAAATGAGAATTTTAAGGTGGACGACCTGTGTGGAGGAGAGATTTTGCTGGTTGAGTTGTGTAGAAGGCGTTGAAAGTGGAAAGGAGGGATTTTAGCGGGGATTGAATGCAGGTCGCTGGGTAACGGCTTACCATTCAGCAAAACTTTTTGCGATAGCCTGCCAGTCCTTGAGGGGGTGCCGGGGGAATAGCGGAGAGAAATCAGCAAAACCTGAAACCGGAATCGGCAAAAAATATTAACCCTTCGGACTGGCTGAAAGATGGTGACGATTAATGGTGGAACTGGACAAACTCAGATTTGGAACGGAGTTGATTAAGAGAGGCTTCGCCAAGATGCAGAAGGGTGGAGTCATAATGGACGTTACGAATGCCGAGCAGGCTGGAATTGCTGAAGATGCTGGAGCTGTTGCCGTTATGGCTCTTCACAGGGTTCCGGCGGATATAAGAACCGCTGGTGGCGTTGCGAGAATGGCGGACCCCAAGAAAATTCAGGAAATAATGGATGCCGTAACAATACCCGTAATGGCCAAGGTCAGAATCGGGCATGTTGCTGAGGCAAGGGCACTCGAAACAATAGGAGTTGACATGATAGACGAGAGCGAGGTTTTAACGCCGGCAGACGTGTTCTTCCACATAGACAAGAGGAAGTTTACAATCCCGTTCGTCTGCGGTGCGAGAAGTCTCGGAGAAGCTGTGAGGAGAATATGGGAAGGCGCTGCAATGATAAGGACGAAGGGCGAGGCTGGAACAGGAAACGTTGTTGAGGCTGTGAGGCACATGAGGCTGATAAACAGGGCGATAGAGGAGCTGAAACTTCTGCAAAAAGAGGCAGTATTCAGCGTTGCAGAGAAGTTTGCCGAACCCTACTGCAGGCTTGCTAACAGCGTTAAAGAAGAGATGGGGCTGAAAGCCGTAAACAGGGACACGGTTGTTTACGAGGAGTACACGTACTCGGACGTAGTTGAAGGACTGTACAGGGTTCTGCTCGAAGTGCGTGAACTCAGCAGGTTGCCAGTGGTTAACTTCTCAGCTGGCGGAATAGCAACTCCAGCAGATGCAGCATTCATGATGCAGCTCGGTGCTGACGGCGTTTTCGTGGGTTCCGGAATATTCAAGAGTTCGAATCCTCCGGAGTACGCGAGAGCCATAGTTGAAGCTGTGAGACACTACGACGAACCGGACGTGGTTGCAGAGGTGAGCAAGGGTCTCGGAGAGCCAATGAAGGGCATGGACGTTTTCAAACTTGGGGAGGAGGAAAAACTTCAGGAGAGAGGAATCTGATTGCCTTCATTTTTCCGTCCGGTGATTAACTTATTGAAAAAGTCTAATTTAAAGTAAAGTCTAAATTTGAGCAACAGATCGCTGTTTAAACCAAAGGCTAAAACGGTGAAAAACATGACCAAGCATTCAATGAGAGTTGCCGTCGTTGGAGTTCAGGGAGATGTGGAGGAGCACGTTACAGCGACGAAAATGGCGATGAAGAGACTCGGTGTAGAAGGAGAGGTCGTTGCCACGAGAAGGCCGGGAGTTGTGGAGAAAAGCGATGCCGTGATAATACCCGGCGGAGAGAGTACGACCATAAGCAAACTGATCTTCAGAGAGGTTAAGGGCAGGAGCATAGCCGAAGAAATCCTTATCCTCGCTGAAGAGGGAAAACCAGTAATGGGCACGTGTGCAGGTTTAATTCTCCTATCCAGATACGGAGATGAGCAGGTGGAAAAAACGAACACGAGACTTCTGGGTTTGCTCGATGCAAGAATTAAAAGAAACGCTTTTGGCAGGCAGAGAGAGAGCTTTCAGGTACCACTGGAGTTTAAAGGAGTTGGCGTCGTGGAGGCAATTTTCATAAGAGCTCCGGCAATAGTTGAAGTTGGAAAGGACGTTGAAGTTCTTGCTGAATTTGAAAACTACATCGTCGCAGCAAAGGAGAAAAACGTTCTGGGTTTAGCTTTTCATCCAGAACTCACAGCCGAGCTTGGAGATACCAGAGTTCACGAGTACTTCATAAAAATGTGCGGGGCGAACAGTAAATAGTAATGCGTAAGCAACAATATAAAAAATTAACTTTTTGGTTTTATAATGTCCCTGAAACTGACCCACTTTCTGGTCATCACCACGGTTTTGGAGGTTTTGTTCACTATCTTTTCGGGGAACAGGCCAACGAGGAAGTTTTTGAGGAAAGGTCTGTTGGACGCTCCAAGCATTACGAGGTCGTAGTTTGCAGCCTCTCTTGCTATGGCATTTACCGGGTTGGCTGAAACTATGAACTTTCTGTTTACCTTAACGCCTGCCAGAGGTCGCTCCGTTTCCCTGAAAACTTTCTCAGCTATAGCTCCATCCTCCTCGCTTCTTCCGACGTACATCAAAGTTACCTCGCCCTTCTCTGCAAAATCTCTGGCGAGTTCCGCTGCCAGCACAGCATGTGGACCGCCGGCAGTTGGAATTAAAACCCTGCAATCGTTGCTCCACTTCCTCGTTTCTCCGATTTCGAATCTGACTACGGCTACATCGCATTTCGCTCTGACGAGAACGGGGTCTATCGTACTTCCAAGAACGAAGTCTTTTCTGAAAGTCCTGCCTCTCCAGCCCATTATCAGCAGATCGGGCTTTATTTCTTCGACGGCGTTCAGTATAGCCTCAGCGTTTCTGTGTCCAATCTTTATCATACCACCGCTCGGAACGTCCAGCTGCTCCATCACCTGTTTTAGAAACTCCTTTGCCGACTTCACGTACTTCATTCCCGCACTAAGTGGAGTCTGCTCGGGAACGGTAACAACGTTGAGGAGAATAACCTCTCCACCCCTCGCTCTCGCCACGTTTGCTGCGAAGTTCGCAAGTTTTGAAGCCACCACCGGGTTGGCAACTGGAACGAGGACTTTAAATCTCTCCTCCACCGGCCTCTCCTCGTAAATTGTACGAACTTCTCCTTCAAGTCTTTTACCTATCTCCTTTCTGGAGTAGGTGGCGTAAATGGCATAACCGAACAACATCCAGATTGCCGTTCCGCCGAGGACGATGTCCCCGTGCTTTATCTCCGTTACGAGGAAGTAGCCTATTATGAGCTGAAAAACAACTGCAGCCACCGGCAACCAGGGCATGGCGGGAACCTTGAAAGGCCTCTTTATATCCGGTCTCCTGTACCTGAGGATTATGAGAACTATGTTCACGAGTATAAACAGTACGAGAAACATTATATCTGCCGCTGTTGCTACAACCTCTATTGGCAGAACTGCCATTACCGCAACGATGGAATAGCTGAAAAGCGTTGCCAAGTGTGGAGTTCTGTTTCTGTCGTGAACTCTGGCGAGGAAAGGAGGCAGATAACCGTCTCTGCCCATTGCAAATGCAACTCTCGAGGAGGAGTATATCGTTGCGTTCATTGCGCTTATCGTCGATATTAAACCACCGAGAATTATCAGGAAACCACCAAACGGCATTATCTGGTCAGCTACCCTGATCAGCCCGAACTCCTTAAGCTTTCCGAGGTACTCCCAACTCGGAATGTTAACCCTGACAGATCCTATGGCTGCGAATGCAACAAGTATGTATATCGCAACCGAAACCCACAGAGCTAGAACAACAGCCTTTGGGATGTTTTTTTCAGGTTCTTTAACTTCTTCTCCGCTCTGAACGATTATGTCGTAACCCTCAAAAGCTATGTAGGTCAGACCCATCGCAGCGAGAACGCCCGCAAACCCGTGAGGGAAAAAGGACGGTGTCGTAAAGGCTTTTATCCAGTCAGGCCTCGTAAACGTGGCGTAAATACCAAAGACTATGAAGATCAGAAGAATTATCAGTTTTGCTACCGTAACGAATCCGCCCACTCTGCCACTTTCCTTGACACCCCGGTAGTTTATGTAAGCCAGAAGAGTTACTATCGCAACGGAGTACACCTTTGCAAGCACGACTTGGGAGATTACTGCGGTAAGTGATTTTGTCAGTTCAGACAGAAAAGCACCGAATGTTACGGCGTAAAGAGAACACGCTATGCACTGAGCTGTCCAGCAGCACCATCCCGATAAAAAGCCAAAAAAACCGCCCATCGCTTCCCTTACCCAGGGATACGCTCCTCCAGCCTCCGGCATTGCAGAACCAAGTTCGGCATAAGCCAGACTCGTGAGAGTAGCGACAATTCCGTTCAGGAAGAATGCAATCAGAAGAGCAGGACCTGCAATTCCAGCAGCAATACCGGTCAGGGCAAAAATACCGGCACCTATCATTGCCGCAATTCCGAGCATTGTGATGTCGAAAAGACCGAGTTCCCTGCTCAGACTGACCTCTATGCCGTTGGTGTCTTTACTGCTAACATCTCTTCCGGACACCACTCTCCAGTCTCGTCATCAACGCTTTAAAAAACTGTTGAGTTTCGAACAGCTTTGTGCACTCTCTGTAAGTATTAAATTAACCAGTATCTGGACAGTATATCAAAAACTAAACATTTAATGAAAAGCTTCCTAACACCTTCAGTGGCCGAGACTGTCAAGATAAACACCCCCAGTAGTTATAGAAAGCCAACCAGCTTTGAACAGAATCAAAAGAACTTTTAAGGAAATCTATTCCAGAACCTCTTCGTCCTCTCCTTAAACCCAGAAAAGAATCCTTCAACTGGATTTCTCTCACCAAACGTGCCTGTATTTTAAACAACTTTGTAAGGCCTGTACAGAATCCTCTGTCAACAACCACTTCTGGCTTGTTTTCGTGCTTAAGGGCTTCTCTCAAA
>WAPX01000057.1 GCA_015520485.1 Archaeoglobaceae archaeon
CTTCTCAAGTTTATCTTTGTTTATCTATTGCTATTAACCTTCTTTCCGGTTGCTTTAAGACTTTCTTGAGCCTGTAATGTTCGTATTCGTGACTTATCTCCTCAAAAAGAGATAAGAATTGACTTGTCCTCCTCTATGGAAAGACCAAAGAAGTATAATAAAACTAATATCTTTAACTCTATACCTTTCTTATTCCTTCGAAGCTTGTAGCCTTAACGTAGTCCACTAACTGCCTTAGCGTGGGTTGCAGGTCTTTTATTCAGTTTATTTATTTTTTATCCCTATTTTTGACACTCTCTCAGCAGATTTCGCGGAGTTCTTTTTTGATTGCTGCCAAAAAGTCTGTTGCAGGTGTGTTGAAACACTGATTTAACGTCCTGAAATACAGCCCGAAATGCAATACAAAAAAATTAAAATTTAAATTTGCAGCTCTCCTATACCGAGACTTTTATTCGTAATTTCCATGCTCTCTTCTCTACTCTTGAGTTCGAACACGGCTCTTATAGCGTCTACGTTTTCCGGAACGACTATTGCCTCCTGATGTATTGCCTGCGTCAGATAAATTTCTCCATCAACAACTGAAACGCTGTCTCTCCAGACGCAGTTTTCGAATATGTCGTACCTGTTTCTGACCTCTCTCGCCCACTCGATTATTTTCGCCGTTGAAGTGAATCCGTCTTCCTCGCTGAAAAGCAAAATTCTCGGCTCCTCTTCAAAAATTTCGATTACGTCTTCAGCTTTTACATCTTTTTCGGGTACAATGTTGAGGGAGTGAACGTGCATGAGCGTTGTGGGCACCTTGAAAGCAACTGTGGTTATGTCGACATCGAGAACTGTCTGCACATCTGGCCCGTGGTGAGATGGAAGGGTAATTGGATTCGGCATTATTCCGTTCACGAGCCCTTTCTTATCCTCTTTTGGATCGACAACTCTTCTGATCATCGTAGCCCTTACTTTTTTTATTCCAAAATTCTCTTTTATCAGGTAGAGAACTCTCGTCAGACCGGTGGTGTTGCAGCTTACAACTCTCACGAAGTTTTTGCCCAGTGCTCTATCGTAGCAGGACAGGGCGTTGAACGAAACTTCAGCGACGCTGGCTTTTTCTCCGCCCTGAAAAATGGCTTTCACTCCAGCCTTTTCGTATTTGGCTTTATTCTCAGCACCAACTTTTCCGGGACTGCAGTCAACAACCACGTCAGCTTTTGACAGCAAATCGTCTACGGTTCCCTTAATTTTCACCCCAGCTTTATCGAACAGCTCAGCTCTCTCCGGTATTGCTGCATACAAATCGTATCCTTTTCTGACCGCCATTTTAGCTTCAAAATCTGGTTTTGTTTTGGTAACACCAACAACGCACATATCCTTCTGCAAATTTACTGCGTCAGCAACCCTTTTACCGATAGTCCCGTAACCGTTAACCGCAACTCTCACTTTACCGTTAACTCCCATCCTCTACCACCACCCTGTGCGAACTCATGTCCATGAGGACAATTTTTCCCTTAATTTCCTTAAAATCGCCAAAAATCCCGTAGAGTTTCAGGCTGTCTCCTTCAGCTTCAATCCTTATTACGTCTTCCATTACGAGTTCTTCTTTATCTCCCTTCCTCAAAAACACCTTTGACTCGCACACGATTAAGACTCTAAATTGTACATTAAAAAAGGTTTGGATTTTTGTTTTCTTATCGTGTTTCTAAGCTACAGAACATTGAAAGTGCGAAGCTGAAAACAACGCTGAGCAAAAACGATTCCAGCAGAGCCTGAAAGAAAATTCCGAGAGCTCCGAAGGCTGTGTAGAGCACACCTGTGTACCTAAATTTGGCCAGTGCGGGATATATTACGCTGTAACTAAGCACTGCCCCCCATCCTAAAGCGAACAGTACCGAGACTATCAGAGCTGAAACTGCAACCACCTCGCACCTTTTTACTTTCTTCGTTTTCAGCGTCCATTTATCTGATAGCAGGAATCCCGACACAATTGCGAAACCGAGAATTGCTATTACGATTCCTGAAGAAATGCTAAGCAGGCTTTTCGTCACGTACAAAAGGCTGGAAATCAGGCAAAAAGCTATACCTGTGAAAAACGCATGCCTAAACTTAAAGCCATAATCTCCAAGTTTACACAGAACCCACGAAAGAACCACAGCTCCAGCAACTTCTAGCATGAGAGCTGAACCGGGGGCGGTGTTAATAAGTTCTATTTCTCTTTCCGTTTTAAAACTTTTTAAACTGACACACAAGTTAGCTACCTTAAATTATCATTTTTACTGTGTAAATATATATTAAAATTCAAATACTGAAAAATTACAGCCCCCTGAAATACGAAATGTTCGGTATTATTACCGACATGATTATGGACGCAAATATCAGGTATGCGAGGTACTTTACGGCGGCATCAGCAATTTTCTCCCCCCTCAGACCGAGTTTATTGAGTAACCAAGCAAAAACTTCGTAGAATACTCTGCCCCCATCGAGTGGTATTGCCGGCAGACAGTTGAAAAGTCCCACGTAGAAGTTTACCCAGCCTATCCAGTAGAGAGCAGTCAGTATTACGAAAAGGTAACTGCCCAGTACGTGAGGTTTGAAGTACTTGGTCGTGTTACCCACAAAACCCTTGAACCCCATAAGTGGCATGGCAACAAAGAAGAGC
The DNA here is from genome assembly GCA_015520485.1 of Archaeoglobaceae archaeon. Taxonomy (GTDB): domain Archaea; phylum Halobacteriota; class Archaeoglobi; order Archaeoglobales; family Archaeoglobaceae; genus WAPX01. The sequence continues at coordinate 2,648 of WAPX01000057.1, forward strand.
CATCCCCTCACACTTTTAAGCTGATACGGCATAGATTTCAACTCTTTAAGCAAAACACTGCTGTATCCGAGCTCTAAGCCTGAAATGTACTCGTAAACCTCGACTCCAAGAAAACCCGAGCTTGAGTAGGGGGACTTTGTTAATTTTACGTGGAACACTTCTTTTTTGCCGTTGTAGTAAATATGAAGCGTTACGACTTCTCCCGGTTTTGTCTTGGACATGACCTCTTCGAAAGACTGAAGGGTCGGCGTGTATGTGTTGTTTACCATGTATATTATCATGTCTTTCTTTAATCCGGCTTTTTCAGCTGGGTAACCCTTGTAAAGTCCAGCTATTCTGACGCCCGTTATGTCGGGCAAAGTGTAGCTACCCGTATCAGTTACTATTTTTATTTCGTTGTGGCTGAGCTTTAGCGCTCTGTTAACGTCAGACGGCGTTGAAACGGGCACACCGTTTATGCTGTACACAATTTCTCCCTGATGTATTCTGGGATTGCTGGAGTAAGCGACGAAAACTACTGGGCTCAAAAAGTTCAGGAGAAGTAAAAAAAGCACGAAAGTTATTGCCGCAACTGAAAAATTGCTGATAACTCCAGCAGAGAATATCCTTATTTTCTGCAGTCTGTTTGCCTTTTTGTTGAGCTCTGCCTCATCGGGTTCAGCAAAACCACCAACTGGAAGGAGAAGGAGAAGTAAACCGAGAGCTCTCACTTTGATGTCCTCAACTCTGCACAGTATTGCATGACTGAATTCGTGAACCACGAGAGTAACTATTAACGCGATTAACAGGTAGAGCGGGGGAAACAGCGTATTGACCCACGGTATCAGCAGTACGTTTCTCGGAGATGTAACTGCAGAAGGAGGTGGAGGCGATTTCAGCATTACCACGTCCATGAGAATTATTAGGGCGAACATGAATGCCATGCCTGCAAACACTGCAGGTATGCCCGCCGTGGCGAGAAATTTCCAGAGTTTTTTTGGCTTGGAAATTTTCTCCAGCAAATTGAGTCCTTTTTTCGTTCTGATAATCAGTAATGGGCCATAAGACGAGATATTGTGTTTTTCCAGAAACCCCCTGCTCTTCAAATACTCCACGGCAAGCCAGTAAACTACAAATGCTATTACCGCTAACCCTTCTGGTGTCAGAGATAGCTTTGGATGCATTGATTTAACCTTGAATGTGTAGTTAATTAACTTTGCCTACGGTTTGCCTGCGGAGTCATTCAGAACTCATTTAAAGCGACCGGACTGTGGAGGGGCATGGGTGAATGCGTCTTCATATACATAACGTGCTCGGGTCTTGAGGAAGCGAGGCGGATAGGAAGAACTCTTGTGGAGGAAAGGCTTGCTGCGTGCGTCAACATATTTCCCGTGAATTCCATATACTTCTGGGAAGGGGAGGTAAAAGGTGCCCTGGAGTTTGCGGTAGTGGTTAAAACGCTCGAAGAAAAATTCAGAGACGTGGAAAAGAAGGTAAGGGAAATGCACAGCTACGACAATCCGTGCATTGTGTCGTTTGAGGCAAAAGAAGTATCCGAGAAATTCCTCGGGTGGATAGAAAGCGTCGTCTCCTGAACTCGAAACGATGCGAAACGTATTTGCGGGCGTGTGAATTTGAACAGGTTGAACTAGGAAATGAGACCAAAAACGGCCACTTTCGGATGTAGGAAGTTCGTGGAATACACGGAATCACACTGGAAGCTTTTGAAGGAGAAAAGAAGGATAGCTGAAAAACTCATGGCCGACATTGCTTCTGTGAGCTTGCCGTGTATCGTTTACGGCAGTGTGGCGAGAGGAGATGTAAACGAGAAAAGCGACATCGACATATTTATACCGTGTCCTGTACCTTCTTATCGAGTAGAGCTTGCAGTTGACTGGACGGACAGAAAGATAGTTCAGGCAACGCCAAATTATGCAATAAAAGGCGAGTACATAGTGGGTGATGGAATTACCGTCAGCTTTCCTCTGGTAAAGATGAAGGATAGGGAACTCGACTTCTACAGGTTTGGTGGATGCCTGACGCTCGATCAGCTGAGGAGAGGAGAGAGAGTAGCCGGAGTTGACAAGAGGCTAGTCCTCATAATTCCAGAAGAGAGAGGACACGAAGAAATTCCAGTAAACGAGATGCAGCCGAGTGAAGTGGCAAAAATACTGGGAGTCTGCATCGACATCGTCGTTGAGAGAATGAGGGTTCTGGAGAGGAGGAGAGAAATAGGTAGAACGGGGGTTTTCCTTCAGTACAGGGTTCCTCCAGACGAGAGCTTTGAATCCGCACTTCTTAAAATATCGAAAAGAAATCCGGCAGTAAGAAAACTCATAGATAGCAGGATGTAGAATGTAAGTAAATTAATTTATACCTTTACATCATTGATGTGGACATGTGTGAAGCTGAGGAGAAAGGAAAACGAAAGGTAAAAGTTCTCGACACGACTCTGAGGGATGGCGAGCAAACGCCCGGTCTGAGCCTCAGCATAGAGCAGAAGAAGATAATTGCTGAGGCGCTTGACAGGCTTGGAGTGAGTGTAATAGAGGCCGGAACGGCTATAGCCTCCAAAGGCGAGTTTGAAGCAATTAAGGAGATTTCATCCTTGGGCTTAAATGCTGAAATCTGTAGTTTCTGCAGGATTAAGGAAGTTGATATCGACGCTGCCGCAGATGCGGGAGCCGATTCAATATTCATGGTCGCCCCTTCATCACCCATTCACATTTCAACCAAGTTTCCGGGTAAGAATGAGGAAGATGTAATAGAAATGTCCGTTAGTGCGATAGAGTATGCGAAGGATAGGGGCTTAACTGTAGAATTTGGCGGCGAAGATGCTTCGAGAGCCGACCTCGACTTCATAAAAAGGCTTTACAGAGCAGCCCTTGACGCAGGGGCTGACAGGCTGACGTACACGGATACAGTTGGCGTCATGGTTCCCGAGAAATGCGAGAGCGTTATGAAAGAGCTGAGAAATGAGTTCAAAAACGTTGATCTGGCAATACACTGTCACGACGATTTTGGACTGGCCGTTGCAAACACGGTTTTTGCTGTTAGAGGAGGAGCAAATGAAGTTCACGTAACGGTTAACGGTCTTGGAGAGAGAGCCGGAAATGCTGCACTCGAAGAAGTCGTGGCCACCTTAGAAATACTCTACGGTATTGATACCGGAATAGAACTGAAAAGGATATACAGAACGGCAAAGCTGGTTGAAAAAGTAACGGGTATAGCAATACCACCAAACAAAGCAGTTGTGGGTGAAAACGCCTTTACCCACGAAAGCGGAATTCACACGTCTGCAATACTCAAAAATGCCTCTGCTTACGAGCCGATAACGCCGGAAATGGTTGGAAGAGAGAGACACCTAGTTCTGGGAAAGCATGCTGGAAGGGCGAGCGTTGAAGCGGTGATGAAGGAGCTTGGTTACAAGGCTACGAAGGAGCAGATGAACGAAATATTGAAGAGAATAAAGGAGATAGGAGATAAGGGTAAGACCGTTACGGACGCAGACGTGAGAACGATAATAGAGACCGTACTTCAGATTAAGAGAGAGAAGAAAGTCGTGCTGGAAGACCTGTCAATAGTCAGCGGTATGAATGTCATGCCCACTGCGAGCGTTAAACTTAGGATAAACGGCAGAGAGGTAATAGAGGCAGCCGTTGGAACGGGACCGGTTGATGCTGCAATAAACGCCATAAAGAAGGGTGTTAAAGAGTTTGGAGACATAGAACTCGTCAGCTACAGAGTTGATGCGATAACGGGTGGAACTGATGCACTCGTGGATGTAATAGTTCAGCTCAGGAGAGGCAGCAGGGTGGTTACGGCTAGGGGAGCGAGGACCGACATAATCATGGCATCAGTTGAAGCCATGATGGAAGGGCTGAACATGCTTGTTTAGTTTGTTTATTTTTTATTCAAATTAACATTTAAAGTTTTTTCAGACAGGTGAAGAACATGACTGAATGCTTTACACCAAAATTCTTATATACCCTCCGATTAGCTACTAAGGCTACCATTAAATTTTCGATATCGGGGTGAAAGATAATGTCCAAGTTCAAGCTGCACGACCACATACTTGTTCCGAAGCACATACTGCTCAGTGATGAGGAAGCTGAGGAAGTTTTAAAAACTCTTGGTGTGAGTAAGGAACAGCTCCCAAAGATAAGAGCTGATGATCCGGTTGCAAAAGAGATAGGCGCAAAGCCCGGACAGATAGTGAAGATAATTAGAGAGAGTCCAACTGCTGGAAAGTCAATTGCGTACAGGCTTGTAATTTAAGTGAAGATTTTGATGAAAGTAGGAATCTGTAAATCGGATCTCCCGAGGAGAAGATTTCTTCAGGTAGCTGTGCTTATTCGCACCTTTGCGGATTTTGTGTGGTTTTGTGGGGTGGTTGCATGTTAGACAGAAGAGTTCTGGCGAGAGCGTACTTCACGCATGAAAGACTTGTAAAGCATCAGATTGACTCTTTCAACAGGTTTCTGGATGAAGGTTTGCAGAGAGTAATCGACGAGCAGGGTAAAATCGAACTCGACGTCCCAGACACTTATGTGAGACTCGGCAAAATACACATTGGAAAACCAATAATAAAAGAGGCTGACGGAAGTAAAGTCGATCTCTATCCCGCAATAGCGAGGTTGAGAAATCTGACATACGCAGCACCGATATACCTCGAATGTCAGGTTGTTGACGAGGGTAGGGAGCTCGATGAAGAGGTGGTTGAAATAGGAATGCTCCCAATAATGGTCAAGTCCAAAGCCTGCAACCTCGTACTTAACGATGTTGACCCGGTTAGCGTTGGAGAAGACCCGCTCGATCCCGGTGGTTACTTCATAGTTAACGGGAGCGAAAGAGCGCTCATGACTCTCGAAGATTTAGCACCGAATAAAATACTGCTTGAAAAAGAGGAAAGGTACGGTGAGGAAATGGAGGTTGCAAAGTGCTTCAGCCAGAGAGCCGGATACAGAGCTCTGGTGGTCGTTGAGAGGGGGAGGAGCAACATCCTCGAAGTCACGTTCCCCCAGCTCCCGAAACCGATACAGTTCGTAACACTGATGAAGGCTCTGGGCGTTGAAACCGATCAGGAAATAGTCGAAATGGTGAGCACTGATCCGGAGATAATGAAGTTCATGCTCGAAAACGTTGAGGTTGCTGAAGTTGAAACGCAGGAAGAAGCAATTGAGTTCATAGGAAGGAGGGTTGCACCCGGTCAGAGTAAGGAGTACAGAATTCAGAGGGCAAATCAGGTGCTTGACCAGTACTTCCTGCCTCATCTCGGAGTTGATCCTTCTGCGAGAAGAGCTAAAGCGTTTTACCTTGCAAGAATGGCTGAAGCCGTTTTTGAGCTCGCACTTGGCATGAGAATGGTTGACGACAAAGACCACTACGCCAACAAGAGGCTCAAGCTCGCCGGAGACCTCATGGAAGAAATATTCAGGGTAGCCTTTCTGAGATTGGCCAAAGACGTGAAATACCAGCTTGAAAGAGCGAAGGTGAGGGGAAGAACTCTGAAGATGTCAACGGCCGTCAGAAGCGATGTGTTAACCGACAGGATTATGCATCCAATGGCTACCGGTAACTGGGTTGGTGGAAGAACCGGTGTTTCTCAGCTCATAGACAGGCACAACTACATATCCATTCTCTCACACCTGAGAAGGGTGATTTCACCTCTTTCGAGGTCTCAGCCTCATTTCGAGGCGAGAGACCTGCATCCAACCCAGTGGGGTAGAATCTGTCCTTCTGAAACGCCTGAAGGTCCGAACTGTGGTCTGGTCAAAAACCTTGCCCAGTACGCTGAAGTGAGCGTTGGAACTGATGAGGATGAAGTTGTTCAGACCGTATTCTCTCTCGGAGTAATCCCGATAAGAGGGGAGTAAAACAGGTAAAAGGTGTGGGTTATGAAAACGAGAGTTTACGTTAACGGAGCTTTGATTGGTTTCTGCGATGACGGTGAAAAACTTGCAAACGAAATAAGAGAGCTCAGGAGAGCTGGAAAAATATCGAATCAGGTTAACGTTGCTTATTATCCTGATTCAAACGAGGTAAGAATAAATACAGATGCTGGCAGGGCGAGGAGGCCTTTAATAGTTGTGAAAGACGGAAAGCCACTGGTAACGGAGGAGGACATAGAAAAACTGAAGGCAGGCGAAATCTCTTTTGAAGACCTTGTCAGGAAAGGAGCCGTAGAGTTCCTCGACGCTGAAGAGGAGGAAAACGCCTACATAGCCGTTTACGAGGAAGAGCTGACGCCTGAACACACGCACCTTGAGCTCTGTCCCTCTCTAATCGTTGGAATATGCACGGGAAGCATACCATATCCGGAACACAACGCCTCTCCGAGAAATACCATGGGTGCGGCGATGATTAAACAGAGCCTCGGTCTGCCGTATTCAAATCTCAAGTGGAGAACTGACACGAGAGGACATTTACTGCACTACCCCCAGATACCCATAGTAACGACTGACACCCAGCTCGAAATCAAGTTTGATGAAAGGCCCGCTGGACAGAACTTCGTGGTTGCCGTTATAAGCTACGAAGGGTACAACATAGAGGACGCCCTTATATTTAACAAGGGCAGCATAGAGAGAGGTCTCGGCAGGTCGCATTTCTTCAGAACCTACGAAACTGAGGAAATGCGATACCCCGGAGGTCAGGAAGACAGGTTCGAGATACCCGGAGCCGACATATCCGGTTTCAGGGGTGCTGAAGCTTACGCTCACTTAGATGAGGACGGTCTGGTTTATCCCGAAACCGAAGTGGGACCAGATGACGTTTTAATAGGTAAAACGTCTCCTCCAAGATTTCTGGAAGAGCCGGCACAGGGAATTTCTCCCCAGAAGAGGAGGGAGACCTCAATAACCATGAGGTCTAACGAGAAGGGAATAGTGGATGCCGTATTCCTGATGCAGGCTGAAAGCGGTTCGAGGCTCGCTAAGGTGAGAGTTAGAGACCTGAGAATTCCGGAACTCGGAGACAAGTTCGCCTCCAGACACGGTCAGAAAGGTGTAATCGGGCTGATAGTTCCCGAAGAGGACATGCCCTTCACGGAATCGGGAATAATTCCGGACATGATAATCAACCCGCACGCCATACCTTCGAGAATGACTGTGGGGCACGTGCTGGAGATGATCGGTGGCAAGGTTGGCAGTCTGGAGGGCAGGAGAATAGACGCGACCATATTTTACGGTGAAAAGGAAAAAGACCTGAGAGCAGTTTTGAAGAAGTACGGATTCAATCACACCGGCAAAGAGGTCATGTACGACGGAATAACGGGCAGGAAGTTCATGGTCGACATATTTGTTGGCGTGATATACTACCAGAAACTGTACCACATGGTTTCGAGCAAGCTTCACGCGAGGAGCAGAGGTCCGGTTCAGGTTTTGACGAGACAGCCAACTGAAGGAAGAGCGAGAAAAGGAGGTCTGAGGTTTGGAGAAATGGAAAGAGACGTGCTGATAGGTCACGGTGCAGCAATGCTGCTCAAGGACAGGTTGCTTGAGGAATCGGACAAGGTCGAGGTTTACGTCTGCGGAAACTGCGGACACATCGCAACCTACGACTACAGAAGAGGCATCGCTTACTGCAAGGTCTGCGACAACGACAGCAACATACACAAAGTGGAGATGAGCTACGCCTTCAAGCTCCTTCTCGACGAACTCAAATCGATGATGATAGCTCCAAGGCTTCTGCTCGGGGATAAGGCGTGAGACGGAGTGAAAGGCCGCTCAAATTTAAAGTAAGGATGCGAATGAAAGTATAGAAGTTTTAAAGATAATGTATGTTAAATTTAGATAAAAAATTAATGAATAAATAAATTGTATAAGGTGGAAGTATGATTCCGAAGAGAATTGCCGGTATCAGGTTTGAGGTTCTCAGTCCTCAGGAAATAAGGAGGATGAGCGTTGCGAAGATAATAACTCCGGAAACTTACGATGACGACGGATATCCCATAGAAGCGGGGTTGATGGACCCGAGACTTGGAGTGATTGACCCGGGATTGAGGTGTAAAACGTGTGGTGGGAAAGCCGGTGAGTGTCCCGGGCATTTCGGGCACATAGAGCTTGCAGCCCCCGTAATTCATGTTGGATACGCAAAGCTCATAGCAAAGCTACTGAACGCCACGTGTAAGGAGTGCGGTAGAATTCTGCTAAAAGACGACAGGAGAGACCACTACATAAATATGATAGAGCAGAAGAAAAGGCTCGGGCAGGATTGCGAGGACGTAATCAAAGAAGTGTTCAGGGTAACAAAGGGCGTGAAGGTGTGTCCCCACTGCGGAACAGAGCAGACCGAAATCAAGTTTGAAAAACCAACCTTCTTCTACGAAGGAGAACACAAACTGACACCAAAAGACGTCAGAGAAAGACTTGAAAAAATACCGGACGAGGACTTACCGGCTTTTGGAATGAATCCCAAAGCTGTAAGACCTGAATGGATGGTTTTAACAGTTTTGCCAGTCCCTCCAGTTACCGTCAGGCCGTCCATAATCCTAGAAACTGGGCAGAGAAGTGAGGACGACTTAACGCACAAGCTCGTGGACATAATCAGGATAAACCAGAGGTTCATGGACAACAAGGAAGGTGGCGCTCCACAGCTCATACTCGAAGACCTGTGGGAGCTGTTACAGTACCACGTTACGACTTACCTGGACAACGAGGTTAGCGGAATACCTCCAGCGAGGCACAGAAGTGGCAGACCTCTCAAAACACTAGCTCAGCGTTTAAAGGGCAAGGAAGGCAGGTTCAGAGGATCGCTCAGTGGTAAGAGAGTTAACTTCTCTGCAAGAACTGCCATAAGCCCTGATCCGAACATAAGCATAAACGAGGTTGGAGTTCCAAAGATAGTCGCAGAAGAGCTGACAGTTCCTTTCCACGTTACGGATAAAAACATAGAGGAGGCGAGAGAACTTATTCTGAGGACCGAACATCCAAAGGCAAACTACGTTATAAGACCAGACGGGAGGAGAATAAGGGTTCTCGATACGAACAGAGAAGAGCTGGCAGAGAAGCTCGAACCGGGAATGATCATAGAGAGACAGCTGATGGATGGAGATGTCGTGCTTTTCAACAGGCAGCCCTCCCTGCACAGAATGAGTATAATGGCTCACTACGTCAGGGTTCTGCCCTACAAAACATTCAGACTCAATCCAGCAGTATGTCCACCCTACAATGCTGACTTCGATGGTGATGAAATGAACTTGCACGTTCCTCAGAGCTTAGAGGCTCAGGCAGAGGCGAAGATACTGATGTCCGTTCAGGAGCACATACTCAGCCCGAGGTTTGGCGGGCCAATAATTGGAGGAATTCATGACCACATTTCAGGACTGTATCTGCTGACGAGAGGAGAAAAGCTGTTTACGAGAAAAGAAGTCATGTCGATAATTAAGCCTATAGAGGTGAAGGAGCTACCGAAGCCAAAGTACGTGAAAGACGGAGTTGAGTACTGGACGGGCAAGCAGATTTTCAGCATGATTCTGCCGGACATAACGATAGAATTCAAGGCGGAAATATGTCAGGGATGCGAGGAGTGCAAGAAAGAAAAATGTGAGTACGATGCCTACGTCATCATAAAGAACGGAGAGCTCGTGAGCGGAACGGTGGATGAAAAAGCAGTTGGAGCTTTCAAAGGTATAATTATAGACGAAATAATGAGGAAGTACGGAAGCGAGAGAACGAGAAAGTTCATAGACGACATGACACATCTCGCAATAAGGGCAATAATGTACACGGGATTCTCCTTTGGAATAAGCGATGAAGACATACCCGAGGAGGCGATAAAGCAGATTCACGAAGTGATTGCAGAGGCTGAAAAGAAGGTGGAGGAACTCATAAAGGCTTACAGAGAGGGCAATCTGGAGCCCATGCCGGGAAGAAGCATTGAAGAGACGCTCGAAATGAAAATAATGCAGGTGCTCGGTAAGGCGAGAGACCAGGCGGGAAAAATAGCGAGCAGGTTTCTGGGAATGGACAACTCCGCAGTAATCATGGCCGTGAGCGGTGCGAGAGGTTCGATGCTGAACCTTACCCAGATGGCTGCCTGTATAGGTCAGCAGTCGGTTAGAGGTGAGAGGATAAAGAGAGGTTACACCTACACGAACAGAACGCTACCTCACTTCAAACCCGGGGATCTGGGAGCCAAGGCGAGGGGATTTGTTAAGAGCAGTTACAAGGAAGGCCTTTCACCGGTGGAGTACTTCTTCCACGCCATGGGTGGCAGAGAGGGTCTCGTTGACACCGCCGTCAGAACGTCTCAGTCCGGTTACCTGCAGAGAAGGCTGATAAACGCCCTGCAGGACCTGAAAGTCGAGTACGACGGGACCGTGAAGGAGCAAACTTCTGGCATGTTAGTCCAGTTCAGGTACGGTGAGGATGGTGTAGATCCGACCAAGAGCTTTAGAGGAAAAGCAGTTGATGTTAAGAGGATAATCAACGAGGTTCTGAGCAGTGAGGGTGAGCAGGTGAGGGAATATGAGTGAGGAAAAAGTTGAAGGAGAAATTGAAGAAAACGCAAGCGGAGAAAACATGGATTACGATAAAATATTTGAAGAATTTCCACTTCCCATGACGGTAAAGGAAGAAATAAAGAATGAACTGGTGAAAATAAACGCCAGCGAGGATGTAGCGAGAAAAGTCGTCAAAAAATGTTACGAGGTTTATCTGAGAAACCTGATGGAACCGGGAGAAGCAGCGGGAATAGTGGCGGCTCAATCCATAGGAGAGCCGGGTACGCAGATGACGATGAGAACCTTCCACTACGCTGGAGTTGCAGAGATAGATGTTACTCTCGGTCTTCCAAGGCTGATAGAAATTCTCGATGTCAGAAAAAATCCATCCACTCCGATGATGACCATCAGGCTAACCGAGGAATACGCACAGGACAGGTCTAAAGCGAGAGAGGTCGCAAACAGAATCGAAGCGACTTACGTGCTGGACATAGCCGATATAGCGACTGATATAAGGAGGATGAGAATACTCGTATCTCCTGACGAAAAGGCGATGGAAAGGAAAGGTCTCACTCTGGAGGACCTGAAAAAGAAGATAGAAAAAGGTCTGAAAAACGTTGAAGTGGAAGAGAGCGATGGAAAAATAGTCGTACAGGTAACCGAGCCGTCGTACAAGGTTTTAATGGACACTCTCGACAAGCTGAAGAAGCTCGTTCTGGCGGGAATAAAGGAGATCAGAAGGGTGATTATAAGAAAGGAGGAAGGAGAGTACGTTCTCTATACAGAAGGCTCAAACCTGAAAAAAGTTATGAAAGTTAAGGGAGTTGACGCAAGCAGAACGATTACAAACAACATATACGAGATATACGAGGTTCTGGGAATTGAAGCGGCGAGAAATGCGATAATTCAGGAGGCAATAAACACGCTTGAAGAGCAAGGTCTTGAAGTAAACGTCAGACACATAATGCTCGTTGCCGATGTAATGACAGCTGACGGTGAACTCAGGCAGATAGGAAGGCACGGAGTTGCCGGAGAGAAGCAGAGCATTCTCGCGAGAGCCGCATTTGAAATGACAGTAAACAACCTGCTCGATGCAGCCGTAAGAGGAGATGTTGACAAGCTGAAGGGCATAACGGAAAACATTATAGTCGGGCAGCCAATAAAGCTTGGCACGGGAGATGTAGAACTCGTGTTAAAGATGGGTAAGCTTTAAAAGTTGGTCGGAGTTTGTAGTGTGTAAAAAAGCATTCAAGGGTGGTAAAATGACAGTAGATGTTGAGAAAGCTCTGAGAAAAGCGATGAAAACGGGAAAAGTTTTTCTTGGCAGTAAGCGCACGATTAAAGCACTGAAGAACGGAGAGGCAAAACTCGTGGTAATCGCATCCAACTGTCCTGATGAGGTAAGAATGGAAGTTGAGAAGTACAGCGTACCGGTCGTGGAGTTCAAGGGGACAAACATGGAGCTCGGTGCGGTTTGTGGAAAGCCCTTCAGTGTTGCAGTTCTGGCAATAGCTGATGCGGGAGAGTCCGAAATTTTGAACGTAACGGTATAACCACTTTATGGTTTTTATGCACGCATTAATTCACCATCTTTTTAAAAAATCAAAGGGGAGGTAACATGGGAATCAAGCTTTCTTCTGAGAGCATAAGGTATCTGACTCTTTTTGAGAGTATAACCGGTGCAAGTGTCAAGGATTGCATGATACAGGAGGATAGAATCATTTTTGTTGTTAGAAAAGGAGATATGGGTGCCGCTATAGGTAAGGGCGGCATAAACATTGAAAGAGCCAAGGAATTGATAGGAAAAAAGATAGAGGTGATTGAACATTCCGAAAATCCTGAGGAGTTCATTGTCAATATTTTCAAACCGATAAAGGTTAAGGTCAGGATAATCGAAAAAAACGACAAAAAAATAGCTCAGGTCAGCGTTGATCCCCAGTATAAGGGATTGGCAATAGGTAAGGGTGGGAAAAATATTAATAAAGCCAAGGAATTGGCAAGAAGACATCACGATATAGACGACATCATCGTAAAGTAGAGGTGAGTGTAATGGGTAAAGGATTGTTTGCGGCAAGAAAACTGATTGAGAACAGGAAAAAGTTCAGGTGGAGCGATAAAAGGTATGTTAGAAGAATACTGCAGCTAAACGTAAAAGCTGATCCACTCGAAGGAGCGCCAATGGCGAGAGGGATAGTGCTGGAAAAAATAGGAATTGAAGCGAGGCAGCCAAACTCCGGAATCAGAAAAGCAGTTAGAGTTCAGCTGATAAAAAACGGTAGACAGATAACGGCCTTCACACCCGGAGACGGGGCAATAAACTACATAGACGAGCACGATGAAGTAATTGTGGAGAAGATAGGTGGCAGGATGGGCAGGTCGATGGGTGACATACCCGGTGTCAGGTATAAAGTTGTCAAGGTGAACAACACATCTCTCAAAGAGCTCTGGAAGGGTAGAAGGGAGAAACCTCTGAGGTAACGCCGGTGATATTATGGATGAGGACGTAAAATACGGATTTACGAAAGAAGAGCTGCTCGTTTTTGGCAAGTACGATGTGAGTGAGGTGGAAGTGAAAGACCCCGCCCTGAAGAGCTACATCTGCCTTGAGCCAAGATACGTTCCCCACACTCACGGAAGGCACGCAAACACACCTTTTGCCAAGAAGAACGTGTTTATCGTTGAGAGGTTGATAAATAAAGTAATGAGAAAGGGGCACAATACTGGCAAGAAGATTCTGGCATACAACATAGTCAGGGAGGCTTTTGAGATTATCGAGAAGAGAACGAAGAAGAACCCGATTCAGGTTCTCGTGGACGCTCTCGCAAACGCAGGACCGAGAGAAGAAATTGTCAGACTGAAGTACGGAGGTATTGCCGTTCCAAAGTCTGTTGACACCTCGAGCCTGAGAAGGCTCGATATAGCTCTGAGAAACATAGCTGAGGGTGCGAGAAGAGCCGCTTTCAAGTCCAAGAGGAGTATAGCATCCTGTTTGGCTGATGAGATAATAGCTGCTGCGAACAACGAGAGCAGGAGTTACGCAGTGGCGAAGAAAGAGGAAGTTGAAAGGGTTGCAAAGTCAGCTAGGTAATCTTTTTTTGTCATAAAAAACATTGTTTATATGGTGATAATCATGAGTAGAGCAAAGAAGCTTGTAGACAAAATTAAAGAGTTGATGTGGAAACCCGAAAGGATCAGAAACATGGGCATAGTTGCGCACATCGATCACGGAAAGACGACGCTAAGCGATAATCTGCTCGCCGGAGCAGGAATGATAAGCGAGGAACTTGCAGGAAAACAGCTATACCTCGACTTCGACGAACAAGAGAAGGAGAGGGGAATTACGATTAACGCCGCAAACGTATCCATGGTTCACGAGTATAAAGGCGAGGAGTACCTGATTAACTTAATAGACACTCCCGGCCACGTTGACTTCGGAGGAGACGTAACGAGAGCTATGAGAGCCGTTGACGGAGTAATCGTGGTAGTTGACGCCGTTGAAGGTGTGATGCCCCAGACCGAAACCGTTCTCAGACAGGCTTTAAGGGAGAACGTTAAGCCTGTACTTTTCGTAAACAAGGTAGACAGACTGATAAGGGAGCTCGAATTAACTCCAGACCAGATGCAGGAGAAGCTGATGAAAGTCATCAGCGAAGTAAACAAGCTCATAAAGGCGATGAGGCCGGAGAAGTACGACGAGTGGAAGCTCGAAGTTACTGAGGGCAAGGTTGCTTTCGGTTCAGCACTCTACAAGTGGGCGGTTAGCGTTCCTTCAATGAAAAGTACGGGTATAGGCTTCAAACAGGTTTACGAGTACATAAAGAGCGATAACACAAAGGAACTTTCAAAGAAGACACCTCTGCACGAAGTCGTTCTGGACATGGTCGTCAGACACCTGCCGTCGCCCATAGATGCTCAGAAAAAGAGAATAGCCACGATATGGAAGGGTGACCTGAACAGTCCAATAGGTCAGGCCATGGTCAGGTGCGATCCCAAAGGACCAATAGCTCTCATGATAACGAAAATAATTGCTGATCCCCACGCAGGTGAAGTTGCTGTTGGCAGGCTGTTCAGCGGAACGCTGAAACCGGGTATGGAACTTTACATAGTGGACAGAAAAGCCAGAAACAGGGTGCAGACAGTCGGTCTTTTCATGGGTCCGAAGAGAGTGGAGGTTCCCGAGATTCCGGCCGGAAACATAGTCGCAGTTGTTGGTTTGAGAGATGCTATAGCCGGCTCTACGTGCTCCACGATAGAGAACTTTGAGCCGTTTGAGGCGATAAAGCACATAAGCGAGCCCGTTGTTACCATGGCCATAGAGGCGAAAAACCCGAGAGATTTGCCGAAGCTGATTGAAGTTCTCAGACAGGTTGCCAAGGAAGATCCAACCCTTCAGATTACGCTGAACGAGGAGACGGGAGAGCACCTGATAAGTGGAATGGGTGAGTTACACCTGGAAGTAGTCGTCGAAAAGATAAGGAGGGAGAGAGGACTTGAGGTCATAACATCCCCGCCAATAGTCGTGTTCAGGGAGACCGTTACCTCCACATCTCCTGTCGTCGAGGGCAAGTCACCCAACAAGCACAACAGGTTCTACATAGTTGTTGAGCCGTGTCCGGAGGAAGTCATCAGACTGTTCAAAGAAGGCGAAGTTGACATGAAAATGGATAAAAAAGAGAGAAGGAGGCTGCTCGAAGAGGCAGGCCTGAGCAAGGAAGAGGCTGCCGGCATTCAGGAGTACTACGAGGGTAACGTATTCTGCGACGTTACAAAGGGTATTCAGTACCTGCACGAAACAATGGAGCTTATTCTCGAAGGATTCAGAGAGGCGATGAGAGCTGGGCCGCTTGCGAGAGAGCCAGTTTACGGTGTAAAGGTAAAGCTCGTTGACTGCAAGCTTCACGAGGATGCCGTTCACAGAGGACCTGCTCAGGTCATACCGGCTGTGAGATCAGCAATATTCGCTGCAATTCTTCAGGCAAACCCGACGCTTCTCGAGCCGTACCAGAAGCTGTTCGTCACAGTCCCTCAGGATATGCTTGGAAACGTTACGAGGGAGATACAGGGCAGGAGAGGTCAGATACTCGAGATGAACTCTGAAGGAGACCTTGTTACAGTCGTGGCCAAAGCTCCGGTAAAGGAGATGTTCGGGTTTGCGGGAGATATCAGGTCTGCTACTGCCGGAAAAGCGATGTGGAGCGTTGAACATGCCGGTTTCGAGCCAGTACCGGCCAACATGCTCGAGGACTTCATAATGGAGGTCAGAAAGAGGAAGGGGCTCAAACTCGAAATACCCAAGCCCGAGGACTTCGTTGGTTAACCTTTTTTGCTTTTATATTTCATTGAGGTATCCGGAGTAGGCTGAAGAGTTAATAAAAAATCATAATCCAGCCCGCCGTACATAACGAAAGAACTGTTAAAGTCCAGAACGTCTTTACTCTTCAAATGTATCCCCATACTGAAACGAATAAATAAAATAATTGTTTCAGCCCTCATTCAGAACCTTCTCTAAATTGTTTCTTATCTCCACACTTCCTGTTAAAACAGTCGTACTGTTCTTTCCAAACACCACAACCGCTGGAACGAACATGATCCTGTACTTTTCCATCACTACCTTACACGTACCGTTGCAGTTGTAAACGTTGCAGAATACAAACTTGTAGTTTGTGTACCTCTTCGTTAAATTCGTTATGTAAGGCTTTATCTCTTCGCAGTGCGGACAGTAGGGGGAGTAGAAGAAGAATACTGTTGATACATTAAGTTTAGGTATGCTCACCTCTTCGCCTTTGATTAACTTCCACTCTTTCGATTCGACAATGGATTTACCGATTTTTATTAGCTCTTCTTTCGGCAGTTTTGCTGAGATTGTGACTTCGAAGTCACCTTTACGGATTCTGAGAATATTCTTACCGAACACTTGCGCAATCTCGAACTCGGTGCCATTGACGTTTATATTTGTAGCGTTAGGCAACGGCATCTTTGGATAGCCTTTTGACTCAGTTATAACTAATCCCTGGTCGTCTTTGGTGTAATAGAGGGAAACCATTTCTCTGCCACCGAATTTAAAGACGTAAGCGTAATTGAATTTAAATCCGGCGGTATACTTCGGCACTATTATCGTGAAGTCAACCTGTTTTTGTGCCTCTTCAAGAGTGAGTTTCTTAGGCGGCGTAATTTCTTGCTCTACCACCTTCGCTCCCTTAGGCGGTTTGAATTCGAAAAGGCTGTCCGGAATACCGGTGTTGAACTTTACGTCCTTGTATTCGATCGTTGAATTGAATTTCCCATAGTTAATTTCGATCTTCAGAGGACACCAATATTCTTTGTCTATCCAGAGTTTTTGCTCGACGTAAAACGTCTTGTTTTTGGGTATTGCCTTAATTACATAGCAGCCCCTTCCAGAAACCTTTTCGCTACCCAATAGTTTCACTTTATTTTTCTTCATAAGGTCTTTAATCAGCTCCCCATAGTCGAACTTCGGTTTTTCTTTAGGTAGGTTTATTTTGATAACCTCATTTCTCTTCTTGTCGTAAATCCACATTACCGTTCCATTCGAAACTATTGTGTTGTTCTCGCTGTCGCTCCAGTACTTGTCCGGTTTCTTCATCGCAAATTTAATCACTCCAACCTTCTTTTTCCCCAGAAAGTTCGTCGTTACGACCATTGTTCCTTTCATATCCTTTACCGTTTTGTACTTCTCCTCCGCCATCTTTGCTATTTCCTTGCCATTCATCTGTGTGCATCCCAGAACCAAAGCTCCCAGAACGAGAAAGACTATACACAACGCCAGCTTTTTCATTTACTCACCTCATTCTCCAGTTTAGAAATTCTGTTGTGTAAATACACAAATACGATTGCGTACATTATACCAGTCCAGAGGCCGTATAGCATCACCTTTAATCCATAGTTATATGTAAACCATATTACAACCACATATATGATATACACAATCATTCTAAACAAAATGTATTTTAAATTTTTTAATATAAAATTTTTATTATAAAATTTATTATTTGTCGATATAAAAGATAATATTACAGCAAAAGATAACCCGGAGATCAGAGATATATACCCGAGCAGAAATGTGGATGTTACGAAAAGCATTGCGAGATCGCCCAGAACCCGCCAAATGCCTCTTTCAGGTAACATTATGTTCATACCCCCTCCACTAGATTCAGGATGTCCGCTTTGACCCAGCCACGCATACGGTATATATAGCGGCACAGAATGGCTCCCCCCATTCTTCTTTTCCACACTTGCCTACACAGCAAATTTCGTGACCTATATAGAGTTCACAACCTATACAAGACAATATTCCCCAACCAAATATCACACCCAATATCTGCCGATTTTCAGCCATTATATCACCATCTGAAATTTTAACGGAACAATAGAATGCCCAGATACAGTTTACCACTGGGTGGTGCGATAATAAAATTACGATTTTTCATATATTTGATTGCAAAGCTACCTTCTAAGTTTATGGGATATTCAAAAACGGGGTGCAGTTTTCTGGAGAGGTACTTCAGTTCGACGAAATAGCTTTGAGTTTCGTTGTGATATACACAGAAAAAACTCGTCAAATCCATCGTGATTAATATCTATAGTCTCCACAGGGGAGAGATAATAGCCGTTATGAGACGTGAATATCGTTTTCACTTTGCCGCTCGACAAATTCAGTAGATGTATGCCTTTTGGTCCGAACAACACTATTCTTTTTTCTTTTTCAAGATTCAGTAGCTTTATATCCCACACTATGTCCTTTGGAACCTCCACCCTCCTAACTTCTTTGAATAATTCCAAAGTATTTTAGCAGTCTTCCTGCTTAAATCGACATGCACAAAACTAATTCTTCCGTTCCCGAAGTATACTTTAATTTTTTTCGCCCTTACGCTTAACGAAAGTCTTTAAGGATTCCAGCAAGATTTTATCGTCGTTAATCTTTTCAATTCCAACTATCGGTGAATTTGACTTCATTAGCAGATCCAATTTTATCGATTTGGTTTTATGTACAGCCAGCGAATGAATCATAATTACTACAAAAATAAAATGATTATCGCTAAAATAATGAAATAAAGGTTTGCTCTTCTCATACACTTTCACTCCTTCATATACCTCTGTCGTAGCACATAGCGTGCCACTCTACATCAATATAACAACCGTATATCGTCGAGCAAGAAGCCGTAACCGTTCCGTATACTTCACCACAACCGTTCGAACAAACTTTAGAATACCTGCATGTATCGTAGCCATACCAATCGCTTGGCTTAACGGATTTACTTGACGCTTTTAAGGCATTGACCTGACAGGAACTCGATGCCGAGCCCATGTGGAAGGATCGTAGTAATGATCTACACCACTTGAAACACCATAAAACCAATGCGAATTAGACCCTATTTTATCACCATTTGATTTCCGGACGAATGTACTAATTTGCACAGTTCTCTTTTTTCTCATAAGTACTCACAGCAAATACCGGACTCACTACGCTCCCAAGCATCACCAAGATCATCCTAATTCACCTCCAAGCTAACCCAACGAAAAGGACATCGCGTATCCAAGAACGACAGGCATTGGGGTGAATATTAAGAAAGTTTTTAAGTGCCTGTAAATAAGGCAAAACGTGGAAGGTATCAGTATTAGTTCTAGGTACATAACCAGAAGTGAAATGGCTGGAAAATCTTTAGCGATATTCTGCATGAACGGATTGCCATGCGTAGCATTTCCGGTTGGGAGCAGGAAGAGGATTGCCAGACCAACAGATAAAAGGAACCAGAAGTAGAATGCAAATATTTCTTTTTTACTCGCCTCTGCTCTAATCAGCAGGGATGTGGCAAAAACGTCCGGGATCAGTATCAGAGTTAAAGGCAACAAAGATGACAAAGCAATTCCGAGCTTTATGTCTTTGGTCTGGAGTAAGATTGTCCCGATACTAGCGTTAATTACTAACCCCAAAACAAAAATCCCTGCAAGCGTGCTCGTTTTCGAAAAAACTTCTGAAAACCTGAGCATAAATGATGGCAGTAATGTGAGTAAAATTACCAATCCTAAAAAGGATAAAGTAGGCCTGAACTTGAGTCCAGACGCGATTAAGAGTACAACAACAAAAAATATTAAAATGTTTAAGCACTCTCGCACATTCATTTTATCCCCTCACGTATTTTACAAGTCCGAGAACATACTTGGCTGTTTCGAGCAGGCAGTTTTCTGTTATGTTCTTTATGTTTTGATCATTTTGCCAAGTGTCTGGATTCGTGAAAATTGTCCATACAATTGTATCAGCATACTGGTGTGTATAACTGGCTAAATTCTTTGTTGCCTGCTCTGGATTGCTGATAGGATAGTAATACCAGTTATTTTCAACGATAGATTTAAAGACATATCCTGAGTTCCAGTTGTCCGTAACGTAATTTTCGTACGCAGTATGGATATATTTTATATCTCCAAACCGAAGTTTGGATAAAAAGACTTGACGAAACTCAGCCCCTGTATGCAGTGGATTTCCTACATCTGTCATGAAGTGGCTTGCATATCCAAGATTTGTGTACGCGGAGGTATAATCTCCGTTAGAATGTTTGTCTTTGGCTATATCCGCGTAATATTTGGTCTCACTCGGCGCTGAACCCGTGCCCCAATCGGGATTGTAGTAGTGTGTCCACGAATGAACTACTTGCATTATGAAGTTCCACATCCAATCAGGATATCCATGTGGAGGAGGGACTTGTGTCCAAGTATCTGGTTTTGGTGCGGCAGCCCCAGCTACACTAGCATAATCTTTGCTTATTCCACCCCATTTAATACATGATATCCTTATTATGCTCTTGTGTTCATTGCCGTTCCAGAGTATTCCCACATTTCCATTTTTATTTTTGACATATTTTTCTCTGAAATACTCGTTCATAGCCTGAGCAACTTTTTCCAGCATAACTTTCTCCTCATTTGTAAGGTTTATCCCTGCTTTTGAGTTCAGAGTTATCAGAGTTACGTTACCATTTCTAATTGTTTTTACGCGATACTTTCTCCAGAGCTCTCTCACAAACTTCTTTAGCTCGACTCTCTCTCTTTTGGTCAGATTTTTACTACTATCTATATATTTTAGGATTGTAACACTTCCTTTTTCCGTGCTACCAGCGGCGATGAACATCCAGTAAGGAGTTGCATTTTCGAGAATCGGGTCAATTTTTACGATATTTACATTCTTATGTAGTTCTGTCCTTTGTATTGTCATTATCGGTTTCATCTTTGGAGTACTCACAGCAAATACCGGACTAACTACGCTCCCAAGCATCACCAAAACCAGCAATAAACTAACGACTGATCCAATTACCAGTTTCACCTAAATTAAACTCACCAATTCATTATTTAACATTATCGAAAATATTGCTAAATTGATAATTTGACCAAGTATATGATAATTATTTATTACAGGTAAATATACTGATGTAACTCACATTTTTCCCTCCGGTTTGTAGATTTAATGCTAAC
>WAPX01000058.1 GCA_015520485.1 Archaeoglobaceae archaeon
ACAACTGCAAGGTATGTGTGAAGCAGTGCCCTTTTGGAGTTCACTATTACGACGAGGAAACGGGAAAGGTTTACTCGAGAGAAGAGTACTGCGTTGGCTGCCAGAGGTGCGTCGTGTACTGTCCAAAAAACGCTCTGAGGGTCATTCCTTATCCTGGACACTACAGACCGAACGACTACTGGCATGAAAGCTACATAAGAGACATAAAAAAACAGGCCGAATCCGGTGGAATAATACTGACGAGCTGTGGCAGTGAAAGAAATGCCAAGGTTTACTGGGATCACATACTGCTGAACGCTTCACAGGTTACAAATCCCTCGATAGATCCACTGAGAGAGCCAATGGAGCTGAGAACTTTTCTCGGCAGAAAGCCGGACGCACTTGAGGTAGAAATGGGAGAGGATCCCGATGACATTGAGATAAAGACAGAACTTTATCCGAATCTAATGATAGAAACGCCCATTCTCTTTGCCGGAATGAGTTACGGCGCCATAAGTTACAACGCTTTCAAAAGCCTTGCAATGGCTGCGAAGAGGTTTGGAACCCTCTTTAACACCGGAGAAGGCGGGATGCCGAAGGACATGAGAGAAGAATTCAAAGACTGCACGATAGTTCAGTGTGCAAGTGGCAGATTTGGAGTTGATCCTGAATACCTGAACTGTTCAGCAGCAATAGAGATAAAGATTGGACAGGGAGCAAAGCCCGGAATCGGCGGGCATTTACCGGGAGAGAAGGTAACGGCAACTATCTCCTCAACGAGAATGATTCCCGAGGGAACAGACGCAATTTCTCCAGCTCCTCACCACGACATATATTCAATAGAGGATCTTTCAATGCTGATATACGCCCTGAAAGAAGCGACGAACTACGAAAAGCCCGTTTGCGTAAAGATTGCCGCAGTTCACAACGTTGCTGCAATAGCAAGTGGAATTGTGAGGGCTGGAGCAGACATAATAGCCATAGACGGTTTCAGAGGGGGGACTGGAGCAACTCCGAAAATCATGAGAGAACACGTGGGTATACCGGTCGAACTGGCTTTGGCTGCTGTTGATCAGAGGTTGAGAGAGGAGGGAATAAGAAACAAGTGCTCGATAATCGTGGGTGGAGGAATAAGGTGTGCTGCTGACGTAGTTAAGGCGATTGCCCTTGGAGCTGACGCCGTCTATATAGGTACTGCCGCTTTAATAGCATTGGGTTGTACGATGTGTCAGCGCTGTCACACCGGCAAATGCGCGTGGGGTATATGCACGCAGGATCCGGAACTCTCTAAAAGGTTAAACCCGAAGGTTGGGGCAGAAAGAGCGTACAACCTGCTCAGGGCATGGAGTCTGGAGATAAAGGATGTTCTGGGTGGAATGGGCATAAATGCAATAGAGAGCCTGAGAGGTAACAGAGACCACCTCAGGGGCATAGGTCTTGAGGAGTGGGAGTTGAAAGTTCTGGGAATCAAGGGTGCTGGAGAGTAGATACCTGCAACGTTAAAGGAGGTGTGGTCGTGGTAAGTCTTAGAGACCCGTTCATGGATTGGGTAAGAAAGCTGGATGAAATCGCAGAGGCCGTGAGTTTTGAGGGTAGCATTGCGAAAATCGACGCCAGAAATCTGACACACAAAGAGCTTAACGACCTGATAAGGATGTGCGTGGAAAAAGGTGCGGAAAGAATAATTCTGAAAAACGTGTGCGGACAGCGCTACATAGGTACGAGGCTGTACTTTCCGGGAAAAAGAGTTGAAATTGAAATCTTCGGAACTCCCGGAAACGATCTGGGAATGTTCATGAACGGACACAGAATCATTGTTCATGGAAACGCTCAGGACGGCGTTGGAAATACGATGAACGACGGAGAAATAATAGTTGAGGGAAGAGCCGGTGACGTTGTGGCGATGTCCATGAGGGGTGGCAGGATATTCATAAGAGATGACGTTGGTTACAGAACTGCAATCCACATGAAAGAGTACAAAGACAAGGTACCCGTCCTCGTTGTGGGGGGAAGCACTCAGGACTTTCTCGGGGAGTACATGGCTGGAGGAGTTGTTCTGCTGCTGGGCCTGACACTCAACGATTTGAAGCACAAAGCCAGCTACATTGGGACAGGAATGCACGGTGGTGTGATGTATGTCAGGGGAAGGATTGAAAACCATCAGCTCGGCAAGGAAGTTGGAGTTGTTGAGATGGAGGAAGAGGACTACAGAAAAGTAGAAGAGCTCGTAAGAGATTATCTGAAGTACTTTGACGACGTCAGCAAACTCGACGAAATAATGGGCGAGAAGTTCACGAAACTAATACCCGTGAGCAAAAGACCTTACGGCAGGATTTACACGTACTGACCCCGGATCATTTTTTATTATAAAGTTTTCAAATACTTTAAAAGCCAGTCTCTCGACTCGAGTATCGCCCTCCTATCCCTGACCTCGAGTGTGGCATAGTTCCTGTAATTCTTGAGAACGCTGAAATCGGCATTTCCCTTACCCAGCGTTGAGTGCGTGTCTCTCTTACCATCGTTGTCGTGCAGATGTATGTTTTTAACCCTGTCAAAATGCCTGATGAACAGTTCATTTTTGTAGATGTTGTTGTGTCCAACGTCAAAGGTTAAAGAGATGTCCGTATTCTCGATTATAAACTCTAAAGCTCTTTCAACTGAAACACCGGTGGAAATCGTATTTTCTATTGCAAGCAATTCCCCGTAATAGTTTGCAAATGAGTAAAACTCCTCTGTCAGAACCCTGTAGTTGTGCTTTTCGTACAGTCTGGGCTGAAAAACAAAACCTCTTGCTGTTATAAAACCGGGATTCCATCCAAGATGCACGGTTACGAGCTCCGCTCCACACCTCTCGGCAAATTCCATAACTCTTTCGAGTTCCGTATAACTCGCTTTTCTTATTACCCTGCTTATGGACAGAAAATTCACGGAGTTTGCAGGAGCGTGAATAAGCACATCGAGGTCATAGCTCTCTTTAATTTCGAGGATTTCTGCATAACCAGTAAAATCCAAAGCGTAGTACGGATGGTCCATCAAGAGTTCGACATGGTCAAAACCGTTAATGCTCGCAAACTCGAAAGCCTCCTTTGGCGTGTGCTCTACATCTGGCTGCAGGCCGAGTCTGAAGTGTAACTTTTCCACGTTTCCCACCAGTTAGCCGAACTCAATTTAAATTTTAAAAAATTACGGAATTTACGGAACGACCATGGTACCTATACCTTTCTTGGTAAAAAGTTCGAGCAGTATGGCGTGCTCTTTCGAACCGTTGATTATGTGGGCTTTCTCAACTCCACCCTTTAAAGCCTGTATAACCGCTTCAGCCTTTGGAACCATTCCTCCAGCGAGCTTTCCACTTCTGAGCATATCCTCAAGCTCACTGACACTCATCCTGCTTACAAGAGAGTTCGGATCGTTCAGGTCTCTGAGTATTCCCGAAACGTCCGTTAACACTATCAGCTTCTTCGCCTTCAAAGCGGCAGCTATGTTTCCAGCCACTATATCAGCGTTTATGTTGTAGAGCCTCCCCTCCAGATCAGCAGCTACCGGTGAGATGACGGGTATGAATCCGTTATCCATTAAAATCTGAAGAATTTCGGGGTTCACGTATTCAGTTTCCCCGACATAGCCCAAATCGATTATTACCTCTCTGCTACCTTCTACTTTTTTCTTCACCTTCTTTCTCGCTATGACAAGCAAACCGTCCCTTCCACTCAAACCCACAGCCTTTCCGCCGTGTTTTATGAAGGTCGTAACTATTTTGGAGTTTATTTTTCCATCCAAAACCATTTCTACAACTTCCAGAGTAGCCTCATCTGTAATTCTCAGACCGTCAACGAACTTTGGCTTTATTCCGAATTTCTCCATCTTCTCGCTGATCTCCGGCCCTCCACCGTGAACGACCACAGGCCTTATCCCAACGAAGTAAAGCAGAAGAATATCTCTTATCGTTTTCTCGAGCATACCCTCGCTTACCATTGCGTTTCCGCCAATCTTTATTACCATGCATGACCCGTGGAATTCCTTGATGTAGGGCAGAGCTTCTACTATTGCCTGCACTTTTTCCATTGATTCGTCCATGGATAGAGCTGCTTTTTTGAGAAGATAATATTTTTTCCCGTCGCTCCTGCGATTCGATTGTCTCGAATCGTAGAACCATGATAGCAAAAACATCGAAACCTATTATGGAAATAACAAATATTATAAATAACACGACAATTGCTCAAGTTAAGGTTTATTTAATTGCGCGGAAGCGTATAAAAAGCGTTGAAATGGTTTGAAGCAGGTGATGCATCTTGCTGAGGGAAGTGATAATCTTCAGTTTTGGTGGACAGGGTGGTGTAACAGCAGCGAGGATTTTGGCTCTTGCAGCGGTAAAAGATGGGATGTACGCACAGGCAATACCGCAGTTTGGGGCTGAAAGAAGAGGCTCTCTCGTGAGGAGCTACCTCAGGTTATCGGACGCGCCAATAAGGAGGCACTCTTCTATCAGAGAGGCAGATGTCGTTTCGGTCTTTGCTGAAAAAATACTGAACATAGTCAATGTAGGAGATGTACTGAAAAAAGACGGATTCGTAATAATAAATTCCGAGAAGGGTGGAGACTACTGCATAAACGCAAGCGAAATAGCTCTGAACCTGAACCTCGTCTCTGCCGGATGGCCAATAGTAAATACGGCGATGGCCGGAGCGATGGCAAAGGTGCTCGGAATTCAGGAGAAAAGCGTTACAGAGGCTATAAGGGAAACGTTCAGTGAAAAACTGGCTGAAAGCAACGCCAGAGCGGCTGAAATAGCTTACAGGGAGGTGCACGAATGTCAGTAGTGAGAGAATGCCTGATAGCAAAACCGGCCAGGGGATCTGCCGGTAAAACAGGGCTCTGGAGAACATACAGGCCGGTAATTGACGAAAACAGGTGCAACTGCTGCATGCTGTGCTGGCTTTACTGTCCTGAAAACGTAATAACCAGAAATGGCGACAGAGTAGAAATAGACTACGAGTACTGCAAGGGGTGTGGGATATGCAGCAACGTCTGTGTCAAGAAAGCAATAGAAATGGTTCTGGAGGTCTGAGGGGGTGTAACGATTGTCGAGCGTAACGAGTGTGAGAACCATAATGACTGGAAATCAGGCTGTCGCTGAAGCTGTAAGGCTTGCGAGAACGGAGGTAATAGCTGCGTATCCCATAACCCCCCAGACGGTGATAGTCGAGAAACTCGCAGAAATGGTTGACAGCGGATTGCTCGATGCGGAGTTCATAAGGGTTGAATCAGAACATTCAGCGCTGGCAGCTGTGTACGGAAGCGCTGTCGCTGGAAAGAGGTCTTTTACCGCTACCTCCAGTCACGGCCTGCTCTACATGTACGAAATGGTGTGGTGGGTTGCAAATGCAAGGGTTCCATTAGTCATGACGGTTGTAACAAGGACCATAGGTCCTCCGTGGAACATCCACACGGACCACACGGATCTGCTAACGATGAGAGATTCAGGGTGGATAATAGCAATGGCTGAAAACGTTCAGGAGGCTTTTGACTTAACTATTCAGGGATTCAGAATAAGTGAAGAAGTGAGTCTTCCATACACTGCGGGAATGGATGCGTTCCAGCTCAGCCACACGTCTGAGGTTGTGGACATTCCGCCCCAGCAGCTTATCGACGAGTTTTTGCCGGAGAGAAAACAGAGCTACGTTTTCGGAGATGAAGCTTTCACCGTGGGATGCATAGGCCCAAACGAGTACACGGCGAAGCTCAGAAAGGACACGTTCGAGACGTTAAAGAGTGCTGAAAAAGTAGTGGATAAAGTCAGCAAAGAATACAGAGAAATTACGGGTAGAGATTGCGGTCTTTACGAGGAGTACAGGCTCGACGATGCAGAGTACGCAGTCGTGATGATGGGGGCGTGGAGCGGTGATGCAAAGGACGCCATAGACATTCTGAGAAAAGACAACCTGCCGGTTGGATTACTTAAGCTCAGGTACGTGAGACCGATGCCTTACAGGTCAATTCAAAAGCTGCTCGACGGCAAACAGGTTCTGGTTCTCGACAGAGACTGCTCGATGGGAGCTGGTGGTGTGCTTGGAATGGAAATCAGAAACTGCGTTGAAGCAACGAACGTCATAGCCGGAATAGGTGGCGTCGATGTGGGAGTTGACGATTTCATCAAGATTTTCAGGATGTTTTCGGAAGGTAAGCTCGAAGTTGAAAAAAACGGTGTTTACTGGTACTGAGGTGCGTGTTATGGAGGTTAGAGAATCAATTTTGCTGCCCGGAACCCCTTCCTGTCAGGGCTGTCCGCACAGTCTGGGTTTGAAGGCCGTGGGTCTTGCTCTCGATAACCCGGTAATTGTTATACCCGCTGGATGCTCGACGATTATAGCCGGAATTCACCCAAAAGCCACCATAAATGCTCCAGTTCTCCACGTCCCGTTTGCCTCAGCCCCTGCAGTGGCTTCCGGAATTGCTGCAGCTTTCAGGAGAGACGGTAAGGACAGGCAAGTAGTCGTCTGGATGGGTGACGGTGGAGCCGATATAGGCTTTGCCACGATCAGCGGGGCAGCTGTGAGAAATGAGGACATCATCGTGATCGTCAGCGATAACGAAGCTTACATGAATACCGGAATACAGTCAAGCGGAACGACTTTCTGGAAGGCAAAAACAACGACGTCTCCCACTGGTAAGAAGGAGGAGAGAAAAGATTTAGCCGCAATAATGCTCATGCACCGCGTACCGTACGTGGCAACTGCAAGCGTCGGATATCTGCCGGACTTCATAAGCAAGCTCGAAAAAGCCAGAGAGGTAAGGGGATTTCGATTTATACAGCTTCACAGCCCGTGCCCTCCGGGATGGAGGTTCGACAGCTCAAAGACCGTGGAAATTGCGAGGATGGCAGTAAAATGCGGAGCGTGGATACTCTGGGAGTTTGATGGCAGGTTCAGGTTATCTCCAGCAAGTAAACCGTACAAAGACAGGAGCAGGAGGAAGAGCATAGCCGAGTACCTCAGGGTTCAGGGAAGATTCAGGGGAATAAGTGAGGAAGACATTAAAGCAATAGAAGAGGCAGTGGATAAACAGTGGAAGTTCTTAGAGGTTTTTGAGAGTTTTTAGATCGATATTACTTGTTTATTTTTATCGTTCTTTCATGCTTGCTCTGTTGTGCTGTATTGTGCTTTAAACTTCTCAGTTACTACTGCTTTATTAACCACATATCATTTCATGCATCAACGGGACAAATCGAAACAAATATATTTAATCAGGATAAGCCAGAAGTATGTATCTTAATTCAGCACATTCAGTAAAATCTGGCAGCATTGCTTACGTCAATTTTTCTTCTTTTGCAC
>WAPX01000059.1 GCA_015520485.1 Archaeoglobaceae archaeon
AAACGTCCTGATCTTCATGACACCCATATTCCCACCACCAAGTATTACCTTTAGAAGTACTGAATATAAAATTTTCTTACTAATTGCTACATGATTAATTGCTAAGAAATAAAAATAATAAAAGATATCGAAAAATTATGAATTAGTCTTCAATTCTTTGGATCTATCCACATACTTCGTGTGAAGAAGTTCGTGGGACTTCTCACTGATTGGATGTTCAAAGAATTCTTTATACATCTGCTGGATTTCTGGGTTCTCGTGGGATTTCCTGAGCGGTAGCTGCCTGTCGTGAGCGGTCAGAGCGTCTACTCTCGCCTTGATCCTCTCAAAGTTCGTTGGTAACGGCTGTCCACCGCCTCCAATACATCCACCGGGACACGCCATGAACTCGATAAAGTGGAACTTTGCAAACTCTCCTCCGTTTCTGATGGACTCACAAACCTTCCTCGCATTTCCAAGACCGTGTGCAACTGCCACGTTTATTTCCTTGCCATTGAGCTTTATCGTGGCGACCTTTATGCCATCCAGCGTTTCGAGTTCCTCCCACTCGAGCTTCTGTAACGTTTTACCGGTAATCAACTCATACGCAGTTCTCAGGGCGGCTTCCATAACTCCACCGGTTCTTCCGAATATGGCAGCTGCTCCGGTGTACTTTCCAAGCAACGTGTCTGGCCCCTCGTCTGGTAGTTTGGTTATGTCTATTCCCGCCATTCTGAGCAGCTTTGCGAATTCTCTCGTTGTGATCACAATGTCCACGTCGGGGAACTTCGGCGTATCCTCCGGAATGTGTCCGTTCTCTTTCAACCACTCCCAGGCACTGCACATTTCCTCTCTCGCTCTCTCAAATTTCTTGGCTGTACACGGCATTATCGAGACGACGACTACCTTTCTCGGGTCAATTCCGAGCTTTAACGCTGCATAGGTCTTGGCAGTTGGGCCAAACATCTGCTGTGGGGATTTACAGCTCGATATGTTCGGAATCAGGTCGGGGAAGAACGTTTCACAGAACTTGATCCACCCCGGACTGCAGGAAGTGAACTGGGGCAATGTGTCCGAGACTTTTTCGAGAATTTCGTCCCTTATCTCTATTCCCTTGACGTCCTCTTTGCTTATGATTCCCGCCTTAATCAGCCTGTAGATAAACTCCGTCCCTTCTTCCATTATAGTTTCATCTGCTCCGAAGTTCGTATCCCAGATCCTGTCAAACCCCAGTCTTCTCAGAGCGGCGTATACCTTGCCCACGACAATTTCACCCGGTGGCAGTCCAAATTCCTCTCCAATGCTTACTCTGATGGATGGAGCAAACTGGACAACCACATACTTCTCCGGATCTTTCAGAGCTTCCCAGACTTTCATTGTGTTGTCGACTTCTCTCATCGCTCCAAGAGGTCTCGAATACGGGCAGAGTTCGCAGCCGTAGAATTTCTTGAAAATCTTAACCTCTTCAGTCTCAAGTCCCATCGGACAGGCGTGTATGCACTGCCCGCACCTCGTGCACCTCGCTTCGTCAATCTGGATTATACCTCTCTCCTCGTCAAAGCTCAGAGCTTCCACAGTCTGAACGGACTTGCACGTTTCGATACAGTTCTTGCACCTTATGCAGAGCTGGGGGTCGTACAGTATCGATGGCTCAGAAACCCAGCCCTCAGAGGTGCTTTTCTTTCTTTCTTCCAGAGAGATAAACCCTGCGTTCTCCGCTTCGACAGCAACGAATTCTTGCAGAAGCCTTACGAGATAACACTCCTCTTTTTCTTTTAACCAGTTGAGTCTTTCGGTAAGTTTTTCTTCAATCTGTTTTGATTTTGTATTTATAACCATTCCGTCTTTAACCTTCAGCTGTTTCAGGGTCTTGGGATTTACGATGTTTCCGTCAACTTCGGCTATGTTGAGCAGTGGGCAATCCTCGTTTCTTATGAACTCGAGCTGTGGAACTTCGAATGGTCTCCAGAAGCCTATTCCCTCACTTTTCATCATGTCGTAAACAGTTGCCCCTTCTTCAGCCTCAATCTCCTTTCCATCAAAAACGACTTTAACCATAAAGTCACCCCTTCAGAGGATTTGGTCCCAACTTCCTGATGGTGGCGTCAAATTCCTTCATGACCTCCGCAAACTTCAAACCCTCAGAACCGCTTATCCACTCCAGTCTTACTCTCTCGGGCTCGATTCCGAGCTCTGATATGATCTCTTTGAGCCACTCATACCTCTTCAGAGCCTTGGAGTTACCGTCCTTGTAGTGACAGTCTCCGGGGTGACACCCACCAATTAGGACTCCATCAGCACCGTTGAACAGAGCTTCAAGAACGAACTCTGGCTCAACTCTACCACTGCAAGGAACTCTGACCACCTTCACTGTTGGAGGATAGGAATACCTCAGGCTTCCTGCAAGGTCTGCTGCCTGATAGGTACACCAGTTACACGCAATAACTACGATGTTGGGCTCCCACTCTTCGCTTACTTCGCTCATCTTTTACCACCCTCCAGAATCCTTTTAATTATCTCGTCTCTCGGCGTAACGCAGACTCCGGCCACCTGCTGGGGGTCAAAACCCATGCATATTGCGAGAAGCTGGACGTAGTGAAGAACGGGAATTGAGAAGTTTATCTTTCCTTCCTTTCTGAGTTTTTCCTGAACGTCATCAAACTGAATCGTGCATGAGCTGCAACCGGCCACTATGAGGTCGGCGTCGAGCTCCTCTTTTATGCACTCGAGCTTGTCTTTTGCAAGAGCAAACGATTTCTCAGGATCTGTGCTCCTCAAAGCACCTATTCCACAGCAGTCTATGAGTTTTGTGTAGTAGGGCGCTTCTGCTCCTAAGGCTTCGCAGAGCTCTCTCAGAACAACAGGATTGAACGGGTCCTTTTCCTTGTCCGGATATACTTCGGAGGGCCACAGGAAGTGACATCCCGGCTGGACGGCTATCGTAAGTCCGTCGAGAGTGTACTTTATAGACTCCCTGATCTTTTCCAGACCTATGTCCTTGTACAGAACCCATGCTACGTGCCTGCACTTGGCTTTTCCCTCGTATTTCTTTCCTATTTTTGCGAGGATTTCGTTAACACCGTTCATAATTTCGGGATTCTTCAGCATCTTGTGCCTTGCTTCGTTCAGGCTTGCGTAGCAGGTGTTACAGGCTGTCATAAGGTCAATTCCCTTTTCCTCGCCCAGACAGAGGTTTCTCGCCGCCACAGCGCACCAGCCAACATCGTCAATGGACGGCATCGTCCCCCAGGTCGGGCAGCACGACTGACCTGCCAGATCGTCCAGTTCAACACCTAAAGCCGGAAAGATCTTCCTCATCGCCTGCTCAACATCAGGCCTGTTAAATGTAATGTTGCAACCCAAAAACAATCCAAACTTGAGTTTTTTCTCTTCATTTTCGTTTACGGTTTCAGCCTCCGAAACCATAGCTTCCGAAACCATAAAACCACCTCACCCCATGGGTATCAGACCGAGCTCGGCAAGCTTGGTGTTCTTCAAAATCGTTTTGAGCTCCTGAAGAGCTTTTTCATCAGAATCCGTTGTGGGCGGTTTTTCGGGTAAACCAACTTTTTTCCTCGCTTCTCTGCCAGTCATGTAAACTGCGTGACCGTGCTCGTACAGACTCCTCAAGCCTTCAATTGTAAGTGTTGGGAGAGCGAAGTCCTCAACCATGAGCCTTCTCATTGCCAGCATAACTTCAAACGGTGTGACGTTTCTCGGACAGATTTCCGTGCATCTGTTGCAGGCTACGCATGCCCAAGGCGTCATGTCGTCCAGAAGCTCTTCTCTCATACCCACAAGTATTGCCTTGATGAGCTTCTTGTTGTACCACTCGAAGCCAGTTCTTGCGAGAGGGCAGATAGAAGCGCAGGCTCCGCACTGCATGCATGCCATCAGATTTTCCGCTCCGAACTCGATTATGAGTTTTGAAACTTTCTCCTCAAACTCCTCTTTTTCTCTTTCCGCTACCTCGGTTAGATTGATAACAGGGGGAACGCCTTCTTCTGCAAGTTCCATCGATTACACCTCCACAACCTTTTTAGCAGCAATAGTTCTGATTTGAGCGAGCACCTGTTCGTACGTGAAGCCGTGCAGCGTTATTGCCTTGCTCGGACACGCTGCAGCGCAAACGCCGCATCCCTTGCAGAGCGTTTCATTTATCTTTGACTTCCTCGCGCCGTTAACCTCCACGAGCGTTATTGCGCCGTAGGGGCAGAGGTTCTCGCAAATACCGCACCCAATGCACTTCTCCTGATCAACCTCTGAGATGAGCGGTTCGACCTTCATTTTACCCGGAGCGAGCAACGACATGGCTGAAGCTGCAGCAGCCTTGGCCTGAGCCACGGAGTCCGGAATGTCCTTGGGACCCTGAGCGCAACCGCAGATGAATATACCCTCTGTCATCGTGTCAACGGGATACAGCTTGGTGTGCCTCTCTTTCAGGAAACCTTCCGCACCAACACTGATGCCGAGTTTTCTCGCCAGTTCTTTCAGGTCCATGTTTGGCTCCATAGCCGTTGCGAGAACGACTATGTCGGAAATGAGCTCCACAGGCTTGCCAAGTTCGGCATCGTATCCCTTTACGAGCAACCTCTCGTCCGGCAGCCTCTGCACGCCTCCAATCTTGCCCTTGATTATCTTGATTCCTAGCTTCCTGCACCTCATGTAGTACTCGTCGAAGTCCTTTCCGGGTGTTCTGACGTCTATGAAGGAGATGTATATCTCCAAGTCCGGATACTTCTCCTTCAGCAGCATCGCCTGCTTTAGCATGTACATACAGCAAACCTTGGAACAGTAGGTGTGATACCTCTCGTCTCTCGAACCAACGCACGACACAAACGTGATTACGTGTGGTTTTCTCGCCTCAAGTTCGGCTTCTTTACCCTTCTCGATCTTCTTCTTCCATTCAAGGTACTTGGGTATGTCAGAAGGAACGATAAGCTTACCCTCAGTCGGGCCAGTAGCAGAAATCAGCCTTTCCATCTGCAGAGCTGTAATGACGTTCGGGCTGTCGGGAGCGTACTCCTTGAAGTGCTTCTTGTCCATAACTCTGTAACCGGTAGCAACGACTATAGACCCAACGTTCAGCTCGATAAGCTCACCATTCGGATCTCTCGGCTCATCCCTGCTGCAAGCCCCAGTTGGACAGACCTTCTCACACGGAGCCAGAATCGGCTTTCCGTCCTTGGTCTTCCTCGGCTCCTCACCGAACCACCTTCCACTACACCTTATGCACGCATCTGGGTCGATTACAGCCTTCTTTGGCACAGCCTGCGGGAAGGCTATGTATATCGCTCCCCTCATGTTCAGTCCCTCGTTGTATTCGTCCGGCACTCTCGCCTTTGGTGGACAGACGTTGAGACAAGCACCGCAGCCTGTGCACTTGTTCCAGTCAACGTAAGTCTGCTTCTTTCTGACCTTTACCTTGAAGTTACCAACCGTTCCATCTACAGACTCCACTTCAGCGTAGGTTATTAGCTCGACGTTGGGGTGGTTGGCAACTTCGACCATCAGCGGTGTAAGAATACAGGCAGAACAGTCGTTTGTTGGAAAAGTCTTGTCAAGCTTGGCCATGTTTCCTCCGATTGACGGCAACTTCTCGACCAGATAAACCTTAAAGCCGGCGTTTGCCAAGTCTAAAGCTGCAAAGATTCCCGCTATACCTCCTCCAAGCACCATCACGTCCTTGTTCAGCTCTATGTAACGATCCTCTAAGGGTTCGAGCAGTCTCGCTTTAGCTACAGCAGCAGCCACAAGCAGCTTAGCTTTTTCCGTGGCTTTCTCCTTCTCATGCCAGTGCGCCCACGAACACTGATCTCTGATGTTTGCCATTTCGAAGTAGTACTTGTTCAAACCTGCATCTTCACACGCCTTTCTGAATATTGGCTCGTGGGTTCTCGGTGTACAGGCAGCCACCACGACTCTGTTCACAAGCCCTTTTCTGATATCCTCCTTGATTATCTCCTGTCCGGGATCGGAACACATGAAAAGGTAATCTCTTGCCACAACGACATCGGGCAGTTTTTCTGCGAATTTCCTGACCTCTTCAACGTTTACTGCTCCAGCTATGTTCTCTCCACAATGGCAGATGTATACCCCAATTCTGGGTTTGTTCTCCGCTGTCATGCATCCCACCAACCAGTGCTTATTATCTAAAATACTGTAATGATTACTGCCATCTTTTTAGTTTTGCAATATACTACAAAAATCTTTTGGAGGGGGTGAAAATGTTCGCCAGAACGATAATCGAACATTAATAATTAGCCAAGCCAATAATTAATAGACTAAAAACAGAAACTGAAAGTATATAAATCTGTTCAGTAATTCTGTCATTGCGACATATTTGCAGGATAATTAAAAAAACTTGGGAAAAATTGATGATAATAATGAAAATGATAATAAAAGTATTTCCAGATCTTCGACAGATAACGTATTTTTCTTAAAACTTATTAACTATCTACCTCAGAATGCTACCTGTAGTTCGAAAAAACAACGTTTTCGCTTATCCAGACTGTATGGACAGTTAGGCAGGCACAAATTGTGAGAAAAGTTAATATCGACGTAGCTACAGAAGTTGTTGCTGTAGTTGAGGATACCGGATATTACGTTACTTCTGGTGGTGGTTTGAATGAGTACTGCAATTGCCACACCTGTAAGTGTAGAGGACTGGTTTGAAAACTTGCCTAGGAAAATAAGAGAGTGGATGGAAGAGAGAATAAACCCGGAAGACGACTACACGAAGTACATGAAGGACGGCAGAGACTTTATAGACGAGCACAAAATCTGGAAAACAATAAAGGAGAACAGGGACGCCACGCCCCACAGAGTTAGAATGATTATAGACAAAGCTCTTTCGACCAAGGAATGCTTAGAGCCGGAAGAAGTTGCCACGCTTTTAAACGTTAAAGACGAAGAGCTCTGGAAGGAAATTTTTGAGGCTGCCGGTGAAGTTAAGAGAGCCGTTTACGACAACAGAATCGTTACGTTTGCACCGCTCTACTGCTCAAACCTCTGCGTTGGTAACTGTCTGTACTGCGGGTTTAGAAGAGACAACAGAGTCGTAAAGAGGAAAAGGCTTTCGCTTGGAGAAGTCAGGAGAGAAGCTGAAATTTTAGCGGGAATGGGTCACAAACGTTTGATAACATCGTACGGCGAACACCCGCTTTCGGATGCTAACTACATTGCAGACACTCTCAAAACGATATATAGCGTCAGGGTTAAAGCCAAGAAAGGCTGGGGGGAAATAAGAAGGGTAAACGTGAACGCAGCGCCCATGACAATCGAAGAGCTTGAAATGCTCAAAGAGATAGGTATTGGAACGTTTCAGGTTTTTCAGGAAACGTACCACCACGAAACGTACTACAAGGTCCACCCTTCAGATACGATAAAGGGCAACTACCACTGGAGGCTGTACTGCATGCACAGAGCGCTTGAAGCGGGAGTTGATGATGTCGGCATTGGCGTTTTGCTTGGCCTGTACGACTGGAGATTTGAAGTCATGGGACTACTAATGCACTCCAAGGACTTAGAAGAGCAGTTTGGCGTAGGCCCTCACACTATATCCTTCCCGAGACTAAGACCGGCTGCAAATACACCGTTCGTTCAGGAAGCGAAGTACAGTGTATCCGATGAAGACTTCAAGAAGTTCATAGCAGTTGTCAGACTTTCCGTACCCTACACGGGCATGATCCTGACGGCAAGAGAGCCAGAGCACATAAGGAGGGAAGTCATTCCACTGGGCGTAACCCAGACCGATTTCGGCTCGAAAATAGGTATAGGTGCGTACAGCGATAGTTACACGAAACAGGAAGCAGAAAGACAGCAGTTCCTACTTGGAGACACCAGAGAGCTTGACGAGGGGATAAGATGGCTGGCTGAGATGGGCTACATCGTTTCGTTCTGTACGGCAGGTTACAGATGCGGAAGGACGGGAACCAAAATCATGAAGCTCCTCAAAACCGGTAAGGAGAAAGTATTCTGCAAGTTGAACGCCGTGCTGACGTACAAGGAGTACCTCGAAGACTTTGCGAGCGAGGAGACGAAAAAGGTGGGTGAGCAGATCGTACAGAAAGAGATAGAGGAGATCAAAGAGCTCGTCCCCGAGAGGGTGTTTAAGAAGTTCTTGGAATACCTGAACAGGATCGAAAATGGGGAAAGAGACCTATACTTCTGAGTTTTCCGGAGAATTTCTGGACGAGCTCGCCCGAATATCCGAAGAAGTCAGAAAGAAGTACGGAGTGTGCGTCTGGTTTGCAGAAATCTTGGGGAGGAGATGGTCATACATAGCGGGAGAGAAGGGTGAAGAGGACATATTCATGCCCCCGCACAGAGTTCAGCTTGGAGAGAGGTTAGGAGCTGTCATAGAATGTGGAGATCTACCTGAGGAAAAGATAAACGAAATCGTGTCGTTTTTGAAGAAAAAGGTTGAAAAAAGGGTTGAGATTCCATGAAAACTCCCCGTTCTCTCAGACTGCACATAGGCATTTTTGGAAGGAGAAACGCCGGAAAGTCGACGCTCATAAACGCTCTGGCTGGAAAGGAGATAGCAGTGGTCTCAAATGTGGCTGGAACGACAACAGATCCCGTACTTTTCGATGCTGAAATAGGAAACGTTCCCGTCACATTTATCGACACTGCAGGGATAGACGACACAGGTGAACTCGGAAAGATGAGGATAGAGAGAACTCTGGACATCCTGAGCAAGGTTGACGTTGCTCTGCTGATGGTAGATGCAACGAAGGGCTTTGGAGATTACGAGAGAAACCTTGTAAAGATTTTCAAAGAAAACAAGACCAAGTTCATCGTCGTTGTTAACAAGATAGATTTAGCTGACTACGATGACGATGAGCTCAGGAAGTACAGGCTCGTCAAAATCAGTGCAAAAAAGGGGGTGAACGTAGACAGATTGATTGACATGATGCTTAAAATCTCTCCGGACATAGATGATTCTCAGTTTTTAGACGATTTGATAGAACCGAAAGACCTTGTTATGCTGAACATACCCATAGATCTTGGTGCTCCCAAGGGAAGACTCATCTACCCACAGGTTCAGGCCATAAGAAACATACTCGACATAGGGGCTTCCTGCATAGTCGTCAAAGAGAGGGAGCTGAAGTGGGCGTTTGACGGGTTGAAGAAAAAGCCAAAGATGGTCATAACAGACTCCCATGCGTTTACAAGAGCTGCAGCAGACACACCTGAGGACGTTTCGCTCACGAGCTTTTCCATACTTGATGCCAGATTCAAAACTGGCGATCTGCCCGAGCTCATCAGAGGGCTGTCTCAGATCAAAAAGTTGAAGCCCGGAGACAGAGTGCTGGTTGCTGAAGCCTGCACTCACCACCCCTCACCAGACGACATAGGCAGGGTGAAGATACCGAGGTGGATTCGAAACATAGCTGGAGATGTCAAATTCGATCACGTGATGGGCGGAAACTTTCCTCCCGATTTGTCCAGGTACAAATTGATAATTCACTGCGGAGCCTGCACGCTTACGAGAAGGCACATGAGGTACAGGCTGAAGAAAGCACTCGACAGCGGAGTTCCTGTGACGAACTACGGATTGGTGATAGCATTCGTTCACGGAATACTGCCGAGAGCCATAAAGATGTTTCCAGACGCCATGAAAGCGTGGAAGAAGTATTTCGATGGTTATGAAAGAAGTTGTGCGTGAGATGTTCTCGCTCGTAAAAGCGCACCACGATTTCATAAATTCGGCAATTCCCTTAATAGCAAGTGAGAACGTCACGAGTCTGGCGGTTAGAAACGCTCTGCTGAGCGATTTTCAGCACCGCTACGCTGAAGGTTTGCCCGGACAGAGGGTTTATGCGGGCTGCGAGTTCATAGACAGGATAGAGCTGAAAGCGATTGAGCTCGCTAAAGACGTTTTTGATGTCGAACACGTAAATGTTCAGCCCACTTCCGGCAGCGTGGCAAACCTCGCCCTTTACTCCGCCTTTACAGAACCGGGAGATACAGTTGTTGCACTCAGCATTAAAGACGGCGGACACATAACGATGAACAGGGTTGGATTAGCAGGTAAACTCGGTCTGAACGTTATCGCATTTCCTTTCGACAAACAAGAAATGAACATAGACGTCGATAGAGCTGAAAGGGTTATCAGAGAAGCTGAACCTGAGCTCGTACTTTTCGGAGCGAGCGTGTTTTTATTCCCCCACCCGGTTGAGGAGTTGAGAGACGCTGCAAAAGAGGTCGGAGCTGTAATTGCTTACGATGCGAGTCACGTTCTGGGACTCGTAGCTGGAAAGCAATTTCAAAATCCGGTGAAGGATGGAGCTGACGTCGTTACCTCTTCAACGCACAAAACGTTTCCCGGTCCCCAGCACGGAATGGTGATGTGCAGGGCGGAGTTTGCAGAAGCGATAGACAGAGCCGTTTTTCCCGGAGTGCTGAGCAACCACCACCTTCATAGCGTCGTGGCACTGGCTATTGCCCTCTGCGAGATGAAGGCATTTGGCAGAGATTACGCAGAGCAAACGGTTAAGAACGCAAAGGCTCTCGCTGAAGCACTCGCAGGCGAAGGGCTCAGAGTCGTTGCGGAACATAAGGGTTACACGGAATCGCACCAGGTTCTCGTGGATTTAATTCCATCCGGCTTAAGCGGGCTTAAAGCGGAAAAAATGCTCGAACAGGCCGGAATACTGGTGAACAGAAATCTGCTTCCGTGGGATAAGGAGAGGGGAAGGAACTTTAGAGACCCCTCCGGAATAAGAATTGGTGTTCAGGAAGTTACAAGGCTGGGTATGGAAGAGGACGACATGAAGGACATAGCCCGGTTCATCGCAGACGTTGTGTTTGAGAGAAAGAACGTCAGAGAAGTTTCCAGAGAGGTCGCAGAATTCAGAAAGGAGTTTACGAGAGTTGAATACTCCTTCGACAGGGGAGATGCGTACCGCTGGCAGGAGTTATGGAGCTTGGAAGAATAGGGCTCAACGTAAACGGAGATGTGGATGAGGAGTTAATCGCCAGCAGATCCGCTTTAGCAGACAGGCTCGGAATTCCCGTGTGGATTGGCGAGCTCGACTGCTTAAACCCCTTTAAAACCGCTGAAATTGTTGCTGAAAACACATCATCGCCAGTGGCAGTATTCTGCTCGCCGAGCAGGAGAAGCTGTGACGAAATCAGGCGATATGCAGTAAACCTGAGGAAAAAGTACGACAACGACTTCGTTTTAACGCTCGTTCCGGGAAAAACCCGAAAAATATCGAAGTTCGTGGAGTGCATGAGAAAGCTCAAAGATAGACTGGACATTCCCGTACTTGCCGGCTGTTCCGGTAAGAGGCTGATTGCCATAACATCAGAGGTTGCAGACGGGCTGGTTGTCAACTACTGCAATTGTCTCGATCGTCCCGATTGCCCCGATTCAAAACCCGATTCTGATTCAAAACTCAGCAGAGTTTTCACAGCCTGCTACGCAGCCTCCCTGATCTTCGAACAGCGCAGTAGCGAACTTTACGGTGAGCTGATACTTTCCTCTGCGGTAATGCTGAACAGAAGGTTGCGGCTGAATTCTGACGTTGATTTCGAGTACATCGTCAGGAACAGGGATTGCTTAAAGATTCCCGAAAAGGTTAAAAGCATTTCAAAAACTCTTGAAGCCCATACAATCAGCGGAAGCGTGGAAGAGGTAATCAGGAGAATCGTTGAAGCTCTTAGAACGTGCAACCACGTCATTATTGGCTCCCCTTTCTTTAGAGACGAGAAGTCCGTGAAACACCTGAAAACGATCGTCGATACCGTTGAGTGTCAGGCTTCGACACAGTTAATCGAGCTGGGGGAACGGCAATGATAAAGGTATTCATCCTCGGAAGCAGATGTAACATGAGCTGCAGGTTCTGCATGAGCTCCGAAAAGGATCTCGAGAAAGAAGTGGTCGTCGAAAACCTCCTGAAAATGAATCCCGGAGATCTGGCAGTTTTTGCCGGTGGTGAGCCGTTGCTTTATCCTGACCTGAAGAATTTTTTGAGGATTGCCAGGTCGAGAGGTTTGAAGACGAAAATCCACACGAACGGAGTCCTCCTCAGCCAAATTGATTTCCTCGACCTCGTAGATATAGTGAACCTTCCACTCGACGGGCCGGAAGAGGTTCACGACGCCATGAGGGGTGAAGGGCACTTCAAAACAGTTATGGACGCGTTTAAAAAGCTAAACAAGCAATTCACGATAACGACAGTTCTCACGAAGAAGAACGTAAAGCACGTGGACGAGCTGGTCGAAATAGTTAACGAGCTGGCTGAAGGAAGAGAGATTCTCAACTGGAAAATTTTCAGGTTCAAGCCAAAGGGTAGAGGTTTGAAGTACAGGGACGAGTTCGAGATAAGCGGTGAGGACTTTCTTGAAGCTACCAGTATTGCCAAAGCGGAGTCCAGCGTGAAGGTCTATGCAATCCCCGATCCAGATGCAATGAGTACAGAAGTCATTCGCAGGCAGTGATTTAGTCCTTCAGCATGAACTTCCCGATAAATTCAGCCATCTCCACAGCCTGCCTCGTCTCTCGAACGTTGTGGGTTCTGATGTAATCCGCTCCTTTTAAAGCTGCCAGAGCTTCAGCAACAACTGACCCGATCAGCCTGTCTTCCGGATTTTCAATCCCCAGTATCTGCCCGATAAAAGACTTTCTCGAAATGCCTGCAAGCACAGGCACGTTCAGCCCGGACTTTATCCTGTCGAGGTTTGCGATTATGCAGGCATCTCTTACGAACCACCTTCCGTATTTCCTCCAGAAGCCGATTGCAGGGTCAGCAACAACGTTTTTACGAGGAATTCCTCTCTTCAGACACCTCCTGACCTCAGCTTTCAGAGATTTAACGGTCGAGCTAACAGCGGTGTTCTCGCTCCATTCGATCTCTCTGGCAACGACAATCACCGGTACACCGGTTCTTCTGGCAACATCCACTATTTCGTCATCGGGCTTTACTGCGTTGATCATGCACGCTCCTGCCTCAACAGCCTTTTCAGCAACGCTAGCCCTCGTCGTGTCTATGGATACGGGAATGCCGAGCTTCGATATCTCTCTTACTGCCGGGATTACCCTCCTCAGCTCTTCCTCCTCGCTTATCCATGTGTCCCTGTAGGGGGCGGTTGACATCCCGCCTACATCTATCACGTCTGCTCCTTCTTCAATCATCTTCTCAGCCCTCTTTATAGCTGAGTCCACGTCTCTGCAAACGGAACCGCTGTAAAACGACTCAGGACTCAGGTTTATCACTCCAACGAATTTTACCATTCAGACTCCCCCAGTAGAGGCACTCTCCCGGATCAACTGTCAGACAGAACCTTTCCTCCGTAAACCTGACCTTTAAACCTCTAACTATAACCACAGGGATCATTTCGTCAGCTTCACCCATCAGGAGCTGTGAAGCTGAAGCAAGCATATCTGCGAGGTTTCTCATGGTGTTTCTCAGAGGTTTTCCGAACAAATCTCGCTTTCCTCTTTCGTCTTTTATCGCTTCGAATCCCGATGCAACCAGTGCTATTCCACAAACACCCCTTCTGAGCGGTAAAACTCTGCTATCGGATATCACCACGCCCACTCTACCGTTAACCCTTTTTTCAATCAGTCTTCTCAGCGTATCTGCAGAGCTCTGCGGATCCTCCGGGTACAGGATCGCATACCCCTCTGGCACGTTTGACCTGTCAATTCCCGCGTTTGGCTGCAGCATACCGGATTTCAGCGTGAGCACGAATCCCTCAACGCCTCCAATTATTTCATCCGCTTCTCTCACAACGAGCTCCGCAAGTTCAGGAGAAATTCCGTACTGTCTGGAGAGTTTTAAAGCTCTGCCTGAAGGTTTAACGTCTGCCAGTCTTACGAGTCTGCCCTCACAGTAAGACACTGCCTTGCTCGAAACGACGACGATGTCTCCTTTTTTGACGAATTCTGCTACAGCATTCGCGATGTAATTCAGATCGACACCAGGCTCTATCCTGAACCTTACCGGTATCAGCTCCACTTTTTGCATGGAGTAACCTCCGGTGTTACGGCGTGTCATCAGCTACCGCCGCTATTGACATTCTGGATACAGTACATCAATCCCTGTACTCCCTGCTGACGATCTTCCTGTCGACTTTACCCTCTCCAGCAACTCCCGGCTTTACGAGTTCCTGCGGCGACAGCAAAACCTCAAGCTCTTCCTCGCTGAACAGCCCCTTTTCAAGCAAAACTTCTCTGATCGTCTTACTCTTCGTAACTGCTTCCTTTGCTATCTCAGCCGCTCTGTCGTATCCGAGGTAAGGTGCCAGAGGGGTGATCAGAGCCGGACTCCTCTCCAGATACATCCTGCACATCTCTTCATCTGCCTTAATTCCTCTTACGCACTTCTCGATCATGACCTCAACGGCATTTGTCAGTATTTCGAGTGATTCGAGCATGTTGTGAACTATTAGAGGTGCTAAAGCGTTTAGCTCGAGTTGTCCGTGTGCGGATGCCATGTTTAAGGCAACATCGTTGGACATCACCCTGATAGCAACCTGCTTTACGCACTCCAGTATGACCGGGTTGACCTTTCCGGGCATTATCGAAGAGCCGGCCTGAACGGGAGGCAGTCTAATCTCTTTAAACGCGCTCATCAGTATCAGGTCGTTTGAAATCTTGTAGAGGTCTACCGCCAGAGCCTTGAGAAGTCCGTGCACCTCGACGAACACGTCCCAGTTCTGGGTTGGATCCACCAGATTGTCAGCTTTGGCCAGATTTAAGCCCGTGATGTCTCTCAACCTCTGGATGACCAGATGTATGTACCTCAGATCAGCGTTCAAACCCGTGCCCACTGCAGTTCCACCCAGATTTACCTGTCTTAACCTCTCCTCAACCTTGTACAGCCTCCA
Source organism: Archaeoglobaceae archaeon (assembly GCA_015520485.1). Lineage (GTDB taxonomy): Archaea > Halobacteriota > Archaeoglobi > Archaeoglobales > Archaeoglobaceae > WAPX01. The sequence goes on from WAPX01000059.1 coordinate 14,824, forward strand.
CCTGTCTCTGGCTATCGCTTCGGCGTAAGCGCTGAACTCCTGACCGAGCGTGATTGGCACAGCATCCTGCATTTCCGTTCTTCCGAGCTTAAGAACTCCCGCAAACTCCCTTTCCTTGTCCTCCAAAGCCTGCTGAAGCTCACCAACTACTGCAGTTAGCTGTCTCAGCAGAGATATGGCTGCAATTCTTGCAGCGGTTGGAAAGGTGTCGTTTGTCGACTGCATCTTGTTGACATCGTCGAGCGGATGCACTTTTTTACCCAGAATTTCACTCGCACGATTCGCTATTACCTCGTTTACGTTCATGTTCAGCGAAGTTCCCGCTCCTCCCTGAAACGGATCGACTACAACATGGTCGTGCCATTTTCCTTCGATCAGCTCATCGCAAACCTGAACTATTGCCCTGGCCTTGTCCTTATCAAGGTGTTCGAGCTGCATCAGGGATAAAGCACACGCTTTTTTAACCATTGCAAAAGCTCTTATCAGCTCGGGATGGATTCTGTACCCTAGTCTAACGGTGATGGGAAAGTTTTCTCTGGCTCTCGCTGTGTGAATGCCGTAGTAAACATCAGCCGGAATCTTCTTCTCACCCAGAAAGTCCTTCTCAACCCTCAATACTTCCACGCGTTTGCCGGACATACCTTTGTCCTCCGAGACAAAAATTCGTAGGGAATATCTCCAACCTCAACACCTTCAAGCACCATCTTTTCGAGGGGGAACGGATCGAGGAACCTGCTGAGGTACCCCTTGAGGTAACACGCAGACAGGCCAATTGTTGTTACGCTTCCCCCCTTTTCTTTTACGTACTCAATCCTTTCGAGCATTTCATCCCTCCTCAGCCTGCAGGCGTTGCAGTGAATCACGAGCTTTTGATTGCTGTAATCCTCGATATCGCCGAATTCCACAGCGCACCCCTTCTTTTTCAGCTCTTCAACAACGAAATCTGTCCAGAAATCGTCTGGATCGTTCCTGTCCTCGCAGCACTGAACGACGAGAACCCTATCACCTCTGCTCAAGTCGTCCATAACTCTCACTCCCTTTATGAAAGCCGTCAGGTCGCCCATGTATCTCGCTTCAATGACTGAAAACGACGTCAGAGGAGTATCTGGAATGTATGCGTTCTCAAAAGCCCTTGTATCTACAACTGTCAGGCTTATTTCTCTGTCCAGATAGTCCAGAGTTTCCTTAACGTTGTCCTCTCTTGCGATGACGCAGTACGCATCCTGATCTATCGTTTCCCTGAAAGCCCTGACCCAGATAAGCGGGAGCCTTCCCTTTGGGAACCTTATTTCCCGGGGGAACACGTAAAGTACAGCTTCTCCTCCCCTGCACAGGTCTGCAACGAGTGGAACTTCCTGATCAGCCGGAGCTCTGGGGACTATTTCTCTCTTCAGCGTGATCAAACCCTCTCTCGTCTTCGCACTGACCTTTACAAAGGGAATGTCGTACTTCTTCGCGAGTTCAGCGATGTCTTCGTCGGATACCTCCTTTAGATCTATCTTGTTTACAACTCCAATTACGGGAATTCCGAGTTCCTTTGCCCTCTGTATTACTTTCTCTTCAAATTCCAGACCCTCATCGAGCCTCGTGGCGTCTACTACAAGTAAAGCGAGATCCACGTCTTTCAAAACCTCTAAAGCCTTCTCAACTCTTTTCGTTCCAAGCTCACTGACGTCATCCAGCCCTGCTGTGTCTATGAGCGTGACGGGACCTAAAGGGAGCAACTCCATTGATTTGGAGACGGGATCCGTCGTCGTACCGGGAACGTCAGACACTATTGCAATGTCCTGATTCGTCAACGCGTTTATCAGACTCGATTTGCCGGCGTTCATCCTGCCAAAAATGCCGATTTTCGTCCTGAAACCCTTCATTCACGTTCATAACAGCAGATGCAAATTTAACAATTTTGCTGGTTACACTGAAATTTTATGATTTTTCACCTTTTTACAGGGCAACTCCTTGAAGTTTTTATTTCCAATGCGTTGTTTTCTGTGGTCTTTTGTAATTTTTGTAGTTATAATCAAATTTAAATTTACGTTTTAATCTTTCTTCATAATGTAATGTATCTCTCTTCTGTAAACCGTAGCGTTAAGCCATCCGTTCTGCGAGCCTTTAAGAGTTAAGCTGGCAGAGTAATCATCACCCCATTTAGCACCTGAGCTCGGCCCGCTGGTTCTGGTAAGAGATATGTCCAGATGAATTACAGTATCTGGATCTGTTCTGTAGCTAACGAAAACAGGAATCCGTCTAACCCTGTATGTCCTGCTAACCGGAACGATACCGTACGTCTGACTGGTTCGGTTTAATGTCCTGTTTAATGTTTTGTTTTGTGCGACGTTTTTGATAACGGGTAAGCTGCATTTTGTGTATAATTCGTTTAAAGGTCTGCTTGACACTCTTTTTACACCGGTATCGAGCAGAAATTTTTCGACCGGACCGTAAAGTGCGCTGTGCGATGAGTTCTCCGGAGAAGACAGCACCGGCGGAACCATGTCTATTTTTGCAGCTGTTATCTGAATGTATTTGCCGTACGGAGTGCTTACAGTACGATACCTGCAGCATCTGGCGGGATGCAGCTTCGCAATAACAGGTGGACAGGGTACCATCAGCCTGATGTCGGATAGACTGGCATTTTTCTGCCCTCCATACCAGAAAGATACGGTGTAATAACAGCTAAAGCTGTAAGTGCTCCGGAAGTGAGAAACTGCGATCAGACCGATTACAGCCAGTATTGAGCACAGCAAAATTACGAGCAATTTCTTCTGCATGCACGTGTCACAGCAAAGGTGTATATATGTGTTTATAAATGTGTTCAAAACTGTAAATGTAAACTGAGAACAAAACACGGATCAACAGTTAAAGTCTTTTACGGCTTCAACTATGAGCTTTGCTATGGCTTCAGCGCTGAAGCATGCAGAGTTGAATATTATATGATAAATGCTCCAGTCGTCTATGTTTATTCCGTAGTACTTCCTGTACCTGCTCCTCTCGTGCATTTCTCTTCTTCTCGTCTCTTCTCTCACTTTTTCAATACTTTTTCCCTCTCTTTTTGCAATTCTCTCAACTCTAACGTCCTCCGGAGCAAAAATAAATACCTTGAAAGAGTCCTCCACGACCCACGCAGACAGTCTTCCCTCAACCACTACGTTCTCCTTAGACTTGGCGAGCTCTTTTTGAGTTCTGTCTATGTAATAGTCTATTTCCTCGTTCTCTTCAGCTACTTTGCTGAACTCTTCAATCGTGTATCCCTTCTCTCTCGCCATTTGCCTGAATATCTCTCCAGCGGAAATGAGCTCGTAACCGAGCTTTTCAGCTACGAACTTTGCAACTGTTGTTGTTCCGCTGCCCGGCGGTCCGGATATTGCGATTTTCATACTTTCACCCGACCCACACAGTTATTCAGCGTAGCGTGTAATCCAGATATAATATTCTACATGTGAAGGGCCTTTCTTACCACCAAGGACAGAGGCATGGAACATATAAAGTACCAGAAGAGCCACCACGGAATCGGGAACAAGACTGTTATTATCGGATGACTCACATGTATGTGCCCGAAGAATGGAGCGTTAACGACGTATCCGCTAACGCTCGAGTAAGCAGCTCTTAAACCGTGAGCTAAGCTGTTCCCGTATATCACGTACAGCAGCCAGTAAAATATGGGCATGGTCACTGCCAAGGAATAAGGCATAACTTTAAGCTGGGGACCCATCAGCTTGGCCTGCATCTCCCTTATTTCCGCCTGTCTCTCCTCTAACTTTTTCAGCTTGTACTTGTTGTCGCTTTTCATTGCCTCCATGTACTCCTTCTGAAACTGCATGACCTCCTTCTGTATTCTTTTCATCTCCTCCACATCTACCATTGCCCACTGGATAAGCGTGGTGTACACAGCTGTTGCAACGGCGAGAATGAATATCACCCATATCAGCGGTAGAGCCAAGAGTGGGTGTAATACGGCATCAACAGCCTTCGCTATTCCGAACAGAATTGTTTTGTCGAACACTCCGAAAAAAGTGAAAATTCCCAGAGTAATAAAAAACGCATCGACTAACCTTTTAATCGTCTCTTTCATCTCTTTACACCTCTATACCAATTTTAACAAATCACTCCTCTCCCAGTATCTTTCTTATCATCGGGTGCATTTCCGTGAGCTGCTCTTTGGCGAGGTCTTCGTAGTACTGATACGCTATGCTGACTGCGAGCAGCAAACCCGTTCCCGTAACGTGTCCTATCGTTCCGAGCATGTTTGCTATGAGCGTTAAAGCACCGATTACAGCACCTCCAACAACTGTAACCTTTGGAATGTACCTTTCCAGAACTCTTTCAAGAGCCTTAGGGTTCTTTCTGAAACCCGGAATCTGCATCCCCGACTTGGCGAGCTGATCTGCTATGGTCTTCGGATCCATTCCAGACGTCTCCATCCAGAATATTGAGAAGAGGACACCACCTATTATCAGTATCGTTGCATCCGTGAGCAAATGTAGAAATATCATCCAGTCAGGGGGTGGAGGTATGTGTATGTGGTAAGTTTCCGTCATGAGACGGTAGTTCTCCTTTACGAGCTCTGGTATCCAGTTGCTCGGACCTCGTATCGGGTTTAGCAGATACATTATACCGCTGACTGGCTGGGTTCCAACGTATTCTCCAAGGAACTTTATTCCGTGCCTGTAGAGTATCAATCCGAATATTTCGATGTTTGCCTGTAAAGCTCTGACGAATATCATTGGTAAAACACTCGTGTAAATCAGCTTCAGCGGATAGCGACCTCTCGCACCTCTGACAAACGAGTGCGAAAGCGGTATTTCAACTCTCGTTCCCTCAGCGTAAACAACCAAGAGTATAATTATAGTCGTCGTTATAAGAGCTAAAACTCCGCCATCTATGAGTACGAATTTTATTCCCGCAAGTGTTAACAGCTGAGAAGCGCTCATGTGCTGGGCTATCCAGATCCACCTCGGTATAATTCCTGCGGGAAGCTTGCTGTGGCTCGGAACAACCCAGTTTATCAAACCCGTAACGATTGCCTGAGATATTCCGGCAAGAATGAACAGGCTGACACCGCTCCCAATACCCCACTTTGAAACAACTTCGTCCATGTAAACTATCAGCACACCGCCTATGAAGAGCTGAATAAACAGCAGTGCAGATATCAATGCAGGAGAAACGCCGAAGGCTTTTGCAATCTCGAGATTTGGCTTTATAAACCCACCGAGTATCTGCGGTAAAGCTTCCAGAGCTATCATTACCAGAACCAGAAACCTCTGGAAGTCCTGATACGCTGCCTGATCATCAGGATCTGTTAAGTCCAGTTCTATTATTCCAGCACCAACTAACAGCTGAACTATAACCGATGCTGTGACTATTGGCCCTATACCCAAAGCAATTATCGTTCCACCTCTTCCTGCAAAGAATGCCCTGAAGCGGGCAAAAAGGTCTATTGATTGCGGAGATAAACCAAAAAGAGGAATATTTGAAAGAACGAAATAGAGGAGAAGGATTGCGATCGTCCATCCAAATTTTTCTTTAAAGGGAACGTGTCTCTTCGGCCTTGCAACGCTCGGAATTTTCTCGAAGTACGGCTGAAGTTTTCTAAGGGCTTCGTCCATTTTTCATCCTCCTGTTATTCAGAATTTGTTATAAAAAAATTATTCAATTTACATTGTTTCAACACAGCCTCCAGCAGCTTCAATCTTTTCAATTGCTTTTGGCGTGGCTTTAAAAACCGTAACCTTTATGGTTTTGTCAACTTTTCCCGCTCCAAGCAATTTCGTGTATCCAAGAGCTGTTAAGTCCACGGAATAAACATCTCCCTCCTTTTCTGCCAGTCCGTTTTCCACGAGCCTGTCTATTATGAAAGACAGGTCTCCAGCGTTTAATTCCGGGCGGGAAGAAAGGTACCTGTATGTATAGCTGTCGAGCTTGCCCCCCTCTCTGAGTTCTCTCAGCGTTTCCTTCAGAGCCTGCACAGCTCTTACGTCAGAGCGAATGCACTTCGGTCTGTTGAAACCGTACTTACCTATGTCGTACCCTTCTTTTACTGCCTTTATGTACTTGTGCTTGAACATTCCGGCGTTTCCAGAACCGCCCCTGCAGCCCCTGCCCCTGCTGTTGTTCTTGTGCAGTCCACTGCCGCACGTTCTCGAACCCCTTATCTTCTTTACCTTCGGTTTCGGCACGATACCACCCCATTCGCTTTTTCAATACCACTACACCACTACCTCATCTTTTCAAGAAGCTTTTCGATTTCGTCGTGTTTTCCGAGGTCTCCAAGCGGGTAGTGCCATTTTATGTTTTTCAGACCTTTCCTTGGAGGGTGAAGTCTGAACACGGGCTTCAGCTCCGGTAAATCCTTCAGAGTTGCCTTTCCCTCCACCACTGCTTTCGCAAATTCATCTATCGAAGAGTACGGAGTGTTTTCTCTAATGTACTCGTCAGTCAGTCTCCTGTTACCGACGAGTCTACCCCTTCTCCTTAAGAGCATTGACAGCGTTTCTGCTCCAATCTCTCCGTAAGCCACGTAATCCTTCACGACCTGAAGCATTCCCCTGTACGACGGTGTGTCCGGTACGACAACGCAGTGATAGCGCTTGTGCAGTCTGAGCATTCTTAACGTGTCCTTGATTTTTCTGTTAACGTCAACTGTCCCTCTGAGTCTCACCACTGCATACACCATAACAAATCACCTTTTTATGTACATTGTCTGTTTCAGAGCCTCGTACGTCGCTCTTGCAAAGTTTATCGTTGTTTTCGTGCTTCCCTTCGTAAAAGTCCAGACATCCTTAACTCCTGCAAATTCGAGAACTTTCCTCGCCACCTCTCCTGCAACCAGTCCGAGACCTTTTGGTCCGGGAATGAGTGTGACCCTTACGCTACCGGCAGAACCGGTAACCTTGCACGGAATTGAATGTTCGGTGCCACATCCGCACTCCCAGGAACCACATCCCCTCTGAACCCTGAATATGTTGAGCTTGGCGTTGTTTATTGCCTTCTGTATGGCTGGAGCTACCTGAGACGCTTTACCCACGCCCACTCCGACGTAACCGTCCTTGTTTCCAACAACAGCAGTGATTCTGAACTTCGTCCTTCTACCGCTGTCAGTCATCCTCTGAACCATTGAGATGTCGAGGACTTCATCGTAAAGGTCAGGAAGTAGAGTGTCAACTATTTCCGGTTCCTTGAGAGGGAGACCGCTCGCTATGGCCTCGTCCATCGTCTTAATCTTACCTTCAGCAACAAGTTTACCAAGTCTCGTTTTGGGAATCCACTCATCTGTCATGATTATCCCCCTACATGCTCAGTATTTTTTCTTTAACCTCATCAACGTGAGAAGGAAGCTCGGAAGGTTTTAAACCTCTATCCTCGTATTTTTTAAACTTTTCAGGATTTTCCTCGTAGTAAGCTGCTATGTGCTCACCCCTGATTCTGTCGTCGTCCGGAAACACTTCCTCGCTGTGAGGAACGTCAAGACCTGCTTCCACAGCACCCCTGAGCACAGCAAAAACTCTCGATCCTCTGGTTGGAGAGTGCAAGCCTATGTCGAGTACAGCTTCTTTTATTCCCGCTTTCTCCGCCATTTTGGCTATCAGCAGGCCTGTCAGGTATGCAGCAGGAGTGTTGTTTTCGTCTCCTTTCCAGCCGTAGTCTTTCAGCTTTAAAGAGTCTACAGCCACGAGAATCCTGTCTCCCTCCTCAGCGTACTCCACTATCTGGGCAATCACTCTCCTGTTTGTAACCCTCACCACAAGTCTCGGCTTCTTGGATATGAGAAGCTTGAGCCTCTTCCTGTAGTTCGTCTTTCCTTCCCTTCTTCTCCTGTACTTTACCCTATACCTCGGACCTCTTGCCAATCCCATCACCTCTTAATAATTTCCTGAGTCTGGAGGTAAGCGTTAAGGTGCGAGAGGCTTCTGAACTCTCCACCCTTGGCCTTCATATACAGCATTCTGTACGTTCTCCTGTCTATGACACCCGTATCCCTCAGCTGTCTCAGCCTCCTTCTTATCGCCCTTATCCTTATCATCCAAAGCTCTTTCTTTGGCATTCTCGCAGTTTTCTTGCCCTTTCTCCTTCCATGCCCTCTCCCTCTTCCCTTCTTTCTCTGCGCCTTTCTTGCGTTTATGCGGGCTCTGCTTATTCCTTTTACCGGCTTCCTCTTTATGGCTCCGCTCTCTATCAGCTCTCTGATGTCTTCTTTCGTGGATGCGGACGACACGTCTTCCAGAGCTTCGGGATTGATCCATATCCTATTTTCACCGCAGTTCAGGATCTGGGCAGCAAGCCTTCTCTGAAATCTCAGGTCGCTCAAGTTACTCACCTCCCTGCACGGGGTTGAGAACTTTCAGGCCGAGCTGCTTTGCTCTATCCTCTATTGCGAGCCTCTTCTTCATGCCAACTGAAGATGCTATTCTGACTGCCTGAGTTTCGGGATTTAAGCTTTCGAGCTGGGAGGGGTTGTATACGAGAACTTCCTCTTTTCCACACGGGTGCAAACCTCTCACTTTCGAAGGAGAGCCGTATCCAACCCTGACCAAAGCTCTTCCGCTCCACTTACCACCGTACATCTGTCTGAGCTTGTTGTGCCTGCCTCTCGGTTTCCTCCACCCCTTATCTCTCAACCTGAGCTTTTTGTGTGACTCGTACCTCCTGAACTCGGGTTTTCTGCTTTTAAGCCTTCTCCTGAGCCTCAGAAGAGTGGATAGATTTTCCATTCTATCACCTCACGGCTTTTCGACAATGTAAATTCCGTCCTGAAAAACCCTGACGTCGAGGTTCTTTATCCTCGTCGTCTGCTCGAGGTTTGCCGCTGTCTGGCCGCACTCCTCCTTGTCAATTCCCTCGACGATTATGTCGTTGCCGTTTATCTTTACCTGAGCCCTGCCGACTATTTTCGACCTTCTCGGATACTTTTCGCCGAGGAAGTTCTCTATAACGACCTCGTCGCCTTCAACTCTGAGCTTTACGGGGAAGTGAGAGTAAACGAGTTTGAGCCTGTACTGAAAACCCTTTGTAACTCCCGTTATCAGGTTTCTGATGTGAGAGGCAAAAGTACCGACCATCGCCCTCTGCTTTTTCTTAACGCTGTCCGTATATACCCTGACTTTATTTCCATCAACCTCTACATGCACATCCCTGAACTTCAGAACTTTCGAATTCTCTCCCTTCGGACCCCTCACATTTACCGTGTATCCCGAAACGTCACCGCCTTCAACGCTTACCTCAACACCTTCTGGAATTTCAACAACCCTTTCGACTCTCTGCTTTAACTGAAGCATTACCATCACCCTCAGAATACGTATGCAAGAAGTATTCCACCAAGACCCCTCTCTCTCGCCTCTCTCTGGGACATGACTCCTTTAACGGTGGATACCACGAGTATTCCCATGTCTCTCGCCGGCAGAAATCTTTTCTCGAACTTTTCGTACTCTGTCTTTTTGACCGAGAACCTGGGCCTTACAGCTCCGCAGTCGTTTATCCTTCCCGAAAGTTCGACGACGAACATTCCACCCTGCTTGTTATCCTTGTACTCGAAACTCTTTATGTATCCGTAATCCTTCATCACTCTGAGCACATTTCCAACTAACTTTGAAGCCGGCCTTATCTCACACTTGCCGGCTCCGCAGTTCTCAGCATTTTTTATTGCTGACATGGCATTTGAAAGAGTATCACTCAAGCTCATACAACCACCCGATTAGCGTGAAAATTCAACTGATCACCAATACTTTTTAAATCCAAGCTCGCTTGCAACTTCTCTGAAGCACTGCCTGCAGAGGTAGATACCGTACTTTCTTATGAGCCCTGACCTCCTGCCACACCTTCTGCACTGGTTGGCGCCCCTACCAAAAATCTTCTTCCTCTCCTTCAAGGCAAACACCCCTTCTTTTTTCTTTACTACTACTCAACCACAACACCGAGAGAGTTCAACCACTCCACGGTTTCTTCCCTGGTTATTCTGTGCCTCTTCCCGATTTTTGCTCTCGCAATTTTCCTTCTCGCAACTCTGTAGCCCCTTCTCTTCAGAGAGACGCATACATCCATTCCGAATATACCCATATCCGGGTCGTAGCTAACGCCCGGCAGGTCTATGTGCTCAGCTATTCCAAATGAGAACTCTCCACTCCCAACCTGTCTCCTTCTGAGCCTGAACTCCTTTACCGTTAGAGCGTCTCTGAGAAACTTCAACGCCCTTTCTCCCCTAAGGGTTACTTTAACGCCTATCGCCTCTCCTCTTCTGATGTCGAAGTTCTTTATCGTCTTTTCAGCGTAGGTTGCAACGGGTTTCTGACCCGTTAACTGCTCTAAGAGCTGCATCGCTTTCTTGTGCCTCTCACCGCTCTCTCCAACGCCGATGTTTATCACAACCTTGTCTATCAGTATCTCCCTCATTGGATTCTCTTTTTTCTTTGCCTCCTTTTCAACATCCGCCTGAGCAACTGCCATCCACAACACCTCCACTAAACTCCGAGGTCAATCACTGGCTTGCCACCGGACTTCCCAACTACGAAGACATGGTCTGCTATGGTGGTTATTTCGCCCTCTTCACTCTCTATCGTAACGAGGTTTGGTGCAGAACCCTTGACGACCTTGTACTCCTTTACGTGCCCGAGCTCTCCGGCGTGAGTGCCTCCAACGATCATCACAAGAGCTCCGTCCTCAAACTTCAGGTGGTCAACGATTTTCATTTCCGGAATTCTTACGAGTATGCTGTCCTTTGTCCTGTACGTGTTGTCAGCAAGTATGTTCGTTCCGTCGAACAGGTTCAGCTGAACCTTACCTCCTCTGACCACTGTTTTGTTCCTTATCTTGTACAGCTTTAAGTTACCGTCTTCAACCTCTTTTGGTACATACCTGCCTTTTTCGTCAAACAGTATTCTGTACGTTTTGTCCAGTTTTGGTATGGATATCACGTCGAACAGACCAACGGGGAATTTGTAGTCCTTCCTCACCTTTCCGTCCACGAGTATTTCCCCAGCACTGATTATTCTCCTCGCCTCTCTCGCGTTATCGGCCAGCTTCAGGTGGTCTCTGACAACCACCAGCAACGGGACTGCGTTTTTGTTGTGTGGGCCCGGACCTGTTTTGACGATCCATTTAGCGGTTTTTCTCGGGATCTTTATGGTTTTGGGAGCAGAAAGCCTTTTCTGGTGCATTATACCACCTTACTTCCTCTCAAGGATTTTTTTCCTGACGTCATCAACTTCCTTAAACTCGAGAATCATGACGTTTGACGGATGAATGGGAACCGCTACTTCCGTTCCGTCAACCTTCTTCGTCGTTGCACCGTCAACAGTAATGCGGTAGTTTTTCATGTCAACTTCAAGTATTCTACCCTCGTGACCCGCAAACTTTCCCCTCATTATCCTGACCTTATCTCCCTTCCTGACCCTCACAGCCCTCTTCCCGTACTTCTCCCTCAGCTTCCTGCACAAGGTTGCGTGAAGCATTTTATGCCTCTGGTGAAGTTTCGCCCTGTAAAGGCTTTTTCTCTGCTTTTTCGGCTGTTTTGACTTCATGCTACCACCTCAAATTATTGCAGACGCGAGAGACCCTATTTTGGTGAACCTCTCAGCCGCTTCTCTCGCAACTGCTCCTCTTATTTCAGTTCCCTTTGGATTGCCCTTGGGATCCGTTATCACTGCAGCGTTATCCTCAAACTTAACTCTCGTTCCGTCTGGTCTGCGGTACTCTTTCCTCTGCCTAACTATTACTGCGTAGTGAACCTGTTTCCTAATCTCGGGGCTCCCCTTCTTTACGGTAACTATGATTATGTCACCAACGCCGGCAGCGGGATACCTCCTTCTAACGCCCCTGTACCCCTTAACGGCGATTATCTCAACTTCTCTCGCTCCGGTATTGTCGGCACACACAAGCCTCGCACCGGTTGGAAGGGCTTTCGGTATTTTAGCCCTTATACTCTTCATACCTCCTCAGCCTCCTCAACCTTCTCAACTATCACAAAGCTCTTCGTCTTGCTTATTGGCCTGCACTCAGCCACAAGCACGACATCTCCGGGTTTTGCGTTTATGCACTTCGGATTGTGTGCGTGAAGTTTGCTCTTCTTTTTCAGGTACCTCTCGTACTTTGGAACGTATCGAAGCATCACCCTCTCTATCACTGCGGATTTTTCGTACGTCTTTACAACCCTTCCCCTGAAAACCTGCCCTCTTACGGGCAAATTACCGTGGAAGGGACAGTTTTTATCATCACACTCCCTTTCAGGAGGTCTGACATCCAAACCGATATCTCTCATCATCATCACCTACAGACAGTTTTTGACCTTTTTATTATCATGATACCTTTCTTAATCCTGTCCTCAGGTCTGAAAGCTATCAGATCCCCCCTCACCCTGAGTACCCAATTTTTATACTTAACTCGAAACGTCCTTCCAGACTTCTCTAACGTCTTAACACCTCTGTTCGTCTTTATCTTCAGAGTTTTCATCGTTTCATCCACCACAACACCTTTAATCCCGATTTCACAGGGGTTCGGGCTGTCAGCAACCTCAACCTCCAGACCTATCCACTCATCAGCTATAACGAGGGCGGGGGAGTTCTTCAGCTTCAACAACGATAACCCTCCTCAGCCAGACTGAGCTTTATTCTTGCTATATCCTTCTTTATCGCCTTCAACCTGCCCGGATTTTCGAGAGCACCACCGCTTCTCGAAAGAGTTCTGAGCTTCAGAAGTTCAAGTTCCAGTTCTCTGAGCTTTTTTATCTTATCTTCTCTTTTCATTTCTCTGATCTCCTTCATCTTCACGCCGCATCACCTCACTCGCCACTCTTTTCTTCCGCTTTTCCCTCTTCAGCTTCACCCGTCTCTTTTTCCTTCACAGTCTCACCGGACTTTTCAGCTTCGTTAGCCTCACCCATTTCGCCCGTTTCGCTTGGCTTGACATCTTTAACTTCGAACTCATCCGGCAGAGTTACGTCCGGTGGTATTATCTTGACTGTCACTCCAAGCACTCCGAGCTTCTTTATAGCTATGTCAAATCCCGTTTTCACCATGCTGCAAGCTGGTTCGCCTGTGTGCACCATCGTTCCGGCAAGGAACTTCTCAGTCCTCGCTCTTTCGCTCGTGAGCTTTCCACTGATTATTATCTCACAGCCCTTGGCTCCGGCGTCCATTATCCTGTAGAGAAATCTGTATCCAGCTTTTCTAAAGTACCATCCCCTCTCCAGTGCTCTTGCGAGTAGCGACGCCATCAGCTGCGCGTTGAGTTCTGGCTTCTTTATTTCCTCAACGTTTACCTGAGGGTTTTCGATTCCAAACTCTTTGAGTTTCTCGGTGAGAGCCTTTATCCTCCTCCCACCTTTACCTATAACGAGCCCCGGCCTTTCCACGAACAGCGTTACCTGAGTGCCCAGAGGAGTTCTCGTTATGTCTATTCCGCCAAACCCTGCGTTTCTGATTTCTCTGTGCATCCACTCTTTTACGTTCATCTTTTTCACTCTGTCTTCCACAAACTTTCTTTCCACTGCCATTTCAGCACCTCTTAAGCCTCTTCCTTCGCTTCAGCCACGAATTCGACAGTCGTGTACACTTTAAACCTCGGGGTTGACCTTCCGTAAGCTCTTGGCATGTATCTCTTGAGCTTTCTACCCATTTTGGCCTGAGCGTGCGTTATTACAAGCTCGTCCTTGTCCAGCCCCTTGTAGTCTGCGTTAGCCTCCAGGTTCTTCAGAACCTTTAGCATGTACCTCGCAGCTTTTTGAGGATACCTGCCAGCATACCAGCCTTCAAGCCCCTTTCGATGTGGAACTTTTTTCTTGTGCCTTCTGAATGGGACTGCTCTCTTCATGGCAATCACTTCTTCAAGGTACTTCTTTGCCTCCTCGATTTTCATTCCTCTGAGTTCCCTGCATATCTCCATAGCGTGTTTAAAGCTTATTGGCATTTCGTAGCCCATGGCTCTGACGGCTTTTTCCAGATTTTCAGGAGTATACGCGTACCTGACGCGAGCCATTCAACCACCTCATTTGAGCGGAACGAACTTGCTGCTCCTCGTAGCTCCGACACCGGGTCCGCTGTGCTTCTCGAACTTCCTCGTCAGGGCGAACTCTCCGAGTCTATGTCCTATCATTTCGGGCTTTATTTCCACCCTGATGAAGTCCTTGCCGTTGTGAACGAAAATCGTCTTCCCGACCATTTCGGGGAGAATTACCATATCCCTGCAGTGCGTTCTCACGCTGTCTTTTTTCCTGAGTTTTCTGAGTAGCTTTTCCTCCTGCTCGGTAAAACCTCTCTTAATCTTTCTCCTCTCCCTCGCAGGCAAAAGCTCGGCTACCTGTTCCAAACTCATCTGCTTGAGCTCCTCTATCGAATATCCTCTATACTTAAACTCCTTCGGCCTTACCACCTTACTCTTCAGCGCCATTATCCTTACCTCCTGCACATTATATTTTAAGCGATGAGCGTAATATAAAAAATAAATTTTGTTAACTTTACTTCCTCACACCCGTCCTCCTCGCCGCTATACTGCCAACCTTCCTGCCGGGTGGCGCGTTTCTGCTCACGGTCTTTGGCTTTCCAACGTGCTGGTGCTTGCCTCCACCAAACGGGTGATCAACAGCGTTCATCGCAACGCCCCTCACTCTCGGCCACTTTGCCGCTTTACTCTTCATTTTGTGGTATTTCTTGCCGGCTTTTACGAAGGGCTTGTCCGTCCTTCCGCCACCTGCAACAACGCCCACCATCGCTCTGCACATCGGGTTGAACCACTTGAGCTGACCGGAAGGCATCTGAACGAGCACTCTGTCCTCTTCGTGGGAAACAACCAGAGCAAAAGTTCCGCTCGCTCTCGCAAACTTTCCACCATCTCCTGGCTGGGATTCCACGTTGCAGACAGGAACGCCCTCCGGTATGTTTTTCAGAGTCGTTATGTTCCCCGACTTCAGCTCGACTGCTTCTCCGGCCTCTATTACGTCGCCAACACCCATGCCCTCGGTCGCTATCACGTACTCCTCTCTCCCGTCTGGTAGTTTTACGAGGGCTATTGGCGCATTTCTCGCCGGATCGTGCTCTATTGCCATGACCTTAGCTCTAATAACTTCCTTCGTGAAGGGCAGATGCCTCAAATCTGCCTTGTACTTGTGAGACGGAGCCGTGTACGTGGGGGTTCCTCTCCCCCTGTTCTGGGAAATTATGCGCTTACCCATTTCAAACCACCTCAGTACACTCCAAGTCTTGAGAGTACTTCTTCAGCTGAATAATCCGGACTCAGCTTTATGTACGCCTTTTTCTCACCCTTTGGCGTTATCAGGGTGTTCACCCTCTCAACCTTAACGTTAAACAGCTTTTCAATTTCTCTTTTTATTTCAGGTTTTTTTGCGTGTGTATCGACTATTGCAGTAAGTATATTTTTCTCCAGTTCCGCCGTACTCTTTTCTGTCACGAGGAAGCACTTAATCAGCATAACCAACCCTCCAAAACGTTCAACGCCGATTTAGTCCAGAGAGTTAACCTGCCTGCATGAGTGCCTGGAGCGAGCAGTTCCACGTTGAGGTCTTTGGCAAGAACAACATCCACACCGGGCAGGTTTCTTACAGCGTTCATAACCGGAGAGATGCTACCAACGACTATGAGCAGGCTCTTCTTTACCTTGTACCTCCTCCCCCTCATCTTGCCCCTGCCTGCCCTGTACCTCTTGCTGTTTGCCGCTTTCTGGATGTCTTCGTAAACGCCCACAGCCTTTAACGCAGATACAGCCTCTTTTGTTCTGGAAACGTTCTCGAACTCATCCACGACGACCTTTGGTAAATCACCTTCAAAAACGTGGTTTCTCGCCCTGACGATATCGGCGTTTGCCGTTGCAGCTATGGCAGACCTGAGAGCTTTTCTCATCTCCTTTCTGTTTATCTTTTCGTCCCACTTTTTCTGCGGTTTTGGTGGATGACATCTCCTTCCCTTAACTGCCTGAGGCACCTTTGCTGCTCTGCTTCCAGTTTTAAGCCTTGGAACTCTCGCATAACCGTGTCCCGGACCCCAGTTCTCAGCGGCGTAGTCGATTCCCGAAAGCGGGTTGGGGCCGTAGGGCTGTCTCCTGTGACTCTGAATTGAGTGGACTGCTTTTCTTATTATGTCCGGCCTGAAAACTTCTTCGAATACCTCGGGTAGCTCGATTTCCTCGACAACATCTCCGTTGAGGGATAAAACCTTCGCTTTCATCTTCATCTCCCCTGTTTGGAAGTTGTGCTAACGTAAATGAGATTGACACCATCATACCTGGCCTTGGGTGGCCTTATGGCGTCTCTCACTCTAACAAGCCTTTTAACGCAGCCGGGAACGCTACCGGCTATGAGCATGTACTGATTTCTGACCACTCCGTAGTGCGGAAATCCGCCGGAAGGCGTTATTTCCTCGCCGTCGTCCCCTATTTTGATAATTCTCTTGTTGTACTCCGTCCTCTGGTGGAAACCCATCTGTCCGGCCTGTGGAACTGTCCACCTTACGTGGTGAGGATTCCAAGGCCCAAGACAGCCGACTCTGCGGTGTTTGCTGCTTCTCGCGTGTTTGGCATCGAGGGTTATGACACCCCACCTCTTTACCGGACCCTGAAAGCCCTTGCCTTTTGTTATCGAAAGAACGTCAACAATTGCACCCTCTTCGTAAACCTCGCCAACGCTTATCTCGTTTCCGAGCTTCGATATTGCGTAGTCGAGGGCAGAGGACACATCTCCTCCAATCTTGTACTCCATGACGTCCGGAACCTTCTTCGGAACTCCTGTAATCAGGTATGGCTGGGTGTAGATTATCACCCTGACTTCGGCAGCATCCTCAATCTCCCTGAGCTTCTCGGGATTTCCGTTATTTTTCGGAATCTGTAACCTTCTCGAAAGCTGGGAATCAAGGCCAGATGCCCACACCTCTTCAGCTATTTCCAGACCGTATACAGTCTTTCTGTAAACCCTAATTCCCGCAACCTTCATAGGCGGACATTCTATAACGGTTACAGGTATTACTATCTCCTCCCCGTAAGTCGGGGAGTTCTTTCTGTCATCGACTATCACAACATGCGTCATGCCGGCCTTGTAACCGGCAAAGCCGAGTGGTCTTGTTTCACTGCATTCGGGCCAAGCCCTTATCCTTGGTACGATTCTGCTAGCTCTCTTTCTCGGGCTGTATGCAAGGGAGCCTCTTCTCGGCCTGTGTTCCTTCATTACCTACCACCTTTCCCGGTGTTTAATTTTTAAACTTTCAGGTTTCAAACCTTCGATTACCCTAAATTCTAAATTCAACTCGTAGCATGCCCGTTCACCGCTCAGACCAAACTTCGCACGAAGTTGTACACTGAAAGGCATGCAAGTACTGCCTCTTCAACTCTCACGGTCTCGGTTCCCTGATCTGGAACCAGATTCCACACCTTTCCCGTGAGCTTTACTCCGAGCCTCTCAGCGATTTCCTGAACTCCTTCTTTCGGATTTCCAAACACGAACACCGGATTTTTTACATCTTTCAGCTCTTTCAGAGACGGAACCTTACCTCTGCGGGAAGTAACGACTACTTCTTCCCGGTTGAACATATCTGCAAGTTCCACCACTCTAACCCTGTAACCCCAGTACTCTCGGGGATTCTCAACCTCAACCACCAACGGTTTCTTCGAACAGACCCTGACGGTTACGCGGGCACCCCTTTCGAGATTGCAACCCTCCAGGAGTGCCAGGGCTTTGTATCCTATATCCACCCAGCGCGTACCGTCAGGACCAACCCGTCGTATGACGCCTTCCCTTACCTCACCTGTTTTTAAAGTTTTTGGCTTATGGGATGGTATTTTCAGGGGTGGTAACACTCCAGCGTACTTCAAGCTGTGTTTGATCGGTATCAGGCTTTTCCTGAGGTACTGCGGAGTCACTGCATATTCGAGCAGACTGGAGATGTAATCGGATTCGTCAAGGCGGGGGTCTCTGTAAATCAGTATTTCGTCCACTCTGAAAATAGAAGCCGCTCTCGCTATCTGACCGACCTTGTACGCCTTTATCTTCGGATCCCTTTCGTTCAGGAGGGCAGATGAGGGTATGGCTATTGCGGTATTCAATTTTTCACCTTCAGACCATTCACAGCACTGTTTTTTAAAATTGCTCTGCTTTCAGTTAATACGACTTCACGGACTGTGATCGTTTAAGCCGGTTTAAGTAAAAGGCTATAATGCAAACCTGCCGAAGCAGAAGTATGAAGAGCACAAAAATAAAAACACTCAGAAGGTTATCCCAGCTCGTCTTTCTGTTTGTCGTTCCGTACACCTTTACATTTTACAGACTCGCTTTTCTGTACCTTCTGGTTTCCGGTCTGATCTCCTCCGTAGCCGTGGGTCGTGCATTCTGCAGCTGGGTCTGCCCTCTCGGAACTCTTTACGAGTTTTACGGCACAGTAACGAAGAAAGAAAGGCCGAGATACCACTGCAGAATCGGATGTCCGTATTCAATCCCGATAGGTTTGATGAACAGGTTCAGCCTGTTCAAGATCAGGAGGGACGAAAGTAAGTGCAAACACTGCAACGTCTGCGTTTCGAGCTGTCCGGTTGGCGTGTTCGACGCTGAGATTTACGAGAGATCGAGCATGCGGTACGCATGTATAAGGTGCCTGACATGCATCGGCTCATGCCCGAATTCCGCTCTGAGCTTTTCTTTGACCTTCAGTAACAGGCGTCAGTTAAACTAAAAAAGGTCTTTCAGGTAAATCCTGTGTTTCCCGAGTTTACCCCCGTAATTTCCAGCAGTTATTTTGACGACACCCGGTATCTTCGTGGCTGCGAGTATGCACCTTCTAATCGCCTCAGCAACGACCTCTTCACTCAATCCGTTAATCACGATTTCGTAAACTGCTCCGACTCCTTCCGGCACCTCGGAATCGACCACACCTCTCAAAGAGGGCACGTACTTCTCGTTTGTTGTTGCTTTTAAAAAGCGGTACTTATTTGCCCCCACCTTGGATCCCGATGCAACTATTCCACCGGGGAAGGGGGTCATCACACCCTCCATTTCTTTCACAGCATTAACGCCAGCCATAGCAGCTGACAAAGCGGAGGGCTGATTGACGCCCATTATGAAGACGTTACCCCCAGCAACACCCTTAACAACTCCAAAATCGTTCTCAACTACGAATTCTCCTTCCATCACCGGTATTGCCCAACACTTTCTTCCGTTAACTTCAACCTCCCTTTCGTACCCGTCTCCGAAGTACCTCAGCTTGTTTCCAATATCGAACCTGTCCTCCGCACTTTCCAGCCCGTCAAAAGCGTTTGCAGTTGGAGCTGTCAGGACGCACTGACCTATCCTCGCAATAAGCTGGTTTTTCAGCGCTTTTTTCGAAGTGTGGGATATCAGTATGCTGATTCCAGCCCTTCCGTCGGGAGTTTCCTCAAAGCCCAGCGTTTTTTCCACGCCAGCCTCTGCGGGACACATTATCATTGAGGTTGCAAAACCGCACGCTTCCTTAGCAGCAATTTCGGCAAGGCAGTGATTGTAAGCCGTTATTACAACTCTCGAAACGTAAACGTCAAAAGCCTCGCAGAAAGTGTCCTCTACCTCCACGCCGTTCACAAACATGTCTGCAGGGTGAGTTAATAAATATTAAACACTTTTGAATTTTGAAGCAACTCACGACTTTACGGATTCCAGACTCGCCTTCAGAGCGTCCATGAGCGATTCGGCGGCCTCGACCTCCTCACTTATCCTGACCTCCTTACCCGCAAGTTTGGCGTCTATCAGCTTTATCAGAGCTTCCTTGTACTCGTCTCTGAACTCTTCGAGCCTCAGCGGCTTCTTCATGGCTATTACAAGCTTTTTCGCGAGCTCCAGCTCTTCTTCACTCACGTCAACTGACACTCCCCAGCCCGGTATTTCTTCGGGATTTCTTATCTCATCGATGTAGTGCAGCTTTGCAAGCAGAATACCTCCGTCAAAAGCTCTCAGCGCTATCAGGTTTTCCCTGCCCCTCATTCCAACCTTTCCAAGAGCCATGCTCGACGTTTCTCTCATCGCCTCCCTGAGCAGGTAGTACGCTTTTTCACCACCCCTGTCCGGGACGAGGTAGTAGAATCCGCTGTAGTAAATCAGGTTCAACTCAGACGGATCAAAGAACTGCTTTATTTCAAGATTTTTGACCGATTTAAGCGGTATCTTTTCAAAGTCCTCATCCGTGAGAATTACGTATTCGTTCTTGGAGATCTGGTATCCCTTTACGATTTCATCGTTTGAGACTTCCTTTCCGCACTTTTCGCACACCTTTCTGTACCTTATTCTGCCACCGTCTGCAGAGTGCAGGAGTGTGAACTTCACCTCTTTTGTTACAGTTGCCGGGTACATTTTGACGGGGATACTGACGAGCCCGAAGCTTATCGACCCCTTCCAGCTCGCCCTCATGTACACCAGTCTGTTCTAACAGGTTATAGAACTTTTGAAGTGCTCTGGAGCTGCATTTATATTTAATCAGTTATTGAGCGCTGCACCAATTTGCAGGTTAAAACAGAATACGGCCTGCAGGTAACATAACTAAACGGGCAGACATTCCTCAACGCTCTTGTCGTTTCTCAACCTGACGAAAACAGGAGCCCTGAGTTTTCCATCTCCGGTTTCCTCGAGAAACTCCACCTCGCAGACGTATACGGGTTTAACCCAGTGAACTCTCCTTTTGAACCCGGGCAGTTTTTCGATGTTGTTAAACTTCTCAACCTCTATTTCCCTGAGTCTGTCGTAAAACCAGTCTATAAATTCTCTTGTAAAACCCGTCCCCACCTGTCCTGCGTGAACGAATTTTCCGTCGTCGTAAAAAGCCAGAACGAGAGAACCGAACTTCCCCTCTCTTTCACCCTCCCCCTCAAGCCAGCCGACAACAACACAATCAGCTGTGTTTCTTTTTTTTAGTTTTAACCACAGACTGCTCCTTTTTCCGGGAATGTATGGACTTCCAAGTTTCTTCGCCATGATTCCTTCAAGACCCATGTCGATTGCTTTTCTGTACAGTCTCTCCCCAGCACAGTTTCCGCCTGTAAAGGTTTCGGATACCGTACACCTCCTCGCTTTTTCCGTGATTTTTTCGAGGATTTCCTTTCTTTTCTCAACAGGCTTGCTGATCATCCAGCCCCTGCAGTCTTTGCCGGCGTTGACAGAGCTGTAAAGAACATCAAAAGCAATGTAAACGGCTGGTATTTTCCTGGAAAGAATTTCAATTTTCATCCTGCTGTCAACGTGCTCTCTCTGCTGCAGCAGCTGGAAGGAGGGTTTGCCTTCCCTGAAAACCACGATTTCTCCGTCGAAAATGGCACTGGTTTTTGAGAAGTCGAGCAGGCTTTCGACGAGCTCCGGATACCTGTAAGCTATTTCCAGAAGCCTCCTGTTCTGCAGTCTCACCCTTTCCCTGTCTGTATCCACGAAGGCTATGCACCTCGTTCCGTCCCACTTCACCTCGTAGAGCCACTCTTCGCTATCGAAAGGTGAGCTTTTCATAGCGAGCATCGGTTTTATTCTGGCTGAGAACCAGTCTTCAGAAACCATCCACCCTTTTTCGTTATGAACATACTTTATAGTCTTTTGATTTTGTTCAGTGTTGTTTACTGGTTATCGTTATTTACATAGTAAATTAATTATAACGATAATAAAAACAAATAAAAAATAAAATACTAAATTAAATAATGATGTGGATTAGCTGGACTATTATACTTTTATAGTCTTCTCCATCTCACCACTCAGATAATTTCTGAATAACCCTCTTTTCCCTGAATCCCATACAAACAGTTATCCCTGTAAGAAGGACAGAGCACCTCTTTTTCACTGGTTCGTAATCATAGCAGTGCAATCGCTTCAAACTGTAAGGCTTCTTTCCCCAATTTGATTACATCCTCTACTATACTTCTCAAACTCTTCAGATTTAGTCTCAATCCTTCAAATAGCTTCTTAACGAGTTTTCTATACTTTTTCTTCTCCTTTTCTACGTTCTTCGAAAAGATAAACAGAGGATAGCTTATTAACCTTTTTAGTATTAAAGGCACTATTCCATACCTTATCCCGATCAAGTTCTTGTAGTAGAAACCTTAAGGATAGCGTCTCCAAACCTGATTAGCCTATTTAGCATTTCTAAAATTAAAGTATCTGCTTTCATGGACATTTGCAGGATAGACGTGGAAGAAGGTGTTAGAGTTCTGTAATCGATTAAGATACCAAGAATCCTTTTGTTGAATAACCCTGCAGAGTTTATTCTTTAAATCTCCTGAGGGGATTTAAGTCGAGTGATACATCCGTCCAATACAATATTAACTTTCTTCTCCTTTTTGAATTTGCGTTAAGAATTGAGAAAACGAAGTTTACAAACTGATTCAAATTTTGACATAAATGAGTAGACAGATTTTAATTTGACCTCCTCGTTAATTTTACTGTCTATTATTTTTCTGTTTTTGATTTAAGGTAACCCAATCATGTCCCGAAGAGGAGGTGAATTAGTTGTTTGTTTTTGGCGTGGGGTTGTATGGATGGAGATTGATTATTGGTTTGATGGAACACCATATAACTGAAATAAAACTGGAGCTTTATGACCCTCTGTAATTACTGGGGTGTTAGTCTTAACACTCTCGTTTACATTAGTTATCTTTAGTTATATAAAATTATACTAAACAATTACAATAAACAAAAAATTGACAAAAACATAAATAGAACATTAAATAAAATTAAATACACTAAATTAAATTTCCAAACCAAAAGCAGCTTTGACGAAGCCCACGAACGGTGGAGAGGGAGAGTACGGACGGGACTTGAATTCCGGATGAAACTGCGTGCCTATGAAGAACCTGTTCTCCGGGTACTCCAGAATTTCCATTCTCCTCCCGCCGTCTGAGTAGCCGGAAAACACGAGCCCGTGTTTCTCGAACTCCGATATAAATTCAGGATTTACCTCGTAGCGATGTCTGTGCCTCTCGTAAACTTTTTCCCTGCCGTACAGCCTTCTCGCCATCGTGTTGTCCTTTATCGTTACCTCTATGTCTCCAAGCCTCATCGTGCCTCCGAGCTCGTCAACTTCCTTCTGCTCTGGAAGAAGGTCTATAACAGCGTGTTTCGTTTTTGCAAACTCGCTGCTGTTTGCGTCCTCCCAGCCTATCACGTGCCTCGCAAACTCAATTACAGCGAGCTGGAAACCGAGACATATGCCGAGAAACGGTATGTCGTTCTCTCTCGCGTACTCTATTGCCTTTATCTTCCCTTCCGCTCCCCTCTTCCCGAATCCACCGGGAACGAGTATCCCATCAGCGTCTATTTCAATTTCGTCTTTTCCTTCAAGTCCTTCACTCTCTATCCAGAGTACGTTTACCCTGCATCCCGCCTCTATTCCGCCGTGCTTCAGAGCTTCTCTTATGCTGAGGTACGAATCCTGAACGTCAGTGTACTTTCCAACCACAGCTATTGTCACCTCTTCTTCAAGGCTTCTGAGCTTTTCAACCATTTTTTCCCATTCTCCACTCGGCTCTCTCTTCTCCAGCCCGAGTTTGGAGAGTATGTAGTCGTCAAACTTCTCCCTCCTGAACATCAGAGGGACCTCGTATATGTCCTCAGCATCCTCGGCACTTATCACAGCTTCAACCGGCACGTCGCAGAACAGTGAGATCTTCCTTTTCGTCCCCTCTTCAAGCTTTCTCGCACACCTTCCAACTATGGCATCCGGCTGTAACCCTATGCTCCTCAGCTCCTTGACGCTGTGCTGCGTCGGCTTGGTTTTCTGTTCCCCGCTTGAATCGAGAGGAACGAGAGTAACGTGAACGAGCAAAAAGTCCTCCGGCTTCTCCTCAATCTTCATCTGCCTTATTGCCTCGAGGAAGGGCATTCCCTCAATATCTCCAACTGTTCCACCTATTTCCACGAGACATATCTCTGCATCGCTCTCCTCCACAACTCTCCTTATCCAGCTTTTTATTTCATCGGTAACGTGCGGAATTATCTGAACAGTTTGACCGAGGTATTCCCCCTTTCTCTCCTTTTCTATAACGCTCCTGTAAATCTTTCCAGTCGTTATATTGTGGTTTCCTGTCAGCTCAACACCTATAAACCTCTCGTAATGTCCAAGATCGAGATCCACTTCGGTACCGTCTTTCAAAACGTAAACCTCTCCGTGCTGAAAGGGATTCATAGTTCCTGCGTCGATGTTTATGTAAGGATCTATTTTTATAGGTATAACCTTGTAACCCATATCGACGAGAAGTCTGCCTATTGAAGCGGCAGTAATGCCCTTGCCGAGTCCGCTCATGACTCCCCCCGTCACCATTATGTACTTCATTTCCAGCACCTCAGGAGTTTTCCACTTTTTCCCTTACGTCCGGGGGGAGCATGTTTGGTATTCCATCTTCAATGGGATATTCGGTTCCGCAGTTTTTGCAGACAAGCCTTCCTCTGACAATCTCCTCCCCGTCCTCTTCCTCCACTTCAAGTGTGAGGTCTCCCTTGCAAACAGGACAGGCAAGAATGTCGAGTAAACTCCTTCTCATATACTCCGGAAAATGGGTGAAAATATTAGCCTTTCGAACCATCCATTATTGGTGTATCGTGGGGTGATAACGTGGAGCGAAGGTGTGAGAACTGCAGGTACTACAAAAAGTGTCTCGAATGGAACTGCCTGAAAAACGCTGAGGAGTGCGAGTACTTCGAACCCGTGAATGACAGTCCATGACAAACGATTTATTACTTTCCCTGCCATTTCCTCCGGTGAAAAAATGAGAAGTGACATAGTTAAGAGAGGTGCCGAGAAGACTGCTCACAGAGCTCTTCTCAAAGCAACAGGAATTACGGACGTGGACATGGAAAAACCGTTCATAGGTATAGCAAACGCCTACAACGACATAGTTCCCGGACACCTGATGCTCGACAGGCTAACAAAAGCGGTAAGAGAGGGTGTCTGTGCAGCAGGAGGTACTCCCTTCGAGTTCGGAGTCATGGGAATATGCGATGGAATAGCCATGGGCCACGACGGTATGAGGTACGCGCTCGCATCAAGAGAGCTGATAGCGGATACGATAGAGGCAATGGTAAACGCTCACTGCTTCGACGGTCTCGTCGTCGTGGGTTCGTGCGACAAAATAGTTCCCGGAATGCTCATGGCTATGCTCAGACTGGACATACCGGCTATAGCGGTAACCGGTGGCCCCATGCTCGCAGAAAGAGTGGGAAACAGAACTGTTACGATAAAAACGGCATTTGAAGCGGCGGGAGAGTACAAGGCTGGAAAAATAAGTGAAAAAGAGTTGAAGCTGTACGAAGACTACTGCGCTGCGTACTGCGGGAGCTGTCAGGGGCTTTACACTGCGAACACAATGCAGCTTTTAACGGAAACTCTCGGCCTGAGCCTTCCCTACTGCGCAACGTCTCCCTGTGGTTCGTCGAGAAAGCTGAGAATAGCCAAGATGAGTGGAATGAGGATAATGGAGCTCGTGAAAAACGACATCAGACCTTCAGACTTCGTTACGGAGAATTCCTTCAGGAATGCGGTAACTATGGACATGCTCGTCGGTGGTTCCACGAACACAGTCCTGCACCTCCCAGCAATAGCCAGAGAAGCCGGAATAAAGCTGAGTCTCGACATCTTCGACGAAATAAGCAGAAAAACGCCACACATAGTTGCGATAGATCCGGCGTCAGAACACACGATTGCTGATCTGGACGAGAGTGGAGGAGTGCCCATGCTGCTCAGGAAAGCAAGGGAATACTTCAGCAACGAAATGACTGTTAGCGGACTGAGAATTTACGAAATAGCCGACAGGGCCTTTGTCAGGGGAAGAGACATAATTTCCGAACCGTCAAAACCGCTTCACAGAGAGGGAGGAATAGCGATACTCAAAGGAAATCTCGCAGAAAAGGGAAGCGTCGTGAAACAGGCAGCAGTTCAGGAAGACATGCTCAGGTTTAAAGGAAGTGCAAAGGTTTACAACTCCGAGCAGGAGGCTCTGAAGGCAATTCTCAACGGCGAGATTGATGAAGGGGACGTCGTGATAATAAGGTACATGGGGCCCAAAGGGGCTCCCGGAATGCCGGAAATGCTCCTGCCAACCGCCGCAATAGCCGGAATGGGTTTGAAGAGAGTTGCCCTGATAACAGACGGCAGGTTTAGCGGAGCGACGAGAGGACCGTGCATAGGTCACGTGGCTCCAGAGGCGATGGTGGGTGGAACCATAGCTCTGGTTGAGGAAGGAGATGTCGTGAGCATAGACATACCTGCGAGGAAACTGGAGCTCGAGGTCGATGAAGAGGAGCTTGCTGAGAGGAGGGAGAAGTGGAAGCCAGTAGAGAGAGAGCTCAAAGGCTATCTGTCCAGATATGCGAAGCTCGTCAGCGGAGCAGATGAAGGAGCTGTTTTCAGGTAGGTTTTGCAGGTGAGTTTTGTTACAATTTATTTTTAGTATTTAATACTTTGTTATTTATTTTATATGCATAAATATTTTATACCAAAATTGCTAAATGCTGTAAGAGTGCAATGCAGTAAAACACCAAACGTCAAACAACTCCAGATATTATAACAACGAGCTTTCTCCAGAAAAAGTAGGGCCCCGTTTCCACGTACCTAATCTTTTTCAGCCCGGCATTTCTGTACCATTCAACACACTGCTCGGTTGTTGGGAAAAGCATAATAGACTCGGCAAATTTTCTTGCAAGAAAACTTGAAGGTTTTCTCGGTGCAAGTATTACAACTCTTCCGCCATCCTTTGTAACTCTCGCCATTTCTTCTATCCCTTTTTGCGGATCTGGCCAGTACTCTATGCTACCAGCGGAGATTGCGGCATCGAAAGAGCCGTCTTTAAAAGGCAGGTTCTCCGCATCACCCCTCAAAAAGCTGGCCTTGGGGAACCTCCTGATTGCCTTTACCATCTGTTCGGGTGTCAGGTCAACTGCCGTAACGTTCTCCTCTCCAACCCTCCTCACTATCTCCGCAGTCGTGAATCCCGTTCCGCACCCGATTTCAACTACCCTGCTGTTTTTCTTCACTTCTGCCATATCCACTACTGTTCTGCGCATCTCGTCAGAGTAAAAAAAGGGGTTTACGAAGTCGTACACCTTGGAAAAGTACTTGTAAAAGTGCCTCGCCCTTCTCTTATCCTCCAGAATGCCCATGGTTAATCACTTGCTGGTTCTAACTTTCAGCTCTCCTCCTCTTTCTCCTCTTTCTTGCCGAAGTACTCTTCTAGAGGCACCTTACCATGTGTTACAACTTTCATATTTATCTGAACTATGTCCCTGCTTATGACTCTGCCTCTAACGTGCTTCCTCCGTCTCAACCCCTTTTCAGTGGGGTTGAAGCCCACACCGCCTGAAAGCAGGATTTTTTTTCTTCCGCTCCCCGGTATATCCGGTCTCATCGGGAAACCATCTCTATCACTCCCTCCAGTAATCTGAAGCTCGTAGTCCGGTGGCAATTCTACGAGAGTTCCGTTTATCACATCTCCTATCTGCTTTCCTATCAGCTTGTTCGCGTTTGCGCCGCTGACTGTGGTCTGATAAGCTTTTCCCGTTTTTGGATCAGACACAACAACCTTAAACTCCATACGCGTCACCTCTGGTGGTTCTCCTCAAACTTTACAGGATTTATAAATCTGATTGTTCACCGTGATGAGAATAAACGACCTGTATTTTTCAGTTTTTACACACTTAGTTTAAGAATTTATGTTCAACAGAAACACTCCCGAACCGAAAGCGAAAAAGGTAGAAATCGATAAAATGAAAATATAAAGCAGAATTAGACACAGCCAGTTGGCTTCGGAAGTCCAGCAATCCTACAGGCGTCCTTAGCCGGACCCTGTGGGAACAGCTGATACAGGTACTCCAGTGTACCCTTCTCTTTACCAAAAGTCTTCTTCATGTGTTTAACAACAAGTCTTATGGGTGGAGCTACACCATACTTAACAAAGTAGTCTCTCAGGTATTCAATAATCGCCCAGTGATCCTCCGTCAGCTCGATTGGCTGCGGGCTAAATCTCGTGTCCTTCGCAAGAGCTTCAGCCACTTCTTTGTCCCATTCTTCCCAGTCCTGCAAAAATCCGTCCTCGTCAAGGGTCAGTTTCTTTCCTTTTACTTCCAATTCCGGCATTCCATACCACCTCTTTTATTTACCTTAAACTTTCCGCATAAATAATTTACGGTATTTTTCGATTGTTTTTGAAGTCTTTTTCGCCAGAAATTTACCGTTACCCATTTTTAAACCAAATCGGCGAGTTTGGTAAATTACTTGAATGTGCGGGGTTTGCAGGCTGTAATTAAAAACGTATAAGCTCTGAACGCTACCATATCGGCAGAACCTCGTCGAGTCTTTTCTGCACAATTTCCCTTATTCCAAAAAACCTCATAGCCGCTCTTGCTACTCTTTCCACCTCGTTTTCTGCAGTGTACACACCAACCATCATGGAGTTCTTTTCCTCTTCTCTCAGAGCTCGAACGAGGGGAGAGACCTCCTCCAGCGTTCTGAGTTCTCCATCAACCTCTACAAGAGCCCTGAACTCCTTCACCTCCTCTTCTTTCGGCACGTCAACTATTACGTTTTCTACATCAACCTCTGCCTCTTCAGCTATTTCCACTTCGGCTCTCTTCGCATCTATTTTTTCTGCAGGTATTCTCCACCTGCCAACGTAAATTGCTCTTTTGAAGAGTTTTCTCTCGTCAAGTCTCTTCATAATATCTCCGGGATAGCCGCCGAGCCTTCTCAAAAAAGAAACTACATCATACTCGTCCATTTTCAGCAGCTCCACAGGCTTTATCAGTTTATCCTCTATACACCTCTCCACTGCTTTTTCGTACATCTTTCTTGCTATCCTGCAGACGTGGTGGTGGTAAACTGTTGGATACATCATGAACCTCGAAAGCAGAAGCGATTCTGCTGCTTTAAGTGCTCTGCCCTCAATCACAGGCTCCATACCCCTGAACTTTATTCTTTCAACCAGTCTCATCAGGTCAAACACGCCGTAAGCAACACCCGTGTAGTAGGAATCTCTAACCAGATAGTCCATTCTGTCGGCGTCTATATCCCCACTCACTATGCTGTGTCCTTCAACGATTTTTGCAATTTTTCCAAGTCGCAGACCCTCTTCTTTCAGCCTTTCTTCGAGTTCAGTTCCCCTTACAACCGGTAAGATGTTTTCGTGTTCAAACCTCAGGTACTTCCTTAACAGGTTATCGCTCGAGTGGGAGAATGGAGCATGAGCCACGTCGTGTATCAGCCCCGCTGCTATGCACTCCCTTTTTTCCCTGTCGTCACACTCAATTCTGTCTGCGAGCTTCAGCACAACGTGCATGACTCCAATGCTGTGTTCGAACCTCGTGTGATTGGCTCCGGGATACACGAGGTTGGCAAAGCCAAGCTGTTTAACCCTCCTGAGTCTCTGAATTTGAGGAGTATCCATTATTTTAACGCACCAGTCCGGAATTGTTATGTTTCCGTGTATTGGATCCCTTATCGTTTTTGCCGGCATTTTGCAGAAGTTCAAACTGCGTTTGTTAGACTTTTCGGCTTTTGGATTAACGCCTGCATAAACACCTTATGGATTAACACCTTACGGGCAAAAAGCAGTCCAAGAATTTCCAGAAAAGTTTATGTGTATCACGTTTAAAAATATATCATGAAAAAGAAGAACTACTACATAATTTCTGACGGAAAACTGAAAAGACACGAAAACACGATATACTTCGAAAACGAAGACGGAAAAAGGCCAATTCCCGTAAATACGATATATTCTATTTACGCTCTTGCCTCTCTAACCATGACCTCCAAAGCTCTTTCCCTGCTTTCGAGCAATGGAGTTTGCATTCACTTTTTTAACAGGTACGGCTTTTACGTCGGCTCGTTCTACCCGAGAGAAACACTCGTTTCCGGAGACGTGATTGTCAGGCAAGTTGAACACTACCTCGATAAAGACAGAAGGCTGTACCTCGCCAGAGCTTTTGTTAAGGGCTCGATTATGAACATGCTGAAGGTTCTGAAATACTACGGAGCAGATACATCCGGCGTTGAAAGGGGGCTGGAGAGCCTCAGCAACGCAGGTAGCCTGCAGGAGGTAATGGGTGCGGAAGCTTCGTCGAGAAATGCGTACTATTCTGCTTTTGACGGAATTCTGAAGGAGTTTAAATTCGAGGAACGGAGCAGAAGACCGCCAAAAAACGAAGTAAACGCGTTGCTGAGCTTCGGTAACTCACTGCTCTACTCTACGGTTCTTTCCGAGATTTACCACACCCAGCTAAATCCCGCGATTTCTTACCTGCACGAACCCTTTGAAAGGAGGTTCAGCCTGGCACTGGACATAGCGGACGTTTTTAAACCCCTTCTTGTTGACAGAACCGTATTTTCGGTCGTAAACAAGGGCGTTATCGGAAAGAACGATTTCAGGAGGGATTTGAAAGGGGTTCTTCTCAACGAGAACGGAATAAAGAAGTTCCTGAAGGCTTACAACGACAAACTCGAGACTACTGTAAAACACAGAAAACTCGGCAGAAAAGTTTCCTATCAGAGACTCATAAGGCTGGAATGCTACAAACTCGTCAAACACCTGATAGGCACAGAGAAGTACGAGCCCTTTGTAGTGTGGTGGTAGCGTTGTACGTTATCGTTGTTTACGACGTGAACGTTAACAGGGTGAACAGAATTAAAAAGTTTCTGCGGAGGTACCTTTACTGGGTTCAGAACTCCGTTTTTGAAGGGGAAATAAGCGAGGCTGACCTGGAGGAAGTGAGAATGGGTTTGAATGATATTATCGATAAGAACGAGGACATGGTCGTGATATATAGGTTCAGGAGTGAGAAAGCCGTCAAAAAAGAGGTTATGGGATTCGACAAGAGCAAAGCTGACGAGATAATCTAATGTTAAAAAACAGACAGATCAGAAACGTTTAAGTATAGTGTATTCAATATAATTACTGTGAGATTACAGATAACTCTTTCAGCTAAAAAAACTCCAGAATTTTTAGACTTCAACCACAACTACTGGCTTGCATCAATGATTTACCGGGCAATAGGGAGGGTTGATGCAAACACATCTCTTGAACTGCATAAACCTTCTGTTTCCAAGTTTTTTACTTTCAGCAGGTTATTCGTTAAAGATAAAAAGTTTGAAATACAGGACGGCAAAATGAAAATTTTATCGCCAGAACTCTACTTCTTTTTTTCAAGTTTAAAAAATTACTTATGCGTGTGTTTAATTGAAGGATTGCTGCAAAAGCCGGAGGTAAAAATAGGCAGTTCCGATTTTCTGGTTTCAGAAGTAAAGGTCATCAAGGAAAAGGAGATTAAGAGTAAAGCAAGATTCGTAACGCTTTCTCCGATAAACGTTACCACGGCTGAGAAGAGGAACGGAAGGTTAAGGACTGTTGATCTGTACCCCGACAATCCAAAGTTCTATGAAAACCTGAAGCAAAATCTGGTTAAAAAGTACAGGGCTTTTCACGGCAAAGAACCGGAAAGTGAGGAGCTGAACATAAAAGTTATCAGAGCCAAACCGGTAAGAATAAAGGTAAAGGATACGTACCACAGAGCATCTCTGATGGTTTTTGACGCTGAGGGCGATAGAGGTTTGCTGGAAATCGGATATAAAGCGGGATTCGGCAGCAAGACGAGCATGGGATTTGGAATGGTAAAGGTTTTATGAATTCTGCAACTGTCCTGTTTCTCACAATTGTTATAATAACAATAAAAAGGTTTTAGGTTTTAGCTAAATTTATATATGAGGTCAGTCAGACAATCTACTGAGGAGTTGGAGATGAGAGACCGTCGTTCCCGGCACGAGATTATGATTGACATACTCAGAATTGTTGTTAGAGAAGCAAATGTAACGAGGATCGTTTACGGTGCAAATATAAATTTCAAAATGGCTCAGGCATATATAACCTATATGGTAGAAAAAGGTCTGGTAGAGTCATTGTCCAGAGACGGTAAGATCTGTTACAGAATAACCGACAAAGGTCAGACTTTTCTCCAGAAGTTTTCTGAGCTTATTGAGCTGGAATAAATGACATAACACGACGCACATAAATAAATATATATTTTTTTAATTTATGTAGTTTAGTAGTAGTTTTAAAGACTTCCTTACACACCAGACTGATGTTGAGCTCGGCTTCTGTTCAAACCTTCTTGGCTCTGAAAAGATTGGGATTAAAATACAGGCATGAGACCTTTGGTGAATGCAGTAGAGAGTTTCTTTTCGAAGTTTAAGGGATGAAGAGGTTCTGGAACAGGTTTCCTTAAAAGTTCTTTTGAGTGCAGAGCGGGTTAGAGAGTTTTATGGTTTTCTATAACTACTGGGGATGTTTATCTTGACAGCACCTTGAAAAGGAAGTCGCAATACTGAAGAGATTATTTTGAAAGATTATGGTGTATTGAGGGGGTGGAAGTTATTAAAATCATGCGAGACAATCTTACTGAAGGTGTTTCGAATGCGTGACGAACTCAGAAAGTTTACCGTAAAGCCGATAGGTGTCGTGCACAACCCGAGAAAAGAAATTCCATTTCAACCGGCTTTTGCCGAAGAAGATTACACGGTGGAAATAGAAGTGTTTCCCGAGTACTCGAAAGGTCTTTACAAACTCGAAAGGTACTCACACGTAATAGTTCTGATGTACTTCCACCTGTCAAAGGACTATAGCCTGATCGTTAAACCCCACTTCAGCGATGAGTTGAGAGGAGTCTTTGCGACGCGATCTCCGAGAAGACCAAATCCAATAGCGATTTCCACAGTAAAGCTTGAAAGAGTGGAGAAAAATAAAATATACGTAAAAAATTTAGATGCCTACGATGGCACGCCTGTGCTGGATATAAAGCCCCACTCCCGCCTGCTCGATTGTCCTGAGTTCAGCAGAGATGAAATAGCGATGCACCTGAAAGGCGAAAGATAAATACAACCACTCCCCTTGAGTTCTGCCGATGAAATTCGATGCTAAGAACTACAGAGAACTCGTCGAAAGAGACTTCGAAAAAGCCTGGCTGGAAAGCAGAAAAGTTCTGAGTGAGAGAGACCCGAACAGTCAGTATCCCAGACTGTTTTACGGTTTTGGAAAGGAGCACCCGCTTTTTTCAACCATACAGAAACTGAGGGAAGCTTACCTCAGACTTGGTTTTGTGGAGGTTGTAAATCCGCTTATAGTTGAAGACGTGCACGTAAAAAAGCAGTTTGGAAAGGAAGCTTTGGCCGTTCTCGACAGGTGCTTCTACCTCGCGTCTCTGCCAAAGCCAAATATCGGCATCTCTACAGAAAAAATCGAAACGATTGAGAGTATTGCCGGGAAGATGGACGAAGAAAAAATCGAAAAGCTAAGGGAAATCCTGCACATGTACAAGAAGGGAAGAATTGACGGGGATGACCTTAGCTACGAGGTTGCGAGGGCTATTGGAGTTGACGACACGACGGCGATCAGGATAATAGACGAAGTGTTTCCGGAGTTCAAAACGCTTGTACCCGAGCCTTTAACGCTGACGCTCAGGAGTCACATGACTGCCGGGTGGTTTTTAACTCTCAGCAAGCTTGCCGATAAACTGCCGCTGCCGATAAAACTGTTCAGCGTGGACAGATGTTTCAGGAAAGAGCAGGGAGAAGACCCCACGAGGCTTTACACGTACTTCTCTGCGAGCTGCGTCGTAGTCGATGAAGACGTAAGCGTTGACGATGGAAAGGCAGTTGCGGAAGGGCTTTTGAGACAGTTTGGATTTAAAAAGTTTCAATTCAGGAAGGACGAGAAGAGGAGCAAGTACTACATCCCCGGAACCCAGACCGAAGTTTTCGCGTACCACCCCGCAATAGAAGGTTCCAGCACCAAGTACTCCGACGGCTGGATAGAAATAGCGACCTTCGGCATATACTCGCCTACAGCTCTCTCTCAGTACGATATAGAATACCCCGTTATGAATCTCGGTCTCGGAGTTGAAAGGCTGTCGATGATACTGCACAGCTGCTCGGACGTCAGAAAGCTCGTATACCCTCAGTTCTACGGTGGAATAAAAGTTGAAGATGTGGATATAGCCAGAGCGATGCGGATTGACGAAGTTCCCAAGAGCGCTGCGGGAATGGAAATAGCGAGGTCGGTGATCAGGGTGGCTGAAGAGAAGGCAAACGAGAGAAGTCCGTGCTCCTTCAAAGTCTGGGAAGGAGAGATGTACGGCAGGAGCGTAAGTGTTGAGATATTTGAGAGAGAAGAAAACACAAAGCTTTGCGGTCCGGCTTACGCAAATGAGATAGTCGTTTACAGCGGCAGCATATACGGATTGCCGAGAAACGACAGGTGGGAGGAATACTTCAGAGAGGGCGTGCCAACCGGAATAAGGTACATTGACGGATTTGCCTACAGGGCAGGTAGTTTTGCAGAGAACTGCGCTGCAAGAGGTGTGAACGGAGAAATAAGAGTGAGGATGGTCGAGAGTTTGAGCGACGTTAACGTAAGACTTCAGGAAAACGTTAGAAGGTACATATCCTCTTCAAACGGAAAAATCGACGTCAGAGGGCCGATGTTTGTTGCCATCAGGGTGAAGGTAGCTGATTAGGTTGGTTTGATTTTTGGTCTATTTTGGAGCCTATTTTAAACAAATTAAGTATTTTTAACTAAAATTTTTGAAATGGAAATATACAAATGAGTGAACCCATAAAGGGTTATCCAGCACAGCAGGCACAGCAGTTAAACTCCGGAAGGTTCAACCTCTAACATGGATTGTTTTGAAAAGATCAGGGATTTCTGCTCGAAAGCAAGAGTGAGCGATGAAGATGTGGAGGAGCTTGAGGGTTGTGAGGACGAGCTGATCGAGGCGTTTAAGAGAGAGAAGGACTGCAACGTCAGAAAGAAGCTGGTCTTTGCAATGGGTATTCTCGGAACCCGGTTTGCACCTTACCTGAAAGAAGCTCTGAAAGACGAATGCCCGTGGGTTAGAGGTTACGCAGCGGAGATGCTGGGGAAAATTGGAGTTGAGGACGATGAGCTGGTTAACCTCCTGAAGGATAGCTGTCCGTGGGTCAGACACAGAACTCTGGACGGCATTACTTGCCTCTGCGAGAGTCCCGAGTTTGCCAGAAAGGTTTACAGATACGTGCTTGAAAAACTCAAGGATTCAAGCCCCTACGTGCAGAACTACGCTATTCAGGCTCTAAAAGCCTGTCTGAAGTCTCTAAGGAGGGCTGAAATGCACAAGGAGGCCGATGAAATTGAACGGGCACTGAAAGAAATCGATTCCTGACTGCAAGTTTTAAGATTAAAAGTTAAATAAATTGCTATAATAAACTAATAAAATGTTAATTGCTGGATTAGTTTTTCACTTTATTTTCACTTTTACTCTTTTATTCTGGCAATTTCCGGTTTTCTCGTTTCGTAGGCCTTCTTTATCGGTTTGGTCAGTATTGGTTTCTCCGGAATCAGACCTTCCGGCTTGTAGTACAGGATGAGTAGCATCATCACGCCGAAAAGTATGTACTCCAGCCACACGGCTTCAACTGGTAGATGCAGGATGGAGACTATGTTCGTTTTGTAGAAGTCTATGATTTCCATGACTGTTACGAAGATGAGCGTGCCCAGCGTCACTCCCCTGTTGTTTCCGGCTCCTCCGAGCAGGATTATCAGGAACGGGTAAAACGTCCACAGCGTTCTGCCAGTAATCATAAACGAATTTGCCTGAACTCTCAGCGTGTAAAAGGATAGCAGCACTCCAGTTATTGCAGCTACTGCAGAACCAACGGCCATGGTCATAATTCTGACCTTCATTATGTCCCTTCCGTAAACCCTCACGACGTCCTCGTTTTCCTTCATAGCCCTGAGTATTCTTCCGTACGGCGTGTTCATCAGTCTCTCGAAGAACAGGTACGTCAGCAGCGCTATTAAAAGCACAATACCCACGAAGGCGAGTTTTTTGGCGTTCCCCTGCAGAAACGCGAGGAAGTCCGGAACGGAGACGCCGTAGTAGCTACCTATTATTGCTGGATCGTAGTAGCAAATCATCGTAACAGTTTCAGCTATTGCGAGCAGCGTTATTGCGAGGTAATCCTCTCTCAGCCTCGCGCTCGGAAGTATGAAAACAGCTCCCACGATTGCTCCTATTGCTATTGCGAGCAGGAGCGTTGCTACCAGCAGAACCAGCCCGAGCGTGGGGTTGTGCTGTATATATGTGGTCATTTCGTTGCTGACAACAGATGTTGCCGTTGATAAACCTCCAATTCCCATTTTAACTCCGTAAACAGCCATCAGTATTCTCGTCACCACTCCCCCGGCAACAACAGACCCGACGAGGACGGAAAGAGCTTTTCCGAAGTTTGGAATACCTCCGTAGCCGTATTCCATGTTGAGGCTTAAAGAAACGATGAGGTACATTCCGAACCACAACAGTATGTTCAGTATCAGTCCGTAGAGCAAGGTTTACACCTCCTTTGCCCCTCTTTTCTGCAGTTTCTTTGCGACAAGCCTCCACTCAACTCCGGCTATTCCCTGAGGTGCTACGAGCAGCGTGACTATAATTATCGCAAGTGCCACGACCTTTCCGTAAACGAGCATACCTGCACCGAAGACAGTTGAGAGCCAGTACGTGACGAGAGATTCGGACATTCCTACAATGTACCCGCCCACGAGAGCACCGTATATGTTGTTCAACCCTCCGACTATGCTTGCTGCGAATATCGAAACTATGATTATCTCTGCTGTGGCCGGAACTATTTCCTGCTTGAAGGGCAGCAAACATCCTGCCATTGCCGCAAGAGCGCCGGACAGAAACCAGGCAAACATCCTCGTGTACTCAACGTTGACACCCATGATCTCTGCGAGAGCCGGATTTTCCATGGACGCCCTTAAAGCAATTCCGAATTTTGTTTTGTACAGAAGTGTGAAGAGGACGGCAAACGTAACGACTATGACGAGGGTGGAGATCACGAGAATTGCTGGCATGCCAAAAATCTGGAAGTCTAAGTACGTGAACATGTACATCTCGCACGGACTGCCCGTGAGCTTTCCCAGATAACCGGCGTATATTCCTCTCAGGCCGAGTAAAATCAGGTCCAGTGCAAGAGTCGCAATCATCAGCGTTACAATTGTTGCTCCCCTTCGTATAAGCGGTTTGAGAACGAGGAGGTAGCTCAGCAAACCAACTATGCCCCCCATCACAAAGGCGAGCGGTAGCGATACGTAGGGTTGTATTCTGAACAGCCGGTACACAGTCAGCGCCGTGTAAGACCCCACCACAGCAAACGAACCCTGTGCAAAGTTCGGTACAGCAGTGGTGATATACGCTAAGGTCAGGCCAACTGCGAGTAACGCTAAGAGATTTGAGTAGATTAAAGCACCCGTGAGAACTTCCATTCCAGGCATAGCTTCAACCTCATGCAAGGAATTTAAAACTTTAGCGGAGCTGTTTACTGTCGGTTAATGTCTGGTATTTTTGAAATTTCAGAGATTTAGTAGTGTTGCTGTTAGTTCTGTTTGCAGGCAGACGTTGACTGATAATTTTAAAAGTGACACAATTACATGTAATTACCTGTAAAGACTTAAAACTTGCAAAAAATCTAAGCCTTAGAAACTCCAGCACTCCTGACGAACCTTCTGACAAGAGTCGGATAGCTCAGAACGTGAACGTGAATGTAGTTGACGATCGTATTTTTTCTGGAAGCGCCGTCTCTCTCACCGTCAATGCCCTTGCCCCTTTTAACCCTGTAGGTGAATTCGAGCTTCTTTTTGGGTATCACCTTCGAGTAGTGAAATTCGTGCCCCTTCACGATGTCTCCCTTTCTAGCCACGATACTGCTCCTTTCGCATCTGTATATCGAGTAACCGAGAGCCTGAAACCTCCTGTGCATTTCTGTTTCGTACGGCATAAAGCCCACCATTTCGTATTCGCTTCTGTCAACCAGCCTGAGCTTTTCACCGAGAAACATCAGACCGCCACATTCAGCGTAAACGGGCTTTCCGGACTCGCAGAAGTCGTATACGCTCTCTCTCAGCGACCAGTTCCTTTCCAGCTCTTCGGCAAAAACTTCGGGAAAACCACCACCGATGTAAAGAGCGTCAACGTCCGGGAGTTTTTTGTCTGAAAGAGAATCTATCACAACAACTTCAGCTCTTGCCGAGAGAGCGTCTATGTTGTCCTGATAGTAGAAGTTGAAGGATCTGTCTCTGAAGACACCAATCCTGACGTTTTTGCTTTCGCTTTTGAAAATTGGATGCTCCGGAACTTCCTCGAGTGGTGGTGCTCTCTCGGCAATTTTCACGATTTCGTCAACGTTTACGTAAGTTTCCACGAGCTCGGCAAGCCTGTCGAACAGACCCTCGAACTCTTCCTTCTTTTCGTATGCGGGAATCAAGCCGAGATGCCTGTCCGGGATTACGACGTCTTTTCTCCTCGGAATAACTCCAACCACCTTTACCTTTGCAAGCTTTTCTGCGGCGAGCCTCGCTTTCATTGCATGTCTCTCGCTCCCGACTCTGTTCAGAATCACACCTTCAATCATCACTTCGGGGTCGAACGTTTTGTAGCCGTAAATAAAAGGAGCGACCGTTCTCGACATCCTTTCCACGTTGGCTATAAGCACGACCGGGCACTTCAGAATCTTACTGACTTCCGCCGTGCTGCCCTTCTCGTCCGTGGCGTGATGGGAGTCGTGAAGGCCCATAGTACCTTCTATAACCGCTATGTCTGCGTTTCTGAAGTTTCTCTCGAACGTCTCAACTATGTCCACTCCGGATAGCATGAAGCTGTCGAGATTTCTGCTGTACCTTCCCGTGGCGAAGTGGTGGAAACTCGGGTCTATGAAGTCCGGGCCAACCTTGTAGGGCTGAACACGGTATCCCCTGTTGACCAGAGCTCTCATCAGGCCGATAGAAATCATCGTTTTTCCAACCCTGCTGCTCGTCCCACTGAGTATGATTCTCGGAATGTCCATCATGTCTGGTGAAGTTCGGCACAGAGGGTTAAAATACTTCCCGTTTTCATTTTGTTCTGCATTTTAGCTTTGACTGGCAGTAACTTTGAGGCAGAGAATTGAGGAGAATTAATGTACCGAACCCCAACATTAATAGGGATGCGAGGCGCAAAAACAAAAAAAGCCTATATTGCCATAACCTTCTTTTTGAGAGCTGGAGGTCTGGGCTTCATGAGTATTCTGCTTCCGCACTTCGTGCACTGAACTCTTTCTCCCGGCTCGACATCTACTTCCGCTCCACACATGGCGCAGATGTAAACGGTCATGGTGGTCACTGTGCTGAAAGAGTATATTAACTCTCCGATTGTCAGTTTGTACTTCTCTATTTCGAGATTGAAACAGGATTAAGATAAGGAATCAAACGCACTCGGTAACGTTACAAGATGTGCAGGAGCTCGGCAAATAAGCTTTGAAACATTTATTAAGTCCCAACATCTGTTGGATATTTAACACACTCCGTGTTCGTCAGCGTTAACAGTTATCGCTCCAATATTGCTTGGCAGTGAAATCGGAGATAACTTTCAACTCTTCTAATTTTCTCTGAAGAGCCGTGTATTAAAAAAGTTTATGAAAGTTATGTATGTCAGTAAAGCACTCTTGGTATTCAGTCAGCTGAGTTAGCTGAGAATGCTTTTAACTACCTCCATTCCCATTTCGAGTAACTCTTTAGCCTTTTTTTCAGACTTCGATTCTGCCATTATTCTCGCTATTGGTTCAGTTCCCGAAGGCCTGATGAGTATCCACCCGTCCTCGTATTCGACTCTTGCTCCATCCGTAAAGTCGGCATCCGGGAATTTTTCCTTTAAACCCTCGAGCAGTTTGAGCTTGTCCCTGCACGGGACTTTTGCTTTAAGTGTAACGTACTTTGGAATGTCCTTCACAAGCTCCGACAGTTTTTTACCTTCCTTTGCCATCAATTCGAGAACTCTCGACAGGCTCATGGCTCCGTCCCTCGCAAGCAGGTGTTCTGGAAAGACCAGTCCTCCATTACCTTCCCCTCCAAAAACAGCACCCGTTTTGAGCATAGTTTCCGCAACAACGGGCGATCCAACTGCAGTGTAGATGACTTTTCCACCAGCCTCTCTGACAGCATCCTCAACGCACTTGGACGAGGAAACTGGAGTGACAACGATACCTCCACCGTTCTTTTCCACGTAGTACTTTGCCATCAGCGCGAGCATAACGTCTTCGCTTACAAACTCTCCTCTCTCGTCCACAAAGGTGGCTCTGTCTGCATCGCCGTCGTGAGCCACACCAATGTCGGCTTTGGAGTCTCTAACGCATTGCATGAGGAATTCAACGTTCTCTTTTACAGGTTCCGGATTTCTGCATGGAAACGTACCGTCCGGATGGGCGTTAATGCTTATACATCTGCAGCCGAGCCTTCTGAGCAGTTCGGGACTCGTAACGCATCCAGCTCCGTTTCCACAGTCGAGAACGACTTTAAACTTTTTCTCCGAAATCGCATCAATGTCAACTTTTTCCATTATGCCCTCTATGTAAGTTCTTCTGCAATCCTCCACGTATACTTTGCCGACTTTATCCCACGGTACGATTCTGTAAGACTTGCTGAGGTACATTCTTTCACTCTCTTCGTCCATTGACCTCGTGAACTCTCTGCCGTCCTCCTGTATGAACTTTATACCGTTGTACTGTCTTGGATTGTGGCTCGCAGTTACGACAACTCCACCGGAAAGATCTTTTCTGCACTTGACGTAGTACTGAAGGGCTGGAGT
Organism: Archaeoglobaceae archaeon; assembly: GCA_015520485.1. GTDB lineage: Archaea > Halobacteriota > Archaeoglobi > Archaeoglobales > Archaeoglobaceae > WAPX01. The sequence continues at coordinate 55,427 of WAPX01000059.1, forward strand.
TGGTACGAGCCCCAGATCAACAACATCACAGCCGGCTGACGTTATTCCAGCGGTAACGGCACTCTTGAACATGGGGCTTGATAATCTGGCGTCCATTCCAACTGCGAGCGTTCCGTCTCTCAAAGTTGCTATTACTCTGCCGAGGTTAACAGCCATTTCCACAGTTAATTCTTCGTTGGCAATCCCTCTAACGCCGTCAGTACCGAAGAGCTTACCTGCTCCACCAATTCGAGTCATACTTAATTTTTAGTCCTTTAAACTATATTTTCTTTTTTGCTTTTTCCAGCCTGTTAATTTTTGATTTCTAACGATTTCTGATTTTTACTGCGCTCTTCTGTACCGTCTTCTGTACAGTAAAACTGCAAGTGTAAAAATTACAAAAAATTAATTTTTAGATAATTTAACCTTTATTTAACCCTGTAAACGTAAGCAACATCTCCGTCCACAACAAAGTAGCTGTCGCCTTTTTTCATCACCGGCTTGTCCAGAAGCTCAAAAATCTTTCTGAGGTCTTTTTCACTGCTTAAAACTACTGCTTTTTTCCCGTTCAATTCAACGTCCTCACACTCAACGGCGTATTTGTCTATCTCCCTCGTACTTTGTCTTCTAATCCTTAAATACGAGGAGTAAGCAAACAGAGGTAAAACAAAGGCTAACAGGGTTGAAGACATTCTGAGCTTGGAAACTTCAACACCGTACCCGAGAACGTCAGCTCTGTTCTCCACAGTTCTACTGAAAAACTTCGGCTTCCTGAGCCTGTGTTCCGCGTTCGTGAAGTGTAACAATCCGGAATCTCTGATCAGGGAAAAATCGTGTTTAAAGGACCCGTTGTTTACTGTAACTTCAAAGGAGATTGCGTGTTTCAGACTGCTGACTTTCAGTTCACCGAGAGTTCTCGAAATTTTTCTGTTCAGTTCAGACACGTTTAAAGCGTAGCTCGCAGTAAAACTCTTGTTAAAGCTTCCGTTCTTTTCAAATATTCTATCCTCCCACAGTGTATATCTGCTTTTACCGAGCGTAACGAAGTACGTAACCACGCCCTTGAAAGTGTAATTTCCGGTTTTTGCCGGCACGCTGCTGAAAGTGTAGTTCAGCACCAGAGTTTTTACCAGAGAAGACGGATAGTACTTCATGCTCCTGCTGCTTCCGTAGAACCTGTTATCTTTAAAATACGCTTTATGTTTTAAAAGTCCATTTTCAACTTCGTAACCCTTCACGGATTTAACTACTTTCTCTGCCGGCATGGTCCAGGAAAGAGCTGCGAGAGAAAGAACGATAGTGCAGACTAACAGTATCGAGAATACACAGTTTTTGCTCATAATCTTTTTTATATGGTTTCTAATTCCAGTACTCATATACAGCACCTGCTGAAAAATTAATTACTGTTAATTACACTCAATCTTCAAATTGATTGCAGCACTGCCGCCATCCCAGTAAGCTTTAAGCAGTACCGGGGCAAAAGTTACGTTTCTTGCATGACCTGTAATAGTTAAACTTCCACCCGGAGGTATTGCAAAAGTTCTGGAATCCAGACTGACGTTAGAGCATTCTGGAGTTAAATACACGTAAACGTCTTTGTTTTCCCACAGTCTGTTGTACACGTTAACCGTTATGTTGCCCCTGACACACTTTTCGTTAACAGCTATGTAGCTGTGATTTAATCCAACCACATTTACAACTATGCTTCTACCTCCAAAGAATGCCGTACAGGCGAGTAACAGCGCAAGGGCGAGCAACAACTTCATACAAACCTCCTCCTGAACTTAAATACGACTTCATCTCCACTACCCGTTGCCAAGTAAACCAGTGAAAGAATTGAAGCAAACTCAGCGGAAAAAGCTAGAAGCGGTAAGCGGGGATCGTATTTTGCCATTTCAACTATCACTTTTTCAGGCAGTGTGTATGGATATCTGTAAATATTAATATTTTCTACATACAATCTTGTATCTAATGGAACTTTTACTTTTGCTTTAATAATTTTATTTTTGTTCCATAAAACAAATGCAGTATCATTCAGAACAACTCTGCTGCTTTCAGCGTTTAGAACGCAAATCGAAGGAATCGGTGTTTTCTTTACTGTGAAGTTTTCCTCGAAGCTTGATCCCGGAAGGTACCATCCTTCTCTCTGCCCTCCCGCAACGGTTGAAGCGTAATCAAAGCTGATCAGACTCCATGTACTGGTTATCGCGATCAGCAGAACCGCTACAGTTAAAGCGGAAATGATCGTGTAAAGTGTTCTGTACCTTACAACAATCTTTTTTCCTTTTTTCCTTTTTTTCTCCTTTGCAGTTATGAGCAGAGAACCCGCTGCGAGCAGCGCGAAAGCGACGTACAGGTTGTGGATTTTACCCGTGTACTTGGCTATTTTTTCTATGTACACTCCAACTTTCGGGATTTTTACGGGTTCTCCGTTTACCGTTACAACAGTACCGGCTACATCTGACATCCTTACGGGATTCGTAGCTTTCTGGTCAGTAGCGACGTTGTTGTCTCCTTTTGTTATGTATCCGCCGCTGACCTCAGCGTAAACCCTGTGCACAGTCCAGTGACCGTTCAGTTTGAAGACGATTATCTGCCCAACGCCTCCCTTGGAAAGGGGATTTATGAAGAACAGATCTCCGACATCGAGTGTTGGCCTCATGCTGCCCGAAGTAACGTAGGACATCAGTACCGGTCTGTCGAGGGCAAAACCCGCAATTGATGTGGCAATGAATCCTACTAGCAGTAGTGTTAACAGTCTGGAAAACATAGTATATCACCAAAAAATTAAAAAAAGTTAAAGTTTGATTACGGACACTTCTGTGCCTGAATGTCCATGTTGACCTGATGCATTCCAAAGCTTTCACACGTGTTGTTGAATACGAGGCCTACCTTTACTGGAGTTCCGTGCTGAACGACGAACTGAATCTGGGTTCCAGGGTTGGCTATGCTTGCCGTTCCGTTATTGTAGTAAGTTCCCGCGAAGACCTCAACTCCGCTGTTTGTTGGAACGGAAATCGTTACACATATCGGAAAGTCTCCTTTGCTGTTCTCCCACAGTTCGTTGCTGACTTCGAACACTTCTTCGAATACGTAGGTGGAGTTGTGACTCATACCCACTCCACCCCCACTCGGGTAATTGGGGTTATTGGGGCTTATGTCTATCAGCAGCTTACCGTTGTTCAGGTAGGAGTAGTTCTGCAAAGGTTTGAGGTCTATAAACTCGTTATCGTCAGCAGTGATGTTGACAGTCATCTTTCTGTCCGCTTTGTAATACCTGAAGTTAGCACCAGCACTCACGGTTAAAGTCAGGCCAACTATCAGGAGCAGTAAACCAATTGCCTTTTTCATCCACACTCACCTCTCAACTCACAAACTTACTCCAGAAACTGCAGCTCAGCTGGCTCAGTTCCGAGCCTGTATGCTTTTACAGTCATCCTTGCATTCCACACGTCTCCCGGACTGTCGCCATCAGCGCTCAGGTCAACTCCTATTTTCTTTGATTGTCCGGGATGCAGCACGAAACAGACGTCCTTCCTCGCAGTGTCACTGGATGTTGCAAGAGTCTGGCTCTGCACGGAGTAAACGCCACCCTGCGGGCAGTAGAATTCGATGCTGGAAAGGTTGGAAGTTATTCTAACAACTATTGTCGTGTTTTCCCACAGGTCATTGCTCACCTCAAAAACCTCGTTAAAGTTGTACTCACTTGCCGGACTGATACCGTTACCGTATCCGGGATAGTTGGGGTTGTGCGGGGAGAAGTCAAGCACGAGTTCTCCGTTGTTTGTATCAATGTAAGCGTATGGTTGTATCGGTTTCAGGTTTATCAGTTCCGCGTCGTCGGTTGTTATATTCCAATGTATGCTTCTACTGGCGTTGTAGTCGTTGAAAGTAGCACCTACCCCTACTGCGAGGCAGATTGCTACCAGAATGCCCAGAATTCCTAACGATTTTTTCAATTTCGACACCTCACCTACAATAGCTTCTTGATTTTGAAAATATATATAATGATATGAAAATTAAGTTAGAGTCTTAGTTAATAAACTGTATTATGTATTACGAATACTTACTTAAAATTAGAAGGTTAGATAAGAAGGTGAGAACTGTCAAGATAAACGCCACCAGTAATTATATAATGCTACAAAACTCTCTAACCAGCTCTGCATTCGAAAAACTCCTAGAAATCTATTCCAGAACCTCTTCGTCCTCTCCTTCAACTGTATTTCTCTCACCGAACGTGCCTGTATTTTAAACAACTTTGTAAAGCCTGTACAGAATCCCCTGTCAACAACAACTTCTGGCTTGTTTTCGCAGTATTTGACTTCTCTCAAAACGTAAGCTTCAAAGTTCCCTATGCTTTCAGAAGCCTATGGTTAAGCCCTCTTTGTATCTACGTCTACAGCAGCCCAAACAAAGATTAATTTCTTCTCCAGCTTAATTTTGGTTTCGTCTATCGCTATTAACCTTCTTTCCGGTTGCTTTAAGACTTTCTTGAGTCTGTGATTAGATTCTGACCTATTCGTGACTTATCTCCTCAAAAAGAGATAAGAATTGACTTGTTTCTGAAGAAAGACCGAAGAAGTATAATAAAACTAATATCTTTAACTCTATACCTTCCTTATTCCTTCGAAGCTTGTAGCCTTAACGTAGTCCACTAACTGCCTTAAGGTAGGTTGCATATCTTTTATTTAGTTTATTTATTTTTTATCCCTATTCTTGACGCTCTCCGGTGGCTACAGAAAAGGTATTTAATTTCGTTCACACTGGCTGTAAAAAAAGATCTGCCCGCAAGAAATAAACTAAAACGCTCTAAAATCATAATTAGAACCTGCAAAGGAGTTTTAAACCTGATTATTTAAGCTTTAAAGGTTTAATCTCTAAACTCCTCCTCCATCTTGCTTTTACTACTGAGTTTCTTTTCAGCCTCCTTCTCCAGCTTTTCAGCCTCTAATAGCTCTCTGTACTCACCCTCCGTTAGCTCGAGAATAACTGAACCGATATATCCGCAGTTTTTACACACGTATTTGCCGGTGATACCACCCGTGTCGAGAGTTACGTCCTTTGACTTGCATACAGGGCACACGAGAATTTTCTTCATTGATTCAGGTAGTGGAACCAGTTATATACTCCTTTCGCTCTTCTGTAAACATGCTCAGAAAGGTTAGGGTTACCGCCGACGACTTTGAGAGCTGGCTCAGGGAGAGGGGTTACGCAAAGATGATGGGTGAGGAAAATTTGAGGATATACCTGAATAAAGGAATGGCCGGACTGTTCTTTTCCAACAGCAACCTTTTGATGAGCTGTCTGTTTGCGAAGCTCGGCATGCCATCGGAAAGAGTCGCCGAAAAGGTGAGAAGTGAAGTTGGAAGGAACGTTAAGAAAATTTACGCCGATAGCTACACGCTCGAAATAGAATTTGGAAATTGATTGCCCGAGGTTCTGTATGCAGAGGATTTACGTTCTGAGAATTGGCCACAGACCGGAAAGGGATAAGAGAGTTTCCACCCACGTTGCACTGACTGCAAGAGCGTTTGGAGCGTGTGGAATCTACTTTGATGTGGAAGACCCGAAACTGTTTGAGAGTATTGAGGACGTTTGCAGCAGGTGGGGTAAAAATAATGGGTTTTGCGAATTTTTTGTAGAAAAGCGCAGCTGGAAATCTCTCCTGAGAAACTTTGATGGTTTAAAGGTACACCTGACTATGTACGGTAAACCTCTAACGGAAAAACTGGATGTTATAAGAGCAGCAAAGAAAGTTCTCGTCGTCGTTGGGGCGGAAAAGGTACCCGCAGAGGTTTACGAGCTTTCAGATTTAAACGTTGCAATAGGTAACCAGCCCCACAGCGAGGTAGCAGCCTTGGCAGTCTTTCTGGACAGAATTCTCAATGTAACTTTCAGCCTCGAATTCAGAGACGCAAAGATTAGAGTTAAACCGAGTGAAAAAGGAAAGTGCGTTGTCAAATCTTCTGAAGAGAACAAAAAGGGAGAAGAAAAATTATAAAGGAATTATATATACCACGATATCTTCTTTATAAATTCGATTCCCCTTCTAACAGCCATTTCGTCGAGCAAATCTTTTCTCTTCTCAAACTCCAGTCTCTTTCTCACGCTCTCCGGATCCATGTATCCCCACTTCTCCATCGCCTCCTTCAGCTCCCTGTGCTTTTCAGCGTACTCCACCAGACTCGACCCCTCAACAACAGCTTCAGCGGCCTGTCTCAGAGCTCTCGCTCCAGCGGAAGTGCCGCCCGGATGCCCGTGCACTCCTCCACCTGCCTGAATTGTAACGTTCCTCCCGTGAATGACAGTTAAGGCGTCAACTTTTGTTGGATCCAGTCCACCGGAGGCAACAGGCATTATTGGTTTTATGTGATCAGCAAACCTGAAGGCGAAGGAGCCGAGATAGAATTTTTCCTCGCCCTCCATGAATTCTGCAAGTTCGTGAAATCTCTTTATGAGCAGAGAACCCCCCTCCATCTTTCCGACGCCTGTACCAACGTGCAGCTGATCAACTCCTATCATTCTGTAGAGTTTTTCAAGCACCTGAAAGTTTACGCCGTAGTTTCCCCTGTGCCACGCAGCATATCCGGCTCTGTGAGCGTGCACTATCAGCCTGTGCTTTCTCGTCAGGTTTATCATGTACTCAAGAGCGGTAACTCCGAGAACGTAAACATCAAGCATTACGCAGTTGTGACCCCTCTCAACTACCTTTTCGACCCTTTCAACCATTCTTTCTATCGAGGAGTCTGTTATGTTAACGCAGTAGATTTTTTTCTCCCCCGTTTCACTTTCAGCCCTATCCATTGCGTCAAAAACCGCGTTAAACCTCTCCTCCCACCTGCAGAAATCCTGATCAACGAGGTTCTCATCATCCTTAACGAGGTCGAGACCGTTGACCCACGCGTTGTAGGCAACTTCAGCAAATTCTTCCGGTGCAAGACCGACCTTTGGCTTCACTATTGTTCCCACGTGAGGCCTTAAACTCCTGTCAGTTCCGACGTACTTTCTTATACCGTCCAGCCCCACCGCCGGACCCTTAAATAGCTTCTGGTACTTTTCCGGAAATACTATATCGAGAATGTACAGGCTCTCAAGCTCCTTCATCCCGAAGATGTTTCCGAGAACTGAAGCCTGAAACTGGTTAAAGTTCTTCAGGTCAAAGTGCTCGAGCGGGTAGGCTATGTAAACAAAACCCTCGTTTTCTCTGACCTTCTGAATCCTGAACACCCTTGCTCTGTAGTGCTCAAACACGTAGTCGTTCATCGTTTTGATGTCTGTCCACGTGCCAACAGACGATTCAGAGGCTATTGCTTCCGCAAGTTTTTCGAGCTCGTACTTCCCGGAAGTGTAGAGCAGAACAACAAAATCGTTTTTGCCCGGTTCGTATTCGAAATCCAGATAAGAGTATCCCCCATATACCATAAAGGTAATTATCACTATGAGCTATATTAACCTGTCGTCAAAAACGAAGATTTTTACAATATTTGCTTGGATTACCAGCAGTTAAAGGGTAAGTTCGTTCTCCAGACCTCTTACCTCACAACCTTTTTTAGAGTTCGTATATCAGATCGCTCTTCCATGACCTCTGGTCGCAGATTTTATTTTTTTATATTGTAATTTTATATTATTTTAAATGAGTATTAAGTATAGGAATTTCTTAAATACTGTGAAAACGAGCCAGAAATCGTCGTTGACGGAGGATACTGGTATTTATAGGTTCTAAAATGGGATTAAACTACAGGCACGTTTGGTAGAAACGCAGTTGAGGGGGTTCTTTTCGAGGTTTAAGGAGAGGACGAAGAGGTTCTGGAACAAGTTTCCTTAAAAGTTCTTTTGAGTGCAGAGCTGGTTAGAGAATTTTATGGTTTTCTACAACTACTGGAGGTGGTTATCTCGACACCCTCAGCGCGGGGATATTACACGTCATTTTCAATAAGTTTAGGAATCGCTCTGCTCTGTTCGGACATTAGTTTTACTTCTAATCTATCCAGTGCTGAGGCATCGCTGAGCAACCTGATTTTAACATTTTTAACAGTGGAGCCAGTTGCAAATTGTATCCAACAAAATAAATAATGTTGTAAAAAACATTAAATAAAACCGCACAAAATATCTGAAAATCTGAAAACGTTTAACCACCAGCTGCTATTAGCCCCTGTAAGCCTCTCCAAAATCGAACTGTATTTCCTGACTTATAACTTCTCCGATTTCTCCGAGCAGGTTAACAAACCTCTGATAGGAGTTCACAAAGCTCACGACGCACTCCATACTGTTCAACTTACTCTGGATCTCACTCAGCTCGTTGACGAGCTGTTCATCCATTTCTCCGCTGAGCTGCATGGCCATGAACTCTCTCTGTTTCTCCTGAAACACGGCAAGAAGTCTCTGAGCTTCATCGTCTTCCTTCAAAACATTCTCTTTCTCGATAAAATCCCTATACTCTTCCGAATTCAAAATTGCTTCCGCAAGAGCCAGAGCTTTTTCCCTAACATCTTCCGATACCATTTTCCACACCTTGGTTGTTCCGGGCTGTTTTTCATACTATTTTAAGTTTCCGGATGAACAGGTGATGGTGCTGACAAGGATATGCAGGAGTAATGCTGATAAACTGACAAAACGGGAAAGCTAAAAAATCAGGTGTTTAACCTGCCAAGGTGAGGTACGTATCGGGTGTCGGGCCAGCTCTGGTTGACAGGATATGCAGGATAAACAGGTATCCTGAGAGGGGCGGTCAGGCAATAGTTAGGGAAAGCATAAAACAGGCCGGTGGAGCTGCTGCGAACACAATTTACGGACTTGCGAGCTTTGGCGAGAGGTGCAGATTCTACACCACACTCGGAAAAGATGCCAATGCCGACTTCTTCAAATCCAGCCTTGAAAAAGTCGGTGTTTCGGTATTTTACTGGATTACGCACCCGGAAACGGGAGAAGTGGACATATACGTTGATGAAGACGGGGAGAGAACTTTCTTCGTTCACCCAAACGCTTCTGGAGAGTTGAAATTACGTCTGGAAGAAAAAGATTACACGGAAACGAAACTGTTTTACCTCGACCCTTTTCCGTCTGAAATGAGCTTTGACGTCCACCTAGGCATAGCCAGAGAAGCAAGAAGTCGTGGATGTAAGGTGGCTTTAAACCTCGGCTATCCCTACGCGTCTCTCGGTTTCGATAAACTTTCAGAGCTTTTAAGGTACGTTGACATAGCAATTCTTTCGGAAATGGAGTTCAGCATGACTGGAGCTGATCCGGAAGACTTTCTCGATTACGTTTCTGTTCTGGTTGTAACTCTGGGGGAGAGAGGGAGTGTAGCGTACCACAGGGGTGGAAAAGTTTTTTCGCCGGCGTTCAAAGTTGAGAGAGTTGTCGATACGACCGGTGCTGGGGACTCTTTTGCCGCCGGGTTTTTGAAAGCCATGCTGAGTGGTAGAAGTCTGGAGGAGTGTTTGAAGGCCGGAAATTTTGTGGCTTCGTACAACATACAGCACTACGGGGCAAGAAACTTCCCTGAATGGAGTGAAGTTGAACAGATACTTTGAACGCATTCATCTTCAAATCATAACCTATCCCTCAACTACCTGCGTACGTATATACTTATGCACATACGTTTTCATCATTATAAGTATTAGCATTAGAAAATGTTAAATATGTTCAGGATCATCATGACGTTAAAAGGAAGTGACCGAAGATGACCGAAAGTAACGGTATGTGTGTCAGAGTTTGCAGTGGAAGAAGAGAAGCAATTCTGTGGATAAATCCTGAAACGATGGAGTACAGAGTCTTGCAGTGCAACTGGTTCAGGGAATGCATAAAGAGGGGGGTTCTTCTCGGCGGTCACTGTCCTGCTTACTGCGACCTCATTTCAGGTGCCAAACTCTACCTGAGAGGTCGGCGAAAGAGAAACGTTGAAACTGCTATACTTAGCCCGAACGAATGTGAATTGGTAAATTACAACCCTTACGAACTCGTCGAAGGAGAATTTGACGGAATAAACGACCCCGAAATGAGTATAAAAAATTTTGAATGCAATTTTTATTTTAAAAAATTTTGAAATTTTTAATTACGGATTCATGTACAGGTGCCCTGTCCATATCGGGTTGCCTGTGTCCTTGTCTATTATCGTCAGTGTGAATGGCGAACCTTCGTAAACCCATAACTGTATCTGAGGCCCGGTAAAGTCGGCGTAGGCTCTCGGTGGACTTGAATAAGTGTCAATACCTGTTGTAAAGTGTATCTTTATTATGTCTCCCGGCACGACAAACTGAGCGTTCGTCTGGTTTGCGTGGTAGAACGTGACGTTGCTCATGTTCACGTATCCCGACGTTAGAGGTTCGCTTGTAGTTATTTTAATGTATATATCGCTTTTCTGTATTGGTGGGCCGCTCAGCATGGTAAGGGTTATGTTTTTGTCGTGGATAGACGCTTTGGCGTCGAATTCTGCTACTGGCGCTGGCTTTTGCGGAGATATGGAGCTCGTGTATGCGTTTACGGCTGCTGCAAGTATTACAGTTACCACGAGCATCAGCATTACGCCGACTACTGGAGACACGCCCTTTCTGTCATCAACGAGCTTCATACGCCCTCACCCTCCACGAGGACTTTACTCTTCCATATCACCGTGTGTGTTGGTGTGTAAACTATCTCCACCGTTATGTAATGCCCCGGCGTTACGTTCCAGCCGTCTGCTATGCAGGCGCAGAATCCCGTAACGTTGCCCGCGTTTGGATCAACCGTGTGGTTCGTCACATACCACCCCGTGCTTGCATTCCATTTAGCCTGTGCATTATTGCTGTACCAGTCTGCAGTCATCGTCACTCCGGGGTGCACGGTGTAATTACCGAACCAAGTCTTCGGATTATTCCACCAGAATCCATAAGCAAAATTGTTGAGGTAAGGCGATGTGCCGTTTTCCCATATTCCCCAATCCTTCAAGTATGTGTGCGTGTTCATGCTGTCTGGCTTCACAACCATCATTTTGTGCGGTCCGTAGGCGTCAGGGTTGTAGGTTATAATTTCTAGGTCCTTGGTTGGTATTCTATCGCCTGAAGTTTCTGTTATTTCTATATAAGAGCACTTAAAAGACGTGGTGCCCATGTTTACAGTAGTGTTTTTGAATATCTTAACCCTGAACTGCGCTGAAGGTGCGGGCTTCTGAGCTTTGAGACCTCCGGTAAAGGCACTGACGGCAGCGGCTAAGAGAACTGTAACGACGAGCATCAGCATCACTCCAATCACTGGAGACACTGCCCTGTCCTTTCTGTTTTTTACTTTGCCACTCACCCGGCTCACCCCCATCTGCTTTCAGCGTAAGGGTATTTAAAATTATCCA
>WAPX01000060.1 GCA_015520485.1 Archaeoglobaceae archaeon
AAGAAGCTCTGGAAAGAGCCGAAAGGGAAAGGGCTGAAGGATTTGGTCCAGCAGAAGATGTAGAGGATGAGATACTGGAAATACTCGAGCAGTTAAAGACGAACATAAAGGTTATTGGGGTTGGAGGCAGCGGGTGTAATACCGTATCGAGGATGTACGAGGAGGGTATTGCCGGTGCCGAATTGATAGCCGTAAATACTGATGCTCAACAGCTTTACTATACCAAGGCTCACAGAAGATTGCTTATTGGTAAAAAGAGGACGAGGGGTCTTGGAGCCGGAAGCTTACCTCAGGTTGGCGAGGAGGCTGCAAGGGAAAACGAAGAGGAGATAAAAAGGGTCGTTGAAGGAGCTGACTTAGTGTTCGTCACCTGCGGACTTGGTGGAGGAACAGGAACAGGAGCAGCACCTGTCGTGGCTGAAGCCGCTCAGGAAGCGGGAGCTTTAACGATAGCGACCGTAACGTTTCCCTTTTCAGCAGAGGGAGCTATAAGAAGGGCAAACGCCGAAGCGGGACTGGAGAGACTGAGAGAGGCAGCAGATACGGTTATAGTGATACCAAACGACAGGTTGCTCGACGTCGTTCCAAACTATCCGATTCAGCTCGCCTTCAAGGTTGCCGACGAAATACTGATGAGGGCTGTTAAGGGGATAACCGAGCTGATAACGAAGCCTGCTCTCGTAAACCTGGACTTCGCAGACGTGAGAACGATAATGGAAAAGGGAGGAGTGGCGATGATAGGTCTTGGAGAGGCGAGTGGAGAGGACAAGGCTACGGAGTCCATAAGAAAGGCATTGAGAAGTCCCCTGCTCGAAGTGGATATCTCCGGAGCTAAAGCAGCACTTGTAAACGTTACAGGTGGGCCAGACATGACGATAGAGGAAGCTGAGAGGGTCGTGGAGGAAATATATACAAAAGTCGATCCCGATGCGAGAATAATATGGGGTGCTATGATAGATCCAGACTTGGAAAACACGATGAGAACTCTGGTTATCGTTACTGGAGTTAAATCTCCCCAGATACTCGGTAAGAAACCATCTACCGGTAAGAGATATGGAATAGACCTCGTGAGATAATATTTTTAACGGAGAGGACAGGAGCTGATCGTATGCCCGCAGAATTTCAGTTCGATTTAAGCTGGATGACCAGCAGAGAAAAGTTCAGAGCGAAGCTTAACGAGTACATAAACGTGCTGAAGATGACGAGAAAGCCTGACAAGGAAGAATTTACAATGACGACAAAGGTATCGGTTGCCGTCATGTTCGTTGTCGGAGTGATAGGCTTCGTCATCTACCTGCTCATGGACATCATACCCGCTTCTCTCAAGCACTGAAAGTTAAAGGTTGTATGCGGAACGGTTGAGTCGAAACGTAAGCTGTAAAATAAGCGGTGTAGAAACATGAGCGAAGTGAGCGAAAACGTGGAAAACAAGTTTTTCGTCGTAAAGACGACCGCAAATCAGGAAAGAGTTGTTGCGAATTTAATGGAAATGGCCATCAGAAAGTACGACCTCGGAGTTTACTCAATCCTCGCTCCGAAAGAGCTGAAGGGCTACATAATAGTGGAAGCGGAGAAAATGGAAGACATACTCAAGGCGATAAGAGGTTTACCTCACATCAAAGGTGTCGTCAGGGGAGATATATCCTTCCACGAAATAGAGCACTTTTTAACTCCAAAGAAGGCAGCGGAGCAGATAAAAGAAGGATACACAGTCGAAATCGTCTCCGGACCTTTTAAGGGAGAACTTGCCATAGTCAGAAGGGTTGATGAGGCGAGGAACGAGATAACAGTTGAACTGAGAGAAGCTGTAGTTCCAATTCCAATAACCGTAAATGCCGACCACGTCAGAATCGTCGACAAGAAGGCTGAGTAAAGTTATTAAGTAGTCGCTGATTTACGCAGGAGGGGTGTTGTGTATGCCAAGAGAGGTAGAGGTTCTTGTTCCCGGAGGTAAAGCTACTCCCGGTCCACCGCTCGGTCCGGTAATAGGTCCTCTTGGATTAAACGTCAAGCAGGTAGTGGACAGGATAAACGAAGCCACCAAGGAATTTGACGGCTTATCTGTTCCCGTAAAGATAATAGTACACGATGACAGGAGCTTCGACATAGAGGTGGGTGTCCCGCCCACGTCTGCGCTGATTAAAAGAGAGCTCGGGATAGAAAAAGGATCGAGTAAAACTGGCAGAGAAGTTGTGGCTGATCTGAAGCTTGATCAGGTCATAAAAATAGCAAAGATGAAGAAAGCTGAAATGCTCAGCTACACGTTAAAAGCTGCTGTAAAAGAGGTACTCGGAACCTGCGTGTCGATGGGCGTGTCAGTTGAAGGCAAAAATCCAAAGGACTTTCAGAAAGAAATTGACGAGGGCGTTGTGGAAATTGCGGAAGAGTAATTCGATTTTTAAATTTTCTTTTATTAGTATTTAACTGAATTTGGTTTAAATATTTAATGTCAGATTTTCAAGCTTTTATGTGCTCTTGTGGAATAAACTTTTTAATGTCACGAGATTTCTTATGGTAAACAAGTTTATAAATTTCGCTTTAACACCTACCCAGAAGGTATGCGAATAAAAATTTCGTGAAATATGTGTTAAGTGAAATTGTGGGCGAGGTATTAGGATGAGTAAGGTAAAAATAAAAAATAAAAATTTACTTCTTAAAATTTTCAAAACAATTTCTTGGTTGGATGCACTGAGATGGAATACAGAAAATAGCTATAACTTTGTGAACTTCTTTAGAAATGATTTAACTAAGAAAAAAATTCTCACACATTAGATTTGCTATATTACAGATAGACAAATGCAATTTGAAATTGTTTGGGATAAAGGAGGATGTATCTTTTCTGAGTTAGTATATGAATATTCAAGGAATAAGAAATCTCCGGAGGAGATTCTTAAAGAGCATTATGAGAAATATCAAGATAACGGCAAAGAACGATTCAGATTTAAATCTAAAACTAACAATTAACCAGTGATTATAAAAACATACTCCAAACTTTAGAAATTTTGGATAAACATGAAATAATCATAAATGGAAAAAACATAAACGAAATATTGTTGCTTTCATTTTGCATTTTATTCAAAAATTTGAGGGAAAGACGATTTTCTTATAAGAGTAGCATGTGCTTTACACTTATTAACTTATCAACTTGACGGAAAGAAAAAGATAGCGATTCCTGATAAAATTATACAAATTCTAAAATACGATGTGAAACTTGAAGAAAAACTCGAGAAATTTAAAAGAATCTCTACAAACGGGAAAAAGAGATTATGGTGTTTCCTTAGAGATTATAAAAAATGGTTATATCACGAGATGTTTAACAATGCCATAAAGGAAGTGGTGCCCAATAATAATGCAAAAAGATTAATCAATATATGGAGGAAACTACCTATGAATATTTGTCTTTTCGGAAAAAATGGCGTTATTCCTTCAAAAAAACAAATACTGTCCTGTAGCTTTATTAAGTTGTGGTTATATTGCCAAATGTAAAGAGGATGACTGTATTATCAAAGAAGGTGTTAGTAAGGAGATATGTAGAGGAGACTGAGATGATTACAAGACTCCTCGCCCACGACTCCGCGGTGCTTCACACTTTGCTCTACGAGCCACTCAACAAGCGGTATCTGGTTCG
>WAPX01000061.1 GCA_015520485.1 Archaeoglobaceae archaeon
AGTCCTGCCCTCGTGTTGTTTTAACTTTATTATAGTATCTGACATAACTTACTCCACACCAAATTTGTTTTTGATCAGTTCTCTCACTTCCTTGGTTGTCCAATCATCCCTTTTCTCAAGAATAGTTTTGAGCTCTTCCTTTTGCTCTTTACTTAGTTCTGAAGGTCTCCCCCTCCGTAGTTTGGTTTTAAGCCTTCCAATCCCTTTTCATTCCACTTTTCAAGCCATACGTAGCCTATGACTTTGCTAACCCCCACCTCTTTTGCCGCCTGAGGAACAGTGGCCCCTTTGTAGAGTTCTTCTAAAGCCATTTGAATACTTCTTTTTCAGGTTTTCTTCCCATGTATTTCGGTTTGTAATGTTGGTTAAAAATGTTTTGTCTAATACTCTGAATTAATTTATTTGTAGCTAAAGGTTAATCAGGCTTTTTTCTCGATAATATCAAAAATAGCTCTTTTTACATTGTTTATTCCCTCTCCAGTAAAACTGGAGAATGCAAGTTTATCCCTCATGCTGTGCAGATCTGCCTTGCTGTAAACGACCAGTACGGTCTTTCCAAGCTCCTTTACTTCTTCAAGCAGGGAGTACTGTTTCTCAGTGCTGTATCCGCAGCTCTCCGTAGGATCTATAACGAAAACTATACAGTCTGCTATATTTTTTATGCATAGAACTGCTCTTTTTTCCATGTTGTTCATTCTGTGTATTGGTCTGTCGAGCATTCCGGGTGTGTCCACGATCTGAGCTTTTTTATCGTTTAACTGAACGATACCGACGTATATCTCTTTTGTCGTGAAGGGGTAATTTGCCACTTCCGGCTTTACGCTCGACAGAGTTGAGACGAGACTCGACTTGCCAACGTTGGGGTAGCCCGCAACAACGACAACGGGCATGTTCAGAAATACCGGGACTCTTCTCATGGCCTTTTTTGCGTTGTTTAGAAATCTGAGCTCGTCATCTATCTGCTTTATTATGGACGCTACTCTGCCGTAGGTGCCTCTCAAAACGTTTTCCGGATCTTTGCCTCCTTTAATCTGCTTTATACCCTTCGTTACAACCTTCTGAACCATTCTGTCCGCCCACTTGAGAGCGGCGAGACTTTTCCTTAACCGGGCTAACCCCACTGTCAGGTCTATCAGCTCTCTGTAAAACTCGGGCATTGAAGTGTAGCTCGGATGAGCCTTCATTACCGTGTTGAGATGAGACGAGATTACGTTGGATACGGTTGCGAGCTTGTTTATGGCTTTCTCTCTCTTCCTGCCCGAAACCTTCGATGCCCTTCTAAACGCTTTATCCAGCAGTTCATCTGCCGTAAGCACGGTGGGAAGCTTGTGTAAAACCTCAGCGTTGAATTCTTCCATCGTTTTTCCCCTCAGTTAAAAATGTTTCAGGCAATATAAATCCTCCTTGCTCTGAGCTATCAAAAGTCAAGTTAGATGCTCAGTTCTGGTCTTACAGATTCTGGAAAGGTATTTATAGATGATAAACGGATTATCTTGGAAGGAGGAGGAGAATATGCTTGAACTCACCCAGATTCAGAAGGATATTCTGTACGCTCTTATCACTCTCTACAAGAAAAAGGACGGATCAATTAAAGGTGAAGAAATAGCTGAATTAATAAATAGAAATCCGGGAACTGTTAGAAATCAGATGCAGGCTCTCAGAGCTCTTGGGCTGGTTGAAGGTGTTCCCGGTCCCAAAGGCGGATACAAACCTACAGTTAAGGCATATGAGTTGCTTTCAATAACGACACCAGAAAAGTCTGTCAGGGTTCCGGTAATCGTAAACGGAAAGCTGATAGATGCGAGTGCAGAGGAGATAAGCCTCCCGTCGCTCAGCCATCCCACAGCATGTATTGCGAGGGTGAGAATCGTAGGAGACTTAAAGTTGATAGAACCGGGAGACGAAGTCATTATAGGGCCAACGCCCGTAAACGAACTGATGGTCTGGGGAAAGGTGGCTGGTAGAGACGACACAGCCAACTATATTCTCATAAGCATAGAGAAGATATTTGCCTTGCCGAAGGATACGGTTGAGGACCACATGTCTTCGCCGATAATAACTGTCAGCGCAGAACAAACGGTTAGAGAGGCGGCAAAAGTGCTTGCAGAAAACGAAATTCACTGCGCTCCCGTAAAGAAAGGCGACTCTTTCGTGGGTCTGCTCTGCCTGATGCAGGTGGCCAAAGCTCTTGCTGAAGACAGACTTGATGCATATGTCCGAGAATACATGATACCCAAGGTCGTTTTCGTAGAGAAAACGACGAAAATAAGAGAAGCCATGAGAATTATGAGGGAGGAAAACGTGAGAACACTCATAGTTACAGACTCTGGAGAACCGACGGGAGTTATAACGGCACACAGAATTTTAACCGAACTCGGTCCAGAACAGATCAAAAAATAATATGCTGGGCTTAAAATTTGAAGCTTCGAGATTGTTGGCCGGTATCTCGAAGTGTGTAATGTGCAATCCCTTTCCAGAACTGACTGCGGAATACGAAGCGAAAGTTCGAACGGTACTGCAAGGCGAAATCGAGAGAGTTTGCGAGTATATTGAAGAACTCGAAGACGAATTGAGGAAAAAGTCTGGAGAGTTTGAATTTGGAAATTTAAACCTGAAATTTGAACCGTTCTTCTTTCTCGTTAACAGAATAGTCTGCAGGGGTGAAGTCGTAGTTTCTCCCGAACTGCAGTTTTACTTGTGCAGAGATGGTATTGCAAGATACACGAAAAAAATAAGAAAAACTGAGATGAAAATTTTAAAAAGTAGAAATCCATCGAAAATATATAGGATAAACGAGCTCGAAGGAGAGATGCTTGGGTATCCGTCCTGCTGTATCGGTAATTTTTCCAAAAGAAAGAGGTTGAGAAATTCCGGTAAAAGTGTCAGGTCTCCAGAAGAGGTCGTTGCAGACGAATTTGTGGAAGTGGGTTTGTACAGAGTTCTTGATGCTGTTTTTACCGGTAAAATTTCTCTGAAAGAGGCTGAATTACCGAACTCGCTATTTGCATTCAACTTCTACCCATGCACCATAAATTGCAGAAGAGCTGAGAAGATCGGAGAAAGGTGCGAGAGCGCTCTGGAAGAACTTGGAATGAAAAACCTGTTCAGAGCTGGTGTTGTAGCGGCCATGTGTGACATACTTGAAATCTGCATAAAGATGAAGAAAATTGAGGGAAAAAACAGAAGTTACTGCTACGATAGATCTGAAGAAATAATGAAAAAGCTGATATAGGCTTTTCAGGGTTCCGCTTTCTCAGCTTTTGGTAAAGCTCTGTTTATTTCATCAAGCAACTCGTCGTCACTCTTTTCGGAGGGGTCGATTCCAAGGTCTCTGGCTATTTTTTCGAGTTTAGTTCTTCTCTCTGACTTGTTGTACAAACCTTCTTTGTACTTTCTTTCAAGTTCAATCAATTCGAGTTCGGCCTCTCTTTTTGCTTTTTCAAACTCTGCGGCACTTCTTCCAAGATTTCTTGCCAGTTCGGGAAGTTTGTTAGCACCAAATAGAAGGAATGCAATTGCCAGTATGACCAACAACTCGTTCGTACCTATCATCCTGCATCACCCTCTTAACTTACTTTAATAACCTTATCCAAACCTTTATTTAAACTCACTCACTCTTCTTTTTTGATTTTACGCGATCGTCTAACTCCTGGGATTTTAAACAGGATTTGTGGCTGGACGTATTAGGGTTGGAGCTATTAGGGCTGACAGTCTCACTTCCAGCAGTTTTAGCTTCGCTCAAACTGTTATTCGCTGTGAAGTCAACGATTTCCGCAAAGTCCTCTTCCAAGTTACCCGTCAGCATGAGTTCAGACTTTGCCAGATCCTTGAGACTGTTTTTACTTAGAACTTCTTTTCCGTACAGGAGTTCAAGTTCCAGTCTTCTTTTTGCTGCCTTGTACTCTCCGTACAGTTTTCCAAGCGTTTTTGCAAACTCTGCAAGTTTATCCGGGCCGAAGAGCAGCAGTGCAAGCATCAGTATTACCGTTGCTTCACTCCACCCGATGTCGAACATTCTCTTTCATGTATTCGAAACTGTTAATACCTTTTTCGGCTGTTAGTTCTTCTCATACCACTTCCTAAAATACCTAAACTGCTATGTTGAGTCTATCAGCGTTCAGAGACAACTTTATTTTCGCTCATTTTCGCTTTACTTTCACGTTCTCAATGTTTATGAAG
>WAPX01000062.1 GCA_015520485.1 Archaeoglobaceae archaeon
GATTTATTCGCTGTTAGTTGAATAGAGCTACCTGCAAAAAACATGAAAAGTTAGCAAGTTTAGTGTTAAAATGCCGCTGTGAAACTCTCTTCGTCGCTTTTCAGGTTTTGAAGGTTTTGAAGGCTTGTGCAACTTTTTGCAGGCTTGTGCGAAGTTGTGCAAGGTTTGTGCGTTCTGTGCACTCTCTTTCCCCTCAAATTCTTAAAACCTCGCACACCCTTGCACAGGTTTGCACACCCGCTATTTTTCTTCACGATTTCTTCAGAATGATTAAGGGCTTTCCATCAACGCAATCGAAGGTTTCGTGATGTGACTGAAACGGCTTGTAGAGCTTTATTCAGTAGACGTAGAAGGTTGTTCATTGATTTTAGCTGGTGTGCATAGAGTTTCAAAGAAATGGAGAGTTTCTTCAAGTCTGCAAAAGTTGCGAAAGTTAAAGTTACTTTACTTGAAATAATAGATAGTAGTACCGGCTTTACAGGGGCAAGTTGCACGATTTCGTGAAGCAAGTAAGTGTAGAGTTTGCAGCGTTGAAGGGGGGATGATAGTTATCGCAATCAGGATAACTGTAAAACCTGAGCAGCCCGTCGTTAACCCGGTAGACGTCAGATAGCGTCAAAGTAGTAAAGTTTAAATTAACGTTTCACAGCTCTTCAAGCCTGAAAAAGGTTCACTGCAGCATTCCAGACGCCTTGTGCTTAACCCAAACATCAACAGCAGGTATGCCCCATTAAGACCTAAGATTAAATTTGCAAACCGGAAAACCAAAACCGTAAGATACCGATTGTTGAACTGACATTATGCAGAATTCTAAGGATGTTTTTATGGATCCAATAACTTCAAAAGAGATGGCAGCCTTAGACCTGAACTGCGAGTACTACGGTCTGTCAAGGCTGCAGCTCATGGAAAATGCTGGAATGGCTCTGGCTGAGGAAATTCTGAAGTTTAACCCGTCGAAGGTGGTCGTGTTTGCCGGGCTTGGAAATAACGGCGGAGATTCCTTTGTCTCGTCAAGAGTGCTTTCCAGCTATGCAGATGTGGAAGTTTACCTCATGGGAAAATCGAGTGATATAAAAACGGATATTGCAAGAAGGAATTTCGAACTTCTCAAACTGAGCAACGTCAGAATTTTTGAAGTGAGCAGCCTAAAGCCTGAGGTAGTTGAAGCTGAGTGCGTGGTCGATGCGATGCTCGGTACTGGTGTGAGGGGAGAGCTGAGAGAACCGTACAGCAGAGCGGTTGACCTGATAAACGAGAGCGGTGCCAAGGTCATCGCTGTTGATGTTCCCACTGGCTTAAATCCGGATACGGGAGAGTACGTAAAAGCCGTGAAGGCAGACGTTACCGTGACTTTTCACAGACCAAAACCGGGTTTGCTCAGGGGTGAGGTAAAAGACATTGTAGGAAAAATCGTGGTCAGAAACATAGGAATACCCCTGCACTTAGAGAAACTCGCCGGACCTGGTGACGTGAAGATGGCTTTCAGGAGGTTTGAAGACGGACACAAGGGCACTCACGGCAGGATACTCGTGGTAGGCGGAGGGCCGTACACAGGTGCTCCTGCACTCGCAGCTCTCGCCGCTCTGAGAGCGGGTGCGGATTTGTCGATTCTTGCAGTTCCCGAGCAAATAAAAGACGTCGTTTCTTCCTTCTCACCCGAGCTCATAGTTACCGGATTTGAAGATGCCGAAGAAATTCTCCGTGCAAAGTACGATGTGGCGGTAGTAGGAATGGGAATGGAGGAAAAATCTGCGAGAAAAGTGGTAGAGGTTGTATCAGAGTTCTGCAAAAAGATTGTGCTGGATGCAGGTGCTCTGCAGGCTGTTGATGCTGTTAGCGATGCTGAAGTCGTTCTAACCCCTCACAGAGGAGAGCTGAAAAGGTACTTCGGATTGAGCGGAGAGAGCGCAGAAGAGTTAAAGTCGCTGGCTAAAGACGTTAACGCCACGATTCTTCTCAAGGGAAAGGAGGACGTAATTACGGACGGAAGGAAAATCAAGGTAAATAAGACCGGAAACGCTGGGATGACCGTTGGAGGGACGGGAGACGTACTTGCCGGCATCTGCGGGGCGTTTTTCTCAAATTCAGATGCATTTAATTCCGCTGTCGCTTCAGCTTTCGTCGCAGGACTGGCCGGGGACATGTGCTTTGAAGAGGCTGGCTACTGCTTTACAGCCATGGACGTCCTGCACAGAATACCTGCCGCCATCAAGAAGTGCGTTGAGTTTTCTTAACCCTTAATTTTTTACGCAAACCACTTTGCTGTCCCTAATTTCAGAAACTTCCAGCAAAGCTAAAACTGAATTTACAGCCCAAGCCATCGACACATTTATTAGCAACGTTAAGTTTTTCTGACAAAATGTCAGGATTGATGGATTTACTTGGTTTCAGACAAAAGAAAGAGGATTTTTCCGAACTGTACGGGAAAATTCATTCAGCAGAATACATCGAATCCGAGCCTGAGGGTTTGGAGGCTTACTGGCTTCAAAAACCTTTCGCAAAAGCGGTTATAGGGGAAACGTATACGGTGGTCGAGCCGGAGTTGAGTCCGGATGAAGCCGTATTCTTGAAAAAAATTTACGTGAAAATAAGGGACAGGCTGATTATAAAAAACGTTGAAGAGGTTAGAGACAGAGAAAAGGAGACGACTCTCTTCAGGGAGTTTGCAAGAGAGGCTAAAAAGGCAAAAATCGACGAAAAAAGCGCCGGTAAGATATGGTACCACCTCAGGAAAGACCTCCTCGGATACGGGAAAATCGACGCTTTGCTCAGAGACCAGCATATAGAAGATATTTCCTGCAGCGGCTACAATTTGCCCGTTTACGTGTATCACAGAGCTTACGGAAGCTTAAAAACCAATATAAAGTTTGGAGAGGCAGAACTCGACTCTTTCGTCCTGAAGCTTGCTCAAAAAGCCAACTCTCAGGTATCACTCGAAAAGCCGATAGCGGATGCAACTCTTCCGACTGGCGAGAGAATTCAGGTAACGTACCGCAGGGTCGTGAGTACGAGAGGTTCAACCTTTTCGATAAGGAAGGTCAGCAGAGAGCCGATAACGCCGTTAGACCTCATAGCATGGAAAACTCTGGATTCGAAAATTGCAGCTTTACTCTGGCTCTGCGTTGACGCAAAGCAGAACATGCTGATAACGGGTAGTACTGCGAGCGGAAAGACGACAATGCTGAACGCTCTCTCGCTTTTTATACCGTTTCGCGTGAAGGTGATTTCCATAGAGGATACGAGGGAGGTGAGGCTTCCTCACGAAAACTGGACTCCGTTCATGGCGAAAGATGCCGAGGACATGTTCAACCTTCTCAAAGCCTCTCTCAGACAGCGACCGGAGTACCTCATAGTCGGAGAGGTTAGAGGAAAAGAAGCCATAACAATGTTTCAGGCAATGAACACCGGGCACACAACTTACTCGACACTCCACGCTGGAGACGCAGTTTCTGCGATAAACAGGCTCGTGCACGAACCGATAAACGTTCCCATCGCCATGTTCGACGCACTCGACCTTCTCATGGTTCTGAAAATAGACCACGTCGAAGGAAGGATGGTGCGAAGAATGAAAAGACTGTACATGGTGGAACTCAGGAAAGGCGTGGAAATAAAAACTATGCAGATCTTTTCCTGGAGCAAAAACTGCGATTGTTACGAAGAGTTCGAGAGCGAAAAGCTAATCAGAAAACTATCGGAAGTTTACGGAAAAAGCAGCACGTTTATCGAAGAAGAGGTTGAATCGAGGGCAAAATTCCTCGAAAGCCTTCTCGAAGAGAGACCAAACATGGGTGTTCTCGTAGAAAAACTCGAATCCTACAGGAAGGAGTTTTATGAGAGACTTTAAAATCTACTTGCTGCCCGTGTCCCGGAAATCTCTGAAAAAAGCTCTGAGAGGTGCTTTAATAGAGTGCAGCCTGAACAGTTACGTCCTTCTCGTTTACCTGTCATTTCTGCTCGGATTCGTTGCCGGAGTTTTCGTTCTCAGGTTTTTTCCCGTAAAGATTCCGTTCGTTCCGGTCGTACTTGCTGTTATGTTCTACTCCTTCACGCTCGCCTACCCCTTCGCACTCGCGAGAAGCAGGAAAACGGGTATAGACCTCAAGCTACCTCACGCAATCACCTACATGCGTTCTCTCTGCGACAAAATGCCCTTGTACGAGGTTTTCAAGCAGATCTTTGCAGAAAAAGACCTGTACGGAGAGGTGTCGGAGGAGTTCGGGTTCATCGTCAGAGACGTAGAGTTCTTCGGCATGAGTTTAAACAGCGCCATAATCGAGTTAGCGGCTAACACGCCGTCTGAGAACCTGAAGGAATTTCTGCAGGGGCTTGCGATAGTGTTCGAGAGCGGAGGGGACATGAAAGGCTACATGTCCGCCAAAGCGGAGAATTTCAGGGACAGGGCAAGAAAACAGCTTGAAATGAACATGAAAACCTTAGAAATGCTCGCTGAAGTGTTTGCAGTTCTGTTCGTCGCACTTCCCGTTTTTCTGATCATAGTCATATCGACTGCTCACTTCCTCGGAAGAGGAATCAGCGGTATCTTCTACCTTTACCTCTACGTATTCATGCCGGTTGGAGGAACGATGCTGATATACGTCATAGATCTGATAAACGTAAAGGAAGACCTGAGCGTGACGAGAGTGGTCAGAGGTCTGGAGTACGACAGACTGTTCAGCTCAGAAGAAGTAAAAAAGCACAGGGTAAAGGATTACGAATCAGCTCTGGAAAAGTTCAGAAATGCTATGCTCGAACCCTTCAGAGCGATTAAGAAGAACTACTACTACTCCCTTGTTTTCTCTCCCGCGTGCTTCGTGATCTGGTACGCTCTTGTAAACCGTATAAATTTCAAATTTTTCGAAACGAAACTGTCTTTACTTCTGATACTTCTGCTGATGCCGCTGGCAGTGGCGTTCGAGTACAGAGCTGCCTTTGTCAGGAGAGTTGAAAGGGAAACTCCCGACTTTCTGAGACAGATTCTGAGCTTGAAAGATATCGGATTAACTCTGCACGACGTGGTTGAAATGCTCAAGGAGTCAAAGCTCGGCGTTTTGAGCAGAGAAATATGGTTCACGCACGCAGAAATAGAGTGGGGTTCAAGCGTCAGAGAAGCTCTGATAGAACTGATAAACAGAGTTGGAGTTTCGAGCATAAGAAGGGCAATCACCCTGCTCCTCAGGGCAAGTGAGGTCACGGAAAATATAAGAGATGTGCTTCTAACTGCCATAGAAGACTTCGAATACGAAATAAAGCTCAAAAACCTCAGATTTGCCACCGGATTTGCCTACCTCGCCATAATTTACCTCTCTTTTTTCATACTGCTTTACGTTTCTTACAGCATAATTCACGCCTTTCTGAGCAGACTACCGAACTACACGCCTTCTCACTCTCTGGTTTCGATGATGTACCAGGTTGCGCTGATGCTCGCGTTATTTTCAGGGATCATTGCGGGTCAGATGGAAAAAGGGCATGTGCTGCACGGTCTCAAACACCTGTTCGTGTTCTTAACAGCTTCAGCAATCGTGTTTGAGATTTTAATTCCGGGGTTGCATTTCAGGATTTTTGGTTAAATCGGCTCAGTCTGGCAGGCTGGTGAAGGGTATGAAAAAAGAGAACGGCAGAAAAGACAAAAGTGTGGATAAGGGTGCGAATGAAGGAGTATCGGAAATTCTGGGAGAGCTGTTGCTCCTGGTAGTGGTGGTGCTGATGGCAACCGTTTTTGCCAGCTACGCCACATCGTACATTCCCCCTCTGAAAAACGTACCACAGGCCAGAATCGTAGGATACACGAACAGGAGCAACTACACTTTAACGATCCAGTTCGGAGAGTCGCTGCCCCTTCGCAGCCTGTGCATAGCTGTAACGTACAACTATTCCTCAAACCCGAAAACGCTTTACTTCACCTACAGCCACATATCGGGCAACGTTGCCGTGTTCACAGCTGGCAGTAAAGAGGCGTGGCTGTTCCTGAGACCCGGATACTACAACGAAAGCTGGAGCTTTGGAGAGAAACTCAACATACCACGCGAAGGGAACTGCACGTTAATCGAGGTTCTGTGCGACAACAGTCTGATTTCAAGACTTCACTTCCCGGGAGGATAGTCGCTCTTTCGCCATTCATCAGTTTTAAACGTGAAACGTGAGGTGGAAAAATGAGAAACAGAAACAGAAAAGGTGTTTCCGCAGTTCTGGGAATGCTGCTCGTACTTGCCGTGGTGGCGTCCGCCATAACTGTAATAGCAGTTTACAAGTTACCGGTACTGAAAAAAAGAGTGGAATTCTCGCACGAGGTAAAACTGCTGGACGATTTCTTCAACCTGAGAAAAGCTTACCTGACGAATTACTCAGAAACGATCGAACTCGGTCCCGTTAATTACCTGCTCACGACTCACGAGGACTCCTGCTTCAGCGTGTTCACTTACGGGAAAGAAGTTTTAAGCTACGTCAATGGTTCGAGTTATACCGTTCACGGAAGAATTCCCGGATTCAACGTATCAATCTACCCCTCCAGACTTCCATACGTCCGTGCGAGCTTGACTCCGGTGAAAGCTGTCATATACCAAAACGGTTACAGTCTCACCCTGCTGAACGACTCAAAGCAGTTTTACGGGTCAGTTTTTTCCGTTAACGGAAACAGCGTAGTTGCTGTCGTTTACAGCTTCACGGTGAACGGAAAAGATCTTTCGAACTTTACAGTTTCGGGGAACGGTATGAGTCTTGTCAGCGTTTCGAAAAGCTGCAAAACCGTGCGAATATACAACGTTACAGATGTCAGGCTCGAGATAACTTCAGCGTCGGGAAGCTTTGTCA
Organism: Archaeoglobaceae archaeon; assembly: GCA_015520485.1. Taxonomy (GTDB): domain Archaea; phylum Halobacteriota; class Archaeoglobi; order Archaeoglobales; family Archaeoglobaceae; genus WAPX01. Next base: position 6,808 of record WAPX01000062.1, read on the forward strand.
GAAATTTGAGTGGAAGGTACAACCTGAGCATAGTTTTCTGCAACTACTCAATTTACATCAGCTGACATTCTAAACGCTGCGAAGTACGTCAGGCAGAACACGGCGGAGAATATGACGAAGAGTTTGGACAGGCTGAGACCAAAACCGGATTTAAGCACGTAAACGCAGAGGTTGTTTGCCACGACCAAAGCGTAAAAGATGAGGATCGTCAGGTAGCTGACGAGCTCGAGTTTTCTGTTTTCTCTCGTTACAGCGTGTATTCCGTACAGTACGATTAAAGTTGCCATCAGCTTAACAATGTGGAAAAGGGGGTATCCGACAAAGCCAGCTATTGCTGAGTTCGCCTCATACCCAAATTTTCCACTTACAACAGCCCACGTCGTTGCAGAATCGGCCAAGCAGAGCGTGACTATTGCAAGAGCCATTTTCCTGATCATGGTAATTATCATAATGTTGATTACCTCAAATAAACTTGACTGAAATTCAATGATTATGGTGATAATAATCTAAAATTAATTTGATAAAATGTCCAAAGAAATGGATAATTTTAAATACCCTTACGCTGAAAGCAGATGGGGGTGAGCCGGGTGAGTGGCAAAGTAAAAAACAGAAAGGACAGGGCAGTGTCTCCAGTGATTGGAGTGATGCTGATGCTCGTCGTTACAGTTCTCTTAGCCGCTGCCGTCAGCGCCTTTACCGGAGGTCTCAAAGCTCAGAAGCCCGCACCTTCAGCGCAGTTCAGGGTTAAGATATTCAAAAACACTACTGTATATATGGGTACTATGCCTCTTAAATGTTCATACATAGAAATAACAGAAACTTCAGGCGACAGCATACCTTCCAAAGACCTGGAAATTATAACCTACAACCCCGACGCCTACGGACCGCACAAGGTGATGGTTGTGAAGCCA
>WAPX01000063.1 GCA_015520485.1 Archaeoglobaceae archaeon
GGCTCTGAAAATATTGGGATTAAAATACAGGCACGTTCGGAGAATGCTGTAGAAAGTTTCTTTTCGAGGTTTAAGGGGCGAAGAGGTTCTGGAACAGGTTTCCTTAAAAGTTCTTTCGAATGCAGAGCTGGTTGGAAAGTTTTATGGCTTTTATCCTGACAACGCCACTCTTCCTCGATTTTACGAAAATTTAGAAGAACATATTTTTTCTTCCTGTAAGATCTGATATAATTTCGTTAACGTCGTACTTTCCAACTATTGCGTTTCTCAACGTCTTCGTCTCGTCGAGGTATGACAGGTAGAAGTTTGCGAGCCTTAAATCAGCCCTATTCAGACTTATATCTGAATTTACCCTCACACAGGCTAAATTTGCTTGCTGGAGACGGACACATCTAAGGTCGGCACTTTGAAGTTTCGATTCGCGTAAATCAGCATTTTGAAGATCTTTCCCGTGCAGATCAGCATGAGCCAGATATACATATTTGATTTCATTTTCCTTTAATTCTTTTAATTTTTCCGTCATCTGGATTTTTACCGCCCTCTGGACCAGTAACAGTAATCCCCTCCTTCGACGCTTTCGAGCACCTCCATCCTCCTCTTTCAAACTTGCAGCGCATGGTAAAAGCGGGCTTCGAGGCCTGTTAAACTTTAGGGTTTGGATATGGAAGCGCTCATTTACCAGAATATTTATCAGAAGGCACCTTTCAGATACATCACGCGGGCTGAACGACAGAGCTGAACGAGACGAAACGAAACAGCAAAAACACAAAACCACGGAAGAAATCCACAAAAGAAATAAAAACACCTCAAATAAAAGCCAACCAATGCCTGTTGAAGAAGTTTACTCTCTGCTAAAACTGCACGAGAAGATGATTTCAGAATCAATACCCCTCATAGCGAGTGAGAACGTTACGAGTTTTGCCGTGAGAATGTGCCTCCTCTCCGACTTCGGGCACAGGTATGCGATGGGTGAGGTTGGGGACAGAGCATATTCTGGCTGCGCTTACATAGACGAAGTGGAGAAAAAGGCTGTGGAGCTCTCAAAGAAGCTGTTTAAAGCTGAATACGTGAACGTCAGACCGATTTCAGGAACGGTAGCGAATCTCGCAGTTTACGGGGCGCTTGCCGAATGTGGAGATAGAATAGCTGCGACTCCCGTCGAGTGTGGAGGACACACGTCTCACTTCGACACAGCATCCATAAGATGCCTCAAAACGCTGAAGTTACCTTTCGACGTCAGCAGCTTCACGATCGATGTGGAAAAAGCTGAGAGGCTGATAAGGGAGGAGAAACCGAAAATAGTCATGCTCGGATCGAGCGTCATACTTTTTCCACATCCGGTGGAGGAACTGAGAGACGTGTGCGATGAAGTCGATTCAGAGGTAGTTTACGATGCGAGCCATGTTCTGGGACTCATAGCTGGAGGAAAGTTTCAGGATCCCGTAAGAGAGGGGGCTAGAATCGTTACAGCTTCAACGCACAAGACGTTTCCCGGCCCTCAGAGAGCTGTGATCTTTGGAAATCCCGGGGATGAACTTGCTGAAAGTATAGACAGAGCGGTCATGCCGGGAGTTGTAAGCAACCACCACCTGCACTCGCTCGCCGCCTACGCAGTTGCCTGCATGGAGATGCTCGAGTTCGGGAAAAGTTACGCGGAGCAAACCGTTGCAAACGCAAAAATCCTCGCCGAGAGGTTGTATGAGCTCGGAATAGACGTTATCGGAGAGGACAGGGGATTCACCGAATCCCATCAGGTCGTGTTTAAAGGAGGAAGAAATGAGCAGAAAGTGCTCGAGAAAAACGGAATATTCGTCAACCTCTGGCCGACGACGTCCATGATAAGGATTGGAGTTCAGGAGATAACGAGACTCGGAATGAAGGAGAGTGAAATGGAGTACATAGCCGAGCTGATTGTGAGGAGTCTCGAGGGAAAGGACGTCAGAAGCGAAGTTAAGGAGCTTGCCTGTGCTTTCAGAGAAGTCCAGTATTCCTTCGACAGGAGAATTGCTCACAATCCCGAAATCTTCGATTTGTAATTTTCGTTATTAATTTGCGGTTATCACTGACTTTCTGATCGGGCTCTAACTACCGGCAAACTCTGCCTAAACACTTAACAAACAGCAAACAGCTAACAGCTAAACCAGAAAATCCCCTTCAGAGATTTCGTCTCCCCTGAACACCGGCCCCTCGACGCAAACCCTCAGACCGCCGCTCTTGACGCAGGAACCGCACAACCCTATGCCACACCTCATGTACCTTTCCAGCGAGAATTCAGCCCTTTCGAGTGCTCCAAGCCTTTTAATCTCCCTGTAAAGAGAAAAGAGCATTGGCCTTGGTCCGCATGCGTAAACTCTGAACGGTTCTGACGTATCCAGCAGTCTTTTGAAAAGCTGAACTGCGTTCCCCTTAAATCCGTAGCTCCCGTCGTTAGTGGCAATCTCCGGGTAGTCAAACAGGATCTCATCAGAACTCCTGACTCCGTGAATCACCACGACATCTCTCCCCATCTCCTTCAGCCGTGCATACAGGTAGTTCAGAGGGGCAATCCCTATTCCTCCCGCGACGAGGTAGGATTTCTCCTCCCGAGCCGGTAGTGAGAACGGCCTTCCGAACGGCCCTCTGATCCCGAATAAATCTCCTTTTTTTACCTTCTGCAGGTATCTCGTGGTCTCTCCAGCTGCTTTTATCATGAGCGTGTCCGGGGAAGAAAGGCTGATCGGTATCTCTTCAAAGCCAAAGACGTTGAGCATTACGAACTGTCCCGGATGTCCCCTCAGCTTCCGGTCAAACTTCAGCGACACGACCTCAGCTCTCTCAAACCTGTTTACCTCAACAACTCTCAGGCAGTACATTTCCCCACCCCATTTCTCCACCTCATGCCGAACGACTTACCTTTCGCGTTACGCATTTTCGTGAGCAGCGCCAATGAGGTCTTTAATTTTCTCGCCCGTCAATCTCAGGTATTCCTCAAGCCCCCTGACTATTCCCTCTATGGCTCTGTAGCTGTAGTAAAACGCCGATCCCACCTGAACAGCACTCGCTCCCGCCAGTATAAACTCCAGTGCGTCTTTCCAGCTGCTTATGCCTCCACATCCTATTACCGGAATTTCGAGCTCTTCGTAGAGGTCCCAGACGCACCTGAGAGCTATGCCCTTCAAAGCCTTACCGCTCATACCTCCCCTGATGTTGCTCAGCACAGGCTTCCTGCTGAAGATGTCCACGGCCATCGCTTTCACAGTATTCACCGCAACGACGGCGTCGGCTCCACCCTCCTCAGCAGCCCTTCCTATATCTACGATGTCGGTAACGTTTGGCGTCAGCTTTGCGAGAACGGGCTTGTCTGTTACGTCCTTAATAACCTGAACGCACTTTTTGACTAACTTCTCATCGACACCGAGAACCATACCTGCGTTTTCTGCGTGGGGACAGCTCAGGTTCAGCTCGAAAGCCGATGCAAACGGAAAGTAATCGGCGAGTGAGGCAAACTCATCCGGTCTGGAGGCGAAGAGGCTCACAACAAGAGGTGTTTTGCTTTTCATGCTGAATTCCCTCAGTTCACCTGAAAAAACTTCGGCTCCCGGAGAGGCAAGTCCAACAGCGTTAACAATACAGCACTTCCTGTTCAAAACCGCTGGATTTCTGTATCCTTCTCTCCTCTCAACTCCAACCGATTTCGATACCACAGCTCCTGCGAATTCGGCTATTCTGAGAAGAGAGGAATGTTTACTTCCCAGAATTCCGCTTGCCAGCATTACGGGATTCCTCAACTTCATACCGGCAACTTCAACCTCGAGCACACTGGGCTTATGACGAACGATTTTAAAGCGTTAGCGGAAAACTCGTGTATGGAAGTCAGGCTCAGGTGCGCTGAAATCAGTTGCTGCAGGTGCTGCTACGAGACGGAAATGCCTCTGAGTGAGAAGGATGTTAGAAGAATAGAAAAACTCGGATACAGCAGAGATGAGTTCAGCACTGTCGTTGACGGCGTCAGAGTTCTGAGGAACGTAAACGGACGGTGTTACTTTTTGAAAGACTGTAAATGCTCGATATACAGTTGCAGACCGCTCGGATGCAGGATATATCCAGTAATATACGATGTCGAGAGGAGAAAAGCAGTCGTTCACGACTTCTGCCCTCTCGCAAAAGAAGTGAAGCTTTCTACCATAAAAAAAGTCGAGAGAGCTCTTGTAAAACATTTGAAAGAAATCTTCGGCGAGCTTCCTTAGCTCTATCGGTTTTCAAGCGTTTTTGTTATGCAGTTACTATGCAGTTACGCAGGAGTACAGGCAAAAACTAAATCAGGGTGTGGAGGTCTGTATCTACTGGCGACCTGACAAACTCTCCAGCTTCAAAAGCTGGCTTCTCTTCGAAAAACTTCCTGACGAGGTCTATCGTTTTCAGGGCATTCTCTCTCGCGCGTTCTGTGTCGACAAGTTTTCTGCCCTCTTCCGTCACTTCCCCATTTTCCATCACCTTTACGAGCAGGTTAGAACCCTTACCCGGAACGATTCTGTCCACGACACCTTCTCTTAAAATAGCCTTTCTTCCTCCGTACTTTCCTCTTTTTGCAACAGCCCTTCCCTCTTTTTCCACAAGGTCGAGTGCAAAATCGATGGGTCTCGCACAGGCTATGGACGTACCGACACCAAAAGCATCGACGATATCTCTCAACATTACTATGTCTTCAAAACTCACCCCACCACTGAGAACGATCATTACGTCTTTTTTACCCCTTAAGGATAGTTCCCACCTGATTTCTTCAATTATCGCTCTGATGTTTCCTCTCCTCGACGATGGGGTATCTATTCTAACGCCATCGACCCTTTCAACGTTTTCCACAGCCATTACTGCTTCGCTCTTCTCGTCGCAGTACGTATCAACGAGCATTATTCTCGGCACGTCTTTATCCACAACCTCGTCAAAAGCCTTCCACGCTTCCACCTGATTGCCAAAGCATATTATGAGAGCGTGGGGCATGGTTCCAATGCTCTTCAAACCGAGATACTTCTCAACCGAGAAGTTGCTGACGCCGTCAACGCCTCCTATGTACGCCGCTCTCTCTATCATGGCTGCAAGAGCCGGATGCTGCCTTCTCGTACCGAATGAGAGTACTTTCTTATCTCTCGCCGCGAACTTCGCTTTGAAGGCGGCTTTGGAAATTCCGCTTGAGTGGCATATAAAGCCGAGAATTGACGTCTCGTATCTTGCAAACTCTAGGTACTTCCCCTCAATAACAATCACAGGTTCGTTTGGATAAAAAATGGACCCTTCCGGCATTGCGTAGACGTCAACTTTTTTTCCTTCAAGCAAATTCAGGACATCTCCAAGACCGGAAAATATACCCCATTCCCTCGCCGTAACCTCTGCAACGACCTCTGGATTTACTCCTTTACTCCTGAGTATTCTTTCAGTCCAGATGAAGTACTTATCTGTAGTTACACCCGATAAAATGTCTTCTTCATCCACCAACAGAAATTTTTTCATTGGTATCACCTGCTAATCCCTATCGCACCTGCACGGATACGAATTGCATCTCGGGCACTTACCGGGGTACTTCTCTCTTAAAGCCTCCTCCACGTCGATATCCATCAGGTTTGCCACGCTGACCGTCCACGCTATAACGTCCGCTATTTCTTCTCTGGCTAACTTTACGTTGCCCTTTCTCACAGCCTCAGCGAGCTCTCCAATTTCCTCCACCAGCCACAGCGTGGTTTTCTCCAAACCCCTTTTTCTGTCCCTGCTCTCGTAGAGTCCTCTCACAAGCTTTTGAAACTCTGAAATCTCCATTCTTTCACCTCGAAGAGCGATTTCACCGGGCTCCTTACCTGATTCGTGCAGGTAAGCGTATAAAGCTCATGCAATCCTTACGGGTATCCCCCTTTCGGCAAGGTATTTCTTTATTTCCTCTATCTCCACTTCCCTGTAGTGAAATATACTTGCCGCCAGACAGGCATCTGCCTTGCCCTCAACGAAACCTTCGTAGAAGTGTTCCTTTGTTCCCGCACCTCCCGAAGCTATAACTGGAATTGACACCTCTTCAGCTATTTTTCTCGTGATTGGTATGTCGAACCCCTCCTTCGTTCCATCCCTCTCCATTGACGTCAGCAAAATTTCTCCAGCTCCCAATTCTTCGACTCTTTTAGCCCAGGAAACGGCATCAATTCCAACGGGTTTCCTACCTCCGTAGATTACCACCTCGTACCAGCACCTCTTTCCGTTCACGTCAATGATGTATTCGGCATTCTTCGCATTCAAATCAAAATTCCTCCTGCAGTCTATCGCTATAACGATGCACTGGCTGCCAAAAATCTTCGCACCATCACTTATCAGCTTGGGGTTCTTTACGGCTGAGGTATTTATTGCGACCTTATCAGCTCCGGCAGAGAGCATTTTGTTTATGTCTTCCAGACTCTTTATGCCCCCGCCCACTGTGAGGGGTATAAACACTTCTTCAGCCGTTTTTTCCACGACGTCAACCATTGTTTCTCTACCGTATGCCGATGCTGTTATATCGAGAAACACGAGTTCGTCAGCTCCCTCTTCATTGTACCTCTTTGCGAGTTCTACAGGGTCTCCAGCCTCTCTCAGGTTAACGAAGTGAACGCCCTTTACAACAGTGGCACCCTTTTCGTCGAGAGTTACATCCAAACACGGTATTATGCGTTTTGCAAGCATGAACTCAAGAAACACCTGTGGTTTTTCAACTTTTACCGTTCAGCGAGTTATAAGATATAAAGATATAGATAAAATTAAAAAAACAAAAGATCACTTCAGCTCGTCAAAACGCCCTCCACCCCTCAGGTAAAGCAGTATCGCTATTATTACTGCTGCAATCACCACGCCACCTGCAGCGTACAGCACCGTCCTGTTAACGCTGAACGACGGTAGAGACAAACCTGAAGTGGATTTGTTTGTTGGCGTGGATGTAGCATTTGTTGAAATTTTACTTTCCAGCTGGTTGAGCAGGTTTTCGGCGCTGATGTACGTTTTGTTCGCAAAATCCATTGAACTTTTTGCCTTTGACAATGCATCGTCGTACAGACCTTGATTTATCGCTGCCTGTACTGCCTGTATGTCCGTTTCAATTGTAGAGTAGTCGTTCTGAAGTTCGTTAAAACTGGCCTTAATCTGAATTTTTTCCGAAATTGACATTTTTACCGCGCCACTGTTTATTTCGTCAACGTACGCACTGATCTGGTTGATCTGGTCGTATATTTCGTTGGCTCTATCCTTGAGCTGTTTGCACAGGTATTCAGCCTTGACCTTTTTCAGGTCTTTTTCGGCTCTGTTCAACCACATGTCTGTCAGGTTAAGCCTGCTATCTGCAGATATGTAATCTCCGTTGCTGAACAGGGTTTTTGCCTGAGTTAAATTGTCGTGCGCGCACGTCAGGTCTTTGCTCAGCGAAGTCGTATCGACCTGCCCTATGTACATGTCAAGCATCTTCTTGAAATTGTTGTATTTATTTGTCATATTGCTCAGATCGGACTGGAACTTTGCCTTGTTCACTACCGGTATGATTACCGGAGGCAAGCAGTTCTCGGGAGCTCCCTGAACTTCGACCTTCAGAGCTACCAGTTTCGTAAGTCTTGAAGAAGAAGCAGGCACCTTGCCCGAAACCGTTATGTTTATTTCCCCGTAGCCGTACTCCCACTGATCAGTGCCCGGAAGGTTGAGCGTTACGCTGTTACTCCCGCTCTCTATCGGATAAGCAGACATTAAAGTGTTTTCACTGCTGTACCTGAAAGCGTAGGCGTTTATTGTGTTATCGCCGAGCTGCGAGGTAATCGTATACGTTCTTCCGGCAATAGTCGTTGCTTCGGAGGAGCTGCTCGGCTCTATAACGTAAATTATCTTTACTTTTTCTCCACCGTAACAAACATGGTTAACGAATAAAACATCGTTTTTAAGGTTTGGGTGTATGGTCTGTCCGTTTATAATTACCGTGGTTGCTGGAGGTTGCTTGTAGTCGTCCTTGGTTACGTCGTAAGCCATGGCCCCCGCTGAGAACACGAGTAACAGAACCAGAGCAAAAGCTATCGCCGCCACCGCCCTTTTTTTCATATTTTCACCCCAGTCAGTGGTCATGAAGGTGTTATATAAGAGGTTCGATATCCTCGTCAAACAGCGTTAACGTCTTTTCAATTCTCATCCTCTCAGCATCTTCAGCTTCTTCCTTGGCCTCAGCAGCCAGTCTCTGGAGTTCTCTAACTCTCGGCACTTCGGTAACGTTAGCTAGAATTACAAGAGCGGCAACATGCTCGGTTCTTCTCGTCGGGTAATCCCCTGCTCTAACTTCGACTCCGGCAATCAGGTCTTCAAGCCAGAGTTTTGCCTTTTCGAGCCCTTTTCTGTCGAGCTGTTCCGGCGGGCCAGCAACGAGAACTAGAGCTCTCTCAGCACTTTTCGGATTGCACGGAACGGAAAGCCTGCCGAGAGTTGCTCTTCTGACGAGTGTGGCTATTTTTATGGCTTTATCGTCTTCCATTAGCCTGTCCTTTTTCTTTCCAAATGGAAAGAGCTTCCTCTTTGGCTCAGGTTCGGCAATAGACGTGGAGTACCCAATCGAGGATATACCTCCTCCTCTGAACGTGTTTATAACTTCAGAGCTGTCAACAACCATTTCGCCGACCATACCTTCTTCGAGAGGCTCTCCAGCTCTTACGAGAAGAGCCAACCTCACGACGATTTCTCTGTTTATCCTGTTAAAGCTCTCTTTGAGGCTTAAACCTTCAAACTTCCACGCACCGTTATCTATGAGAATTAAGTTGTCAACGTACTTCAGCAGTGAAATCATGCTTCTTGCAGCATTTAAAGAGTAGAGTTTACCCTCTTCAGGAGCCGGAAGTATTCCAACAGCGTAAACAGGCTCAGAATACATTTCTGAGAGGTACTTTGCGAGAACGGGGGCTCCACCACTACCCGTCCCTCCACCCAGACCTGCTATTATCAGGAACGCATCGATTTCATGGGTTCCCCTGTTGTCTATCTCACTTAGAATTGTTTCCATATCTTCCTGCGCTATTTTTGCCCCGAGTTTATTGTCAGTACCAACACCGTGACCTTTAACTATTGTCTGCCCTATGAGTATTCTGTTCTCTTTTGGTACATACTTTAATCCCATTAAATCGGTTCTTGCAGAGTTGATCGCGAGAGTTTTGATTTCGATGCCACTGCCTACTTTTTTCTCTCTTTCAAGGAATAAGTCTAATATTTTACCTCCCGCCTGACCAAATCCTACCATGAAAAATCTCATTATCTGCTCACCTTTGCAAGAATATATCTTCTCTGATTTAAACTTTTCCATAATCTTTTAAAATTAAAGAAACTCGTCCATTTCGTAGTTTTCCCAATCCCTTTCCCCTACAAGTATTTCAACTTCTTCTGGAGTTAAAACAGGCTTGCCAAACCACTTCCAGTCGTCGTAAGCTATCCTCGGGCAAGCTGTATTGATTATGCATTCGCACGTGAAGTTGTCCAGTTTAACGTCGTCGACGTACATGAGAACGGCACTCTGATTGCACCGATTGAGCTTTTCTTTAAGCTCTGAAGCGAGTTCAAGCCTCCTCTGCCCGGGTTTGGAAGATGCAACTATGCAGAATTTTTTACAGTCCATGGCTTTTATTATCAGCATGTACCTTTCCCTGATGAACTTTTCTGCGTCAACCTTCCCAAATTTCCTCACTCTTTTTTCGAGAGGAGAGATCGCACACACCTCTTTTTTGGAGTAGATAGCAATTCCCTTGGGGTGAAATGTGCCGTCTCCCACAAAGAGCACAATGTCAGCCCTCCTGTCAACAGAGCTGAAATTGCAACCAAGAACCTGCCCTTCTATTTTAATTCTGCTGGAGCCCTTCTTCAGGTACACGCTGAACCCCTCTGATTTTAGCAATTCCCTCAATTCTGGTAACTTATGCGCGTACTGAGAAGTTGCCGTCAGGGATATTTTGTCGATTTCAGGATTTCTCATTATTTCTGTTCTGGTTTTTAACAGTTCAAGAACCGTTTTCACGCTGTAATCCACTTTGTACGGTACGTAAATGACTCTGTCGACATCAATTACCGGTGTGTGTGCGAAGTGCAGCAGCAGGTCAACTTCTCTCAGCAGCTCCATGTCTATGTCACAGGATCCGTAGGTGGCCTTTCCGGAAACGACAACGGAGAAGTTCTCTTTTTCGAGCCAGTTCGAAATTTCAAAAGCGTACTGCTTTAAACCATTCGGCAGCTGAATACCAAGCTTTTTAGCTTTGAATTCTCTCGCTTTCTCCACAGCGCTCTCTATGTCAAGTCTATCGATTAACCGCAACACGCCTTCTGTCGTTTTTGCGCTTTTTTGTTTTTTTGTTTTCGTCGAATTACGGAATGTAGAAATATTTATATTGAACCACAAACCCACTGAAAATTACAGGAAGTTACAGGAAGCGGGGGTGAGAGCACGTCCGCAGAGATAAGAGAGATTGCAAAATTCGAGAGAATTGGTGCTCACTCGCATATCAGAGGTCTTGGTCTTGACGAAAACCTGAAAGCCAAACCTATAGCTGACGGTCTGGTCGGGCAGGTAAAGGCGAGAGAGGCAGCAGGAGTTGTTGTCAGGCTGATAAAAGCTGGAAAAATGGCGGGAAGGGGGATTTTAATCGCCGGTCCAACGGGCACCGGTAAAACAGCAATAGCAGTAGCGATAAGCAAGGAGCTGGGTAAGGATATACCCTTCGTCCACGTTTCTGCGAGCGAGTTCTACAGCACTGAAATCAAGAAGACGGAAGCGCTGATACAGACGATAAGAAAAGCTATTGGTGTCAGGATAAAGGAGAGAAGAGAAGTTCTCGAAGGAGAAGTCGTTGGTTTAGACTACAACATGGTGCCCAACCCGTACAACCCAACGCAGAAAATACCGGAATCAGCAATGCTAACTCTCGCTACGAAGGATGAAAAGAAGACGTTCACCATATCGGGCAGACTTGCGATGAGCTTTCTGTATCAGGGGATAGAAGTTGGAGATGTAATAGTGATAGACAAGGAGACGGGAAGAGTTGCCAGGCTGGGAAAGAGCGAGAGGGCTGAGAAGAAGTACGACATAGGCGGAGAGGATATAGTGGAAGTTCCTTCCGGCAGCGTCGAAAAGGAGAAGGAATTCACTTACGTCGTGACGTTACATGATCTCGACGAGGCAAACGCGAGGGGAGGTTCGTTCTTCTTTGTCCTGTCTGCAGGCAGAGAAATAGACAACGAGATAAGAGATGCAGTTGACGAGAAAGTTAAAAAATGGGTGGAGGAGGGGAAAGCAGAACTCGTTCCCGGAGTGCTATTCATAGACGAAACTCACCTCATGGACATCGAGCTGTTCACGTTCATGAACAGAGCAATGGAGTCCGAGATGGCGCCAATAATAATACTCGCCTCCAACAGGGGATTCGCAAAGATAAGAGGAACGGACATAGTTGCTCCTCACGGAATACCTCTCGACCTCCTCGACAGGCTCCTCATAATAACCACCGAACCGTACGGGAGAGACGAGATACAGGCAATCATAGAAATCAGGGCGGGCGAATCAGGAGTTGTACTTGAAAAAGATGCTCTTGAAAAACTGACAGAACTTGGAGTTAAGAACAGCCTGAGGTACGCTGTTCAGCTCCTCGCTCCAGCCCACGAGTTTGCGAAGATGAGGAACGGTAAGAGCGTAACAGTTGATGACGTGGAAAGAGCGGCTGAGCTGTTTGCAGACGTCAATCAGAGCTCGAGTTACCTAAAGAAGTGGGAGGAAAAAATGCTTCCGCTGTAGTTCTTACTTTTTTATACTGAGAATTTCTTGGATTTCAAACTATATTGAACTGATGTAACAATAATTAACATTAATTCTACTTTATGTAAATATATATTTCTTTTATTATTTATTCTCTTAATAACAAACCTGAAAAATTACGCACGCAATAAAAACGTTATAAAACGTTATATATCCCCCCGAACTCCACTTCCTGTGGAGAAAGTCAGAGTTCAAACACCTTCTCGAATACACGTAACTCTGATAGACCTCAACGGCAGTCTGGGTAGAATAGACGGGGGTATTGGCTTCGCCCTCGAAGAGCCTGAAATACTTCTGGAAGTTGAGGCTGGAAGTGGTGAGGTTGTGTCAGACTCCGGTGTCCATCCCGAACTCGTCGAAAGGGCAAAAGCCGTGATTAAAAAAGTCGAGGAGTTCTTTGGCTTCTCCGTTAATGTAAGAATTATGAAAGCCTACACTCCCCATTGCGGGCTTGGCAGCGGTACCCAGCTCTCCCTGGCCATAGCTAAAGCCTGCACAGTTTTGCAGGGTGCTGAGGTTTCTGTCAGGGAACTCGCAGGAGTCGTTGGCAGGGGTGGCACTTCTGGAATTGGTGTTGCAGTCTTCGAGAGGGGTGGTTTCGTACTGGACGGGGGTCACAGTACAAAGGTGAAAAAGAGTTTTGCTCCCTCCTCAGCGAGCAAAGCACCTCCCCCTCCAGTTCTGGCGAGGTATGATTTCCCGTGGAAAGTAGTGGCTGTCGTTCCTGATCGTTCAGGTTTTTCTGGAGCTGGAGAGGTAAACCTCTTTGAAAAAAGCTGTCCGATACCGCTGGAGGAGGTAAGAGAAGTTTCGCACATAGTCCTGATGAAAATGCTTCCGGCTGTTGTGGAGGAAGATCTGGATGAGTTCATGGAAGCCGTCAGCCTCGTGCAAAAATTGGGGTTTAAAAAAGCTGAAGTTCTTAGCTACGAATTTGCCCGTGAGTTTCTGGACGTCTTCAGAGCGGGGATGAGCTCAACCGGAACTGCGTTTTACTCTGCAGTCGAAAGCAATGCGGAAGGCAAAAAACTGCTCAAAGACATGGTAAAGTTTTTTGAAGAAAAGGAAATTGGTTGCTGGGGCGTTTTAACGAATCCGAATAACGAAGGAGCGAGGGTGATGAAGGTTTGAGGTACAGCGTCTGGTACGGTGTGGTTGAGGGCGAATCCGGGAAGTACAGGGTTGTTGAGAGAAAGCTGGACTTCGAGAGCAAAAATCCCAGACTTCCATTTGACCTGAAGAAGGTGGCTCTTGAAAGTATTTTTGACAGTGAAAGGGATTACTACTCAAAACTCAGGAAAGAGGCAATAATTTTCTTCAGGAGAAAGGCTGAGGAAGAGTTAAAAAGAGAAGACAGATACGCAGTAATGTTATTGAAACTCCTCGACGAGCTGGACGAATCGATAAACATACTGGAAAACAAGCTCGCAGATATAGAGGAGATAAGAGAGAGCGAAACGACTAAAAAAGTTGAAGAGCAGATTAAGGCGTTGAAAACGCTGAGAAGAGAAGTTGAAAAGGACATAGAGAGTGTGGTGGAAAAAATAGCTCCAAATCTGCACTCGATTCTGGGGGGAGTGGTAACAGCCAGACTTCTCGAAAAGGCAGGAAACCTGAAAAGACTTGCAGAAATGCCGGCAAGCACGATACAGATAATTGGAGCTGAAAAGAGTCTGTACAAGGCAATGGCGAGGATGAAAAAGGGAAAAATGGCAAAAATTCCGAAGCACGGAGTAATATTTCAGCACCCGTTCATCAGAACTCTTCCAAAGAAGAAGAGGGGAAAAATGGCAAGGTTCATGGCTGCGAAGCTCGCTATAGCAGCGAGAATAGACTACTTTTCCGGAGAGCTCAGAGAAGAGCTGTCTCGCGAAGTCAGAAAGAAATACGAGGAGCTGAGGAGGGCGTAGTCTGGACTGTAACAGGCACGAAAACGTGAGAGAAGATGCTCTACATCGTTTTTCTCACGGCTGTGTGCAATCTGAAATGTTCCTACTGCGGAGGAACCCTGGATGAAAGCGTAATGCCGCACGACATAAGCTACGATCTGAGAAAGCTCGTGGAATTTATAAAGAGGGACGAAAACCCGGTGGTGGCATTCTACGGAGGTGAGCCGTTACTGAGGATTGACATTATGGAAGAAGTAATCGATGAACTGGAAGAGAACGCGAAATTTGTCGTTCAGACGAACGGTACATTGCTCAAAAACGTCAGGAAAAAATACCTGAAAAAGTTTTCCACCATTCTCGTATCAATAGACGGAGTTAAAGAGGTAAACGACTTTTACAGGGGAAACGTTTACGACAGGGTTGTTGAGAACGTTAAATGGCTCATGGACTTTTACGACGGAGACTTGATAGCGAGGATGGTTGCAAACGAGAAGACGGACATAGTACGGGATGTTAAACATCTGCTGAATCTGGGATTCGACCACGTCCACTGGCAGATAAATGCTGTGTGGAGCCCCGAAGGGCTGTGGAGCGACTTTAAAGGATGGATTAATGAATACAACGCAGGAATTTCCGAGCTCGTTAAGTGGTGGGCTGGCAGAGCTGAAGAAGGTGTGGTGGAAGGCATAGTTCCGTTTCTCGGTGTTCTGAAAGCCATTCTGTTTGAACCGAACACCTCTCCACCATGCGGCGCTGGAAAAACGGCTTTTGCAATAACCACTGACGGTAAAATAAC
>WAPX01000064.1 GCA_015520485.1 Archaeoglobaceae archaeon
GGCTCTGAAAATATTGGGATTAAAATACAGGCACGTTCGGAGAATGCTGTAGAAAGTTTCTTTTCGAGGTTTAAGGGGCGAAGAGGTTCTGGAACAGGTTTCCTTAAAAGTTCTTTCGAATGCAGAGCTGGTTGGAAAGTTTTATGGCTTTCTATAACTATTGGGGGTGTTTATCTTGACAGCACCCTCCATATAAAATCAAATCCTCTCGATTTAAATTGAAACAGCCAGATGCTTCGTATATAAAATGTATAGCATTAGTGAAGTATTTACGGTAAAGGATATTTCTGTGATAGTTTTTAATGAACTCGGAAATCCAAGTATTGTGAATTTCAGAAAAAGCACAGACAGCAAACTTTTCTTCAAACTTTGAGATGACTTCCTTGTAGTAGAGGTTTTCGAACGGAAGAATGGGGCCGGGATTTATCCCGAAAACACCCAATTTTGCTTTTTTCCCCTTTAGAAATTTCTCCACTGAGCGTGCTGAGGATGATAACTCTCGGAATAATTCCCTTTTCCCTCCTGATTAACAACTCCTTCACAGTTTTCGGAGCATCGTATTATTTTTGAACCCAAGTCAAGAAATTCTTTGGAGTTTTCCACAAGAAATTTGGTTTGACAAGATTTAAAAAATTTTTTATTTGGTTTAAAATTCGGTGGTAAAATGTCCCAAGTAATTGGTGTGACGTATCCAATTCCAAAGCGGTTCGTAGATCGCTTTTAAAAAGGCAAAGATGTATTTATAAAACCAGCCACTGCATGGATGCAGCTAAAGCCAGGTAAGGTTCTTGTTTTATCAGCCTCGCGAAGACACGGGATTTGTTGGAGAGGCTGAGATAAAAAGAATCGTGCTTTCAGAAACCCTACGAAGTTCCACGAAACGTATGGCGACAGAACCTACCTGAAAATAGAAGAACTCCTACACATCTTCACTGCATTCTTCCCCACCATGAAAACGATAAATATTCCAGACTTCAGGCTTTAAGCCATGTTTCGATTCAGGGTTTCAAGGCTTGTGGCGGGAAAAGGAGTCAGAGTTAAAGTTGGCAGAGAACTCAGCAGGGCAGGAGTGAAAAGAGCACTTCTAATTACCGGCGTAAACACGGGAAAAACAGCTTTCTGCAGAGATGTCGTGGAATGCATGGAAAACGAGGGGATAGAGCTTTCGATATGGGACGGTGTGAGAAACGAGCCGGATGAGGCAACTGTAAACGCAGGCTACAGCTTTGCCCGGGAAAAAGACGTGGACGCAATCGTGGCGTTTGGCGGAGGAAGCGTCATGGACACTGCAAAGCTCGTAAACCTCTGTCTCGCTCTCAAAGGCCGTCTCGAACAGGTCGTGAACAGCATACCTCCTGCTCTAACTTTAAAACCGATGTTTGCCGTACCGACTACTTTTGGCACTGGTAGCGAAACGACCTGTGCTGCAGTTGTTAAGATTAACGGAGTGAAGAGGGGAATACTGCACGAATCCCTACTCCCGGATTTTGCTTTCGTTGACTGGGAGATAAAGGCGCCAAAAAGCGTTGCTGCATCAGCTGGTATGGACGCTGTCATGCACGCTTTCGAAGCTTACACGTGTATAAGTTCGGATAAAATTGAAGGAGGAATTTATTCTGGCTCCAGCGAGGTTACAGACACTTTGGCGCTAAAAGCTCTGAAGATGTTGAGACACCTGCCCGAATACGTGAATAACGGAAGTAAGGCAAGAGAAATTGCGCTGGGAAGTAACATGGCGGGAATGGCTTTCGGGAACGCTGGAGTTCACTTCGGGCATGCTGCCTCCTATGCGATATCTGCGAAGTGCGACGCTCCTCACGGCGTCTGTGTTGCGTCAGTGGGGCAGGCACTACTGGAATGGCTGAAAAATCTGGACGAGGTAAGAGATAAAGCTGAAGATGTGGAAAGTATCGTGAACATAAACGAGCTGAGGAGAGAAGTGGGCTTGCCTTCGCTTTCAGAGCTGGGAATTGGCAGAGAGGACGTGGAGTTTCTCGTCGAGAAGACGATGGAAGTTAAAAGGCTCATAGCAATGAGGCCGGAAATAGGGAGAAAAGATGCAGGAGAGATATTCACGTCCGCTTTAGAATACTAAAACAGCAAAACCTTATATATTATTTGAACGTATCAGCTACTGTAATGTTCACAGCAATAGTCAGGTCAGTGTTGAAAATATTGAGTAAAGCTGGTTTTGAGGTAACTGACCTTATCGAAACCAAACCGAGATGTTTTGACGTCGTGGCGAGAAAGGATGACACAATACTCCTGATAAAGGTACTCTACAATGCCGACTCTTTAAAACCGGAAATGGCTTCCGACATGAAGCTTGTAGCAAAACTCCTTAAGGCTTCACCCATAGTTGTGGGCGAGAGATTTAAGGCTGATTACCTCGAAAGGGGTGTTGTTTACAACAGATATGGCTTACCCGTTGTTAATACAGCTACTTTTTACGATTTCATTTACGAGGGCATACCTCCGGTGATTTACTCTGCTCCGGGAGGATACTACGTTAGATTGGACAGAGAGAAACTGAAAGAGGCGAGGGAGAAAAAAGGGCTGACTGTCGGAATGCTTGCGAGAAAACTCGGAGTATCGAGGAGGCTCGTAAAGAAGTACGAGGAAGGGGCAGACGCTTCGCTTGAAAACGCTGCAAAACTCGAAAACTTGCTTGGAGAGTACGTAATAAAAGAGATAGACCTGCTGAACTTCGCTGAATTGAGTGAAGAGGTGGAGGACAAGGAGTTAAGCGACCTCAACAGAAGTGAAGAGGAAATAGTGGAACAGCTCAGGGAAATAGGGCTGAACATTTACGCTGTCAAGCACGCACCCTTCGACATAGTCTCCAGAATATCAGAACAGAAATGCGAGGAAGAGTCAATACTGGCCGGTATAAAGCAGGTAAGGGAGATTGAGAAGAGGGCTGCAATAATTGGAAAGGTTTCCGAAGTCGTTTCCGCCAAAGCAGCGTACATAGTGGAGAAAAAGGTTAAAAAGGACGTATCTTCTGTTGTCTTCCTGATGAAGGAAGACCTAACCTGCGTTTCTTCACCTAAGGACCTCGTCAGCCTTATAAGGGAGAGATACGAGGATATGTAATTTTTTGAGGCTGTAAAAACAAGTTTTAAAGTGTTGTTAGCGGCAACACGTAACACCTTCAACCTTCCAGCGTTTATGCAAAGGTATTTATATATTTTATAAACTCCTTAAAAAGGGGGGTAGAATGGAAAAAGACTATAAAATAAAAATCGAGAACGTTGTCGCATCCACTCAGATAGGAGAGGACATAGACCTGAACAAAATAGCTAAAGAGGTGCCCGATGCGGAATACAAGCCCAAGCAATTTCCCGGACTTGTTTTGAGGACGAAAGAACCCAAGGCAGCAGCTTTAATTTTTAGGAGTGGCAAGGTTGTCTGTACTGGCTCCAAATCTGTTGAAGATGCAAACAGGGCAGTCAGACAGGTTGTGAGGACGATAAAGAAGCTCGGCATACCGGTAATAGATGAACCGGAAGTTAAAGTTCAGAACATAGTTGCTTCAGCAGACCTCGGTGTGGATTTAAACTTAAACGCCATAGCTATAGGTCTGGGACTCGAAAACATTGAATACGAACCTGAACAGTTTCCCGGGCTTGTTTACAGGCTAAACAACCCGAGAGTTGTTGTACTGATATTTGGTTCTGGAAAAATGGTTGTTACCGGTGGAAAAAATCCGGATGACGCAGTTAGAGCTGTGGAAAAAATAGCTGAAGAACTAACGACTCTTGGATTGATGTAAACAAAATAGTTTATCTTAATTTAACAGTGTATAATCTTTAATGGGCTTTAGCACCCTATTTTTAGTTGCCAAGCGGTTTTGAACGGTATTGTAAAAACCAGTAAAACTTAAATACCGGTAATACCGCATTGAGAGTATGATGGAGCTTAACGCGAGAACGTTTGAAGATGCCATAAACAGTGATGAACTTGTAGTTGTTGACTTCTACGCAGAGTGGTGTGGGCCGTGTCACTACCTTTCCCCAGTACTCGAAAAACTCGAGAAGGAATTTAAAGGTAAGGTAAAGTTTTACAAGGTTAACGTTGATCTAAATCCTGAGCTGGCGAATTACTTTGGAATATCAAGCATTCCCGCAGTCCTGATGTTCAAGAATAAAAAGGTTGTCAACGCCTTTATTGGTGCTTTGCCAGAGTCGACAGTAAGAGCTGAAATAGAAAGAGCTCTTAGAGCATGAAATCTCTTAGAGAAGTTATTGCAGCATTAAAATGCGACAACGTTCTGGAATGTTTTTTTGGTCTGAACGAGTTTGATGTGGCAGTGTATAAAACGCTGGTAGGTAAAACGCTAAAAAATCAGGAGCTTGCGAGATTTCTGAACAGAAGTGAAAATGCTGTTTACAAATCTCTTCAAAAATTAATAATGTGCGGTCTTGTACTAAGAGAGAAGAGGTGCGTGGATGGCGGTGGATATTACTACGTTTACAGGGCTGTAAATCCAAAGCAGGTTGCGAGGAAAATGGAGAAAGAGGTAGAGGAACTGAGGAACAGGCTGATGAAGTCCATAGGGGAGTTTGAGATTAAGTTTTCGGCTAAGCAATGAACTAAAATTGCAGAAATGCCAATTAAAACTAAAATTAAATATTTCAAATATTTAAAGCTAAAAAGTTAGAAATTAATGCATCAAGAAATAATCCTTAACATGTGGTCTGGTCATGTAGTAGACTATGATTCCATCTATTACTATCCATATGATCCCTCCTACATTCCTCATTACAACATTGCTTATGGCTGCAATTACACCAAGCACGGCAAATATAACCGTAAGCCACCAGCTCCAGCCCTTGCCCTTGAGCAGGCCCCATCCGATTGCAATCGATATAACACCCGGCACTATAAATATTAAGCCCAGTATCCCCAATAGCTGCTACGAAAGCGGGTGGCAGTCTTGCATGCGTTTTTAGCAGAAGTGGTAGTAGTACTGTTGGACCAAGAACTGTAAACACCAGCCCCTAAAAGAAGCGATAGTGCACCGCCCACAATATCCAAAATCGCTAAAACCGTCACTCCAGTTGGCCTCTTCCCCATACCTTGCAGAGTTTACTTAGATTACTTAAATTTTTTTAAATTTTTTAAAGTTTGATAATCTATCAATAACTTCTCTACTATAATAACTAAAAAACAATAAAAAATTTAAACAAAAGACGGAAAGTGTATTTATCCGAAAAGTGCTCCAAGCCCCTCTATTGCCTCTTCTTCCTTTTCTTCTTCCTCTTCTTCCTTCTCTTCCTCTTTTTCCTCAGCAGCCTCAGAAGGTGCCGCAGCTGGTGCTGCTGCAGCTGCTACGGGAGCCGAAGGCACGATGGCAGCTTTGGAGATTGCTTCGTCTATGTTCACGTCTTCCAGAGCGGCTACGAGAGCTTTTACTCTCGCTTCGTTCACCTCAACCCCAGCAGCCTCAAGAACTGCTTTTACGTTCTCCTCGTTTATCTCCTTACCAGCAGCATGCAGCAGGAGTGCAGCATACACGTACTCCATTTCATTCAACCTCCTCTAACCATTTTCCCTTTTCCACCTTTATTTCTTAATTTTTCATTTCCAACAATACCGGTGCATAATAAATTAATGACAGCGAACTCATCCGAAAAGTGCTCCAAGCCCCTCTATTGCCTCTTCTTCCTTTTCTTCTTCCTCTTCTTCCTTCTCTTCCTCTTTTTCTTTTTCCTCGCCTTCTTTCTCTTCTACCTTTTCCTCTGCGGAAACGCTCTGGCTCAGCATAGATTTCAATTCGTCGTCTATTGCGTCTTCACTCAGGTGAGAGGCAAGAGCAAGCATTTCGCTGTGTGCTCTCAAAAGAAGGTCTTCGATAACGTCTCTCTCGAATATTACTGCGTTGATTGCCAGGTTTCTGGCGTCCATTACGGCTTTTGCTATCAGTATTTCTGCAGTCTCCGGCGTAACGTAAGCGGCATTAACTGCGAGGTTAATTGCATTCCTGTAAGCGTTTGCAAAGTCTTCAGTAATTTTCTCTGTATCTATGGCAAGCATGTCTGGTGTGAAGATCAGTCCGTTTTCGTAAACCATTCTCACGTCTAAACCGACCTTAACCGGCTTGATTTCAAGCATTTCCAGAGCTCTCGCAACTTCCGGTCTAACGACTTCTCCAGCCTTTACAACTGTTACAGTCTCCTTTATCACTATCTTGCCCTTTTCAATTGCAGCGGG
Source organism: Archaeoglobaceae archaeon (assembly GCA_015520485.1). GTDB lineage: Archaea > Halobacteriota > Archaeoglobi > Archaeoglobales > Archaeoglobaceae > WAPX01. The sequence continues at coordinate 6,217 of WAPX01000064.1, forward strand.
AATCCCCCCAGCCTGCAGGTCACCGATAACGGGGCCGGGCGGAAAGGAAGTCGGGCCCTTCTCCACAACAACATCAACCGGCGAAACCTGGCCGGGCTTTAGCGGTGAAGGTACTTTGGTTTCCTCGAGCTTTTTGTAGAGCTTGAACGGATTGAGCTCTGTGGCCACTATTGCCACCTGATCACCGAGAAATTCGAGAATTTTCTCGTAATCGCCACCAAGCGATTTTACCGCCTTCTCTATCAGCGTGTTCTTTGTAACTTTCAGAGTGGCAAAATCTCTGAATTCCCTTCTTATCTTCTGCATCTGACCTGAAGGGACTCCTCTGAAGCTGACTAAAGCAAACACTGGATGGGTCGTAAAGATTTTTTTAATCTCCTCAACAGCCTGAACCTTCCAGGGCTTAGGACTACCCCTTACTGCAGCCATGAATCTTCACCTCATATAACTCTGATTGCAGGACCCATTGTGGTTTTAACGTACAGCGACTTGATGTTCTGCTGACCTTCGTATTTGTCCTCAACCACTTTAAGCACTTCCAGTGCATTATCTGCTATTTTTTCCGTTTCCATTTCCCTGTTACCGATCGGTGCATGAAATGTAAGCTTGTCTCTTGTCCTTATTTTAATGGAGTTTTTAAGTCTTTCAATGTGCGGTGTGGGATCCGAGGCAGGTGGTATCGGGAGTGGCATTTTACCCCTCGGACCGAGTATGGGACCGAGTTTTTTACCGATCTCAGGCATTAAAGGAGCCTCTGCGACAAAGAAGTCGTATTCCTTTGCTATCTTCTTTGCCTTTCTCTTGTTTTTCGCGAGCTCATCTATGTCCTCTGGAGGTATGACGAGGGCTCCAGATTCCTTCGCTTTCAAAGCTGTATCACCCTTTGCAAAAACAGCAATTTTTCTCGGTTTTCCCAGTCCGTGAGGTAGAGTAACAACGGCATCAAGTCTGTTTTCGGGTTTTTTCATGTCAACATTTCTGAGGTTTACTGCCATTTCCACTGTTTCTACGAATTTTCTCGGTTTCGCTTCTTTGATCGCTTTCTCTATTGAATCTACAAGCTTTTCTTTCTCCACGAGCATAATACCCCTCCGTAGTGCACGGCTTGCGCCTCCTACGGTTAATTTATGAAACTTTCAGCCCGTAGTGTTCAGAGTATTTTAAGTTAACGGTGTCATACAGTGATACGCTTTCACCGGACTGTTACCGGACTGCGCTGCAAGATGTTGTGATTAATGCGTTCGAATATCTGATAAAGTATTTATGTAGAGCGGCAATAATAAAATCGATGGAAGAGGATGAGGTCGAAATACTGAAGGACATAAGAGAAACGCTTATCAGAATTGAGAAGAAGCTTGAAAATATCGAAAGCAACCTTCACAGGAATAATAAAATAAAAGAGATTTCTGATCCTTTTGAGTTGCTGGAGTTGCCGGACAACCTCAGAATGACCGCAATGGCGATGATGAAGATAGGAGAAGGCACTGCAGAAGACGTTTCCAAAATAACAGGTAGAAGCAGGCCAATAGAGAGCCACTACCTCAGCTCTCTCGTGAGGCTGGGATTTCTGAAAAAAAGGAGAGTTGGCAGAAAAGTAGTGTACTACAAGTGACCGTTTGCCTGACGGTCTGAGTGCTCAAGTGATTGAACTGTGTTACACGAAAGTTCTGTTCTCGGCAATAGTTGAATTGATTATGAGATAATAACGTTCATTCTGCCTGTGAGCGGCAGAAACCAGAACCAAGAAATAAGTATAACGAAATGTCAGGTTCATGCTGAGTGAAGCGATACCTGAAGACGTGGTTGTAATCGATAGAGAGCTGAAACATGACGAGGTCACTCGATTCGTAAAAGAGAACGGTTACGGGAAAACACCTCTAATTCTGAACGTTGAAGGAAAAAAGGTTGCAAAAAACTTTATTTCCACGAGAGATAGACTTTGCAGGTACCTAAACGTCAGCAGAGAGAACTTAACTCCTTATCTCGCATCACTAAAGATGGATAAAGATCCGGAAGTGTTCGATTTTGAAGATCTGAAGTTGAAAAAGAGAAATATTACTCTTGAAGACCTGCCAGTTTTGAAGTACTATCCAAAAGATGGAGGCAAGTACATAACTGCTGGAGTCGTTGTAGCGTCATTTAACGGTAGCTGTAACGCCTGCATCCACAGAATGATGCTTCTCGACGGTGAGAGACTCGTGGTCAGACTCGTAAAACCAAGACACACGTATTTGCTGTGGAAACGGGCTATAAAAGAGGGGAAAGAGCTGAAAATTGCGATAGCCATTGGCGTACATCCTCTCGTTCTCTTTGCCTCTGCAACTCGAGTTCCGGAGGGTATGGAATTCAGGTACGCGAAGTCTCTGCTTGAAGACTTCAGAGTTTACAGAGCAGAGTACGATGAAAAGCTGTTGGTACCGCCAGCGGAAATCGTACTCTTCGGCAGAATTACTGCGAAGCTTTCGAAGGAGGGGCCTTTTGTAGATTTAACGGGAACATACGATATCGTTAGAGAGCAGCCCGTCGTGGAAATAGACGAGATCTGGAGCAAAGACGATCCGCTGTACTACTCCATAACTCCCGCCAGTTCTGAGCACAGCGTTCTGATGGGAATTCCCTACGAACCCCTGATATACCGGAGCGTATCGAAAGTCTGCAGGGTTAAAAACGTGGTTATGAGTGAGGGGGGGATGTGCTACTTCCACGCTTTCGTGCAGATAGAAAAGCACAGCGAGGGCGATGGTAAAAACGCAATTCTGGCAGCTTTTACCGCTCACCACAGCCTGAAACACGTCGTCGTCGTGGACGAGGATATAGACATTTTCAACCCCGCTGACGTTGAATACGCAATTGCAACGAGATTTCAGGGAGATAAAGACCTCGTAATCGTAAGGGGAGCGAGAGGAAGCTCACTTGACCCGTCGTCTGAAAACGGCATAACGACCAAGGTTGGCTTAGACGCAACAAAGGACATCAGCAGGAAAGAGGACTTCGAAAGGGTAGTGTAACTGGAATCGTCGTTGTTGCCTTTGGAGGGGTTTGAATTGTACCTGACCAAGGAGCAGGAAGAGCTTCTGGATAAACCGGGATGCGACGTCTGCATGAAGCTACTGATTTCCATAGGTAAGACCTTTGACGCTGGGAGAATGATAGAAGTCAAGTCTGTCCACATTTCCGGAATATCCTACCAGAATATTGGAAATGCAGGTCTGGAGTGGCTGGAGGAGCTGAGCAAAACTGCGAGATTCAGAGTTAAGGCGACCGTCAATCCGGCAGGAATGGATCTGCAGAGGTGGAGGGAAATGGGCATAAGCGAGGATTTCTATCGAAAACAGCTTAGAATTCTGAAAGCTCTGGAGAGAATGGGTGCCAGACTTGAAATGAGCTGCATTCCGTACTACTTCGAGAGAATTAAACGCTGTGAATCGCTGGCCTGGGCTGAAAGCAATGCAGTCGTGTACGCAAACTCCATTCTGGGTGCGAGAACGAACAGGGAAAGCGGAATAACCGCAATTGCCTCTGCAGTTACAGGACTAACTCCTGAATACGGCATGCATTTAAACAGCAATAGAGTTGCTGATCTGGCTGTAAAGCTGAAAATCCCGGAGGGGTGTGCACCTCTCGCCGGATGCGAAATTGGAAAGCTGGAGTGCAGGGTACCGTACATCGTGTGCGACAGAAAGTTGAGAGAGGATGAAATGAGAGCAATGGGGGCGGCGATGGCTGCAACTGGTGGAAAAGCCATGTTCCACGTAGAAAATCAGACTCCGGAATGGAACGCTTACGAAAAGCCAGAAGATAAAGTTGAGGTGCGTGCAGAGGAGTTAAAAGAAATGAAAGAGGAAAACGCTCCGGTGGAGATGCCGGACCTGATAGCGATTGGCTGTCCCCATGCGTATACTGAAGAAATTCTGAAAATCGCTGAGTTAACGAGAGACAGGTTTAAAATTCCGGTCTGGATTTTCACATGCCGGAGGGTGCTGAAAGACGAAAATGCGATGAGGGCTAAGGAAAAAATAGAAAAATTCGGAGGAAAGGTATTCTGCGACACGTGCATGGTGGTTTCTCCTGCAACCGAACGGTTTGGAAAAGTCATGGTCGATTCGGGAAAGGCATTAACGTACCTACCGAAGTTGAGGAAAGTCGAAGCGTTTTTCGGCACACTCGAAGAGTGCATTGACGTTGCGCTGGGTAACGTTAAAATTTAGACCTGACGGAGCCTGAAAGTAAACGAGAGTTGGTGAGTATAGATGAATTTAAAACTGAAAATAAAAATCACAGCCGCAGCACTGAACTCTATCACACGTTCATCAGAAACGTCCACACCATGTACCACCCACCGAGTGCCACTGCAGAAATCGTCAGCCAGTCTTTTGCCTCTACGTTTTTCACGCCGAGTCTGGGCAGTATGAACTTGTTCAGGTAAATGAACACGACAAGCACGATTATTCCGAGAGGATCTCTCTTCACGTTCCCAATCGTTATTATGTAGGAAACAACTCCAGCTATACACCCCAGCAAAAACGGGACGAAGGCTTTCAGCATGTCTTCATCCATGTTCTCACCTTCTCACCTGAAAGATGGCCTCTCAGACAGTTTGACGGGCAGAGGTAACGGTTTGAACGGCATACCCTCACACTCCTTCTTTATCCTGTCAATCAGCTCCTCAACGCTCATTTTTACTCTCTTCTGCTTTTCGAGCTCTGATTCAGCTCTGATTGTGACGGTTAGCTTACCCTCCTCGACTTCTTTCTTACCTATCACCGCCACGTAAGGTATCCACTCCGTTGAGGCATCTCTTACCTTTTTGTTCAGAGTTTCGTCTCTGTCGTCAACGTCCGCTCTAATTAAACGTTTGTTCAGTTTTTCCGCAACTTCAAGTGCCGTGTCCAGAAAGTTTTCGGAGATCGGTATAACCCTTACCTGAACCGGTGATAACCATACCGGAAGCATCGGCGGTTTTCCCCTTTCAGCATTCATGTAGGCCTTTTCAAGCAGTGCATAGATACACCTCTCTATAGCACCGCTTGCTGAACAGTGCAGTATGTAAGGCCTCTTCTTCTCCCCGTCTTTCCCCACGTAGCTTATGTCGTACCTTTCGGCGTTCTCTACATCTATCTGGACTGTTGACAGCGCAGAAGCCTTGTCCAGAGCATCCACGAAGTTGAACTCGAACTTTAACACGAAGTAAAAGAACCTCCTGTCCCACATCTCTATCAGAATCGGCTTTTTCAGTATCTCCGATATCTCTTTCAAGAATTCTTTATTTTCTTCGTAGAAGTCCTTGGTAACTCTTATCGCTACTTCGTAATCCTCCGGAGTTAGCCCTATAGCTCTCAGAGTCTCAACGCTGAGCCTGTACTGGTTCATGAACTCTTTTTTTGCCTGTTCCATGTCCTTTACTATCGTGTGCATGTCTGGCATCGTGAAAGCTCTCAACCTTCTCAGCCCTACCAGTTCTCCTCTCTGCTCCTTCCTGAAGGAGTACCTCGTCAGCTCGTATATTTTGAGGGGCAGGTTCCTGTATGTTATAACAGCGTCGCTGCACATGAGAAACTGCCCAAAACAGGCGGCAAATCTGAGGAAAAACTCTCTTTTGTCTCCCTTAATGATGTACTGCCTCGCCGGAAACCTCTCAAGGTACCTCCTCAGCGTTGGGTGGTCTCTGCTGTACATTATTGGTGTTTCAACTTCCATTGCCCCGTACTCTACGCACTTTCTGGTAACGAACTCCTCAAGCAGAGATTTTACCAGCCTTCCCTTGGGGTAGTAGCGCATGTGCCCGCTGTCACTCGCCTCCTCGTAATCTGCTATCTGCAATCTCTTCATCAGCTCCACGTGTGGCGGAACTCTGTCAACAGCCCTCCTCTTGGAAATCTCGTAATCCGCAAACTTTTTTAGCTTTGGATAGTTCGAAAAATCGAATTCTTCCACGCTAACGAGTTTTCCGTCGTGTAAAATGTACCAGTAGCTCTTAGCTTTCTCTTCATCTCTCAACGCCTGAGTTAACTCCTTTTCGTCCAGTTCTTCCACCTGCTGGCTTCTGAGCTCTCTCGAAAGTTCGCTCAGAGGATGACCCTTGCAGGAAATCTTAAAAGCCTTGTACCATCCGAAAGGCGCTCTGTAAACTTCAAGGTCTGAAAGCTTTTCCTCCATCATTTTCAAAAGCCTGATCGCAAGCTCCGGTGAGGATAAATTCGAAGAAAGGTGTGCGTAGGGATAGAGAACAACTCTTTCAGCTCCCACCTTTTTCGCAACCGCTCTGATTTCGCTGACAGCCTTTTCAGCCACTTTCTCGTCGTCTCCTTTTTCAACTGCAACAAAGGCGACGAGCGGTTCTTCAACCCTCATCGATTTTCTTCCCTCATCCACGTCTTCAGCGATTTTTGTTGCTTTTTTAGCCTCGTACTCCATGTAATCAGCGTGAACGAGTAAAAGTTTCATGAAGCTGGTTGGCGAGAGGGGGTTACTTAAATTTTACCTGATTTTATCCGATTGAGTCGAAAAGCTGGAAAAGAATTAAGTCTCCTGAAAGCTTAATTTCGCTCGTGAGTTTAAGCGATGAAAGGGAACAGGAGAAATTTGGACCTCCAGAAGATGTGGATATGGAAATAACAGAACACATAGCCGAACTCAGAAAGAGGCTGATGAGAATTGTTTTTGCTCTCGTTGCCGGACTTATTGCAGTTTTTAATTTTTCAGATAAAATAATATACGCGCTATGGAATTACCTGTTTCACAGCAGGATAGCAATGGTTGCTTTTTCCCCGACGGAGTGGATTATGGCAAGGTTAGCGGTATCTCTGGTTGTTGCATTCGCAGTTCTGTATCCTTACATTGCCTACGAGCTGTATCTGTTTGCCAAACCCGGACTTTACGATCACGAGAGGAGATTTCTGAAAATTTTTATTCCGTTTTCGTACGTTCTGTTTTTAACGGGAGCAGCTTTAGCCCTCTTTGTCGTTTTGCCCAGACTGTACGGTATTTTTGTTAGAGGATACCTTGGAGCGATGCCTTTTCTATCAGTTAAAAGGACACTCTATAGCACCTTTAAGGTTGTGTTAGCCTTCGGGCTGGCATTTCAGATTCCAGTTCTATCTGCGATAGCTGCGAGACTCGGGCTCGTAAATGCGAAGTGGTTAAAGGAGAAGAGGTTAATCGTATATTTAGCCGTGTTTTTACTCGCAACCAACGTAACCCTCGATTTTACGGGATTCAGCCAGCTTATCGTGCTTGCAGTGGTCGTCATCATGTACGAGATAAGCATACAGGTAGCTAAACTGATGGAGAGGGAGAGAGTGCAGGATGAAATGACAAAACAATAATAGAAAGTTTAAAAAATAAAAAATCAGTGAGTGCAGGGTACCAGCAGTACTGGCAAAACTGAATTTCTAATAACAGCTTCCGCTGTACTCCCCATGAGGAGTTCTTTTATCCTGCTTCTGCTCTTTTTTCCAAGAACTATCAGAGTGGAACCTCTCACAACGGCCTCTCTTATTATTTCATCTGACGCTATTCCCGCAACGACTTCTACATCGCACTCGAACTTAAACTGCTTTGAGTAACATTTGAGCTGTTCCATCGCCTTTTCAACGTTCTCCTCAATCTCACTGTGCTTTCCATAATCCACTACGTGGAACAGAGTGGCACTCTTTACGTAATCTTCGAAAAGAGCTTTTACAGTATCAACTACGTGCCCGGAGCACGTACCAAGACCGAGAGCAATCAGAGGTCTCTCAAAAACTCTTCTCGCATCCCAGTAACACTTGACGCTTCTTTTCGCCTTGTCCCACTCGTACTTGACAAGCAGTACTGGCTTCCTCGCAACCCTTGCAACGTTGGAGGCAGTTGTACCTATGACCATGTGCCTGAGCAAGTTCTCACCCTTTGCCGGCATGTAAATTATGTCAACGTTTTTCTCGTCTGCCACACGGGCTATTTCTATTGAAGGCGTTCCAATCCTCACAACACAGTCCACAACGTTTATACCCATCTCCCTGAATTCCCTAGCAACGTTTTCGAGTTTCTCTCTAATCTCTTTTCTGTACTCGTCCATTATGTCCGGAAGAGCAGTAGTATCTATTACATGGATCAACACGAGTTCCTCCGCCACGCCGGTACTGAAGAACTTGGGAATGCAGTTCCCCATTGCGTGTTCGCTAACCATCGAAAAATCTACAGGGAATAACAACCTCTTGATCACGATTGCACCTCCAAATTTTTTAGCTAAATAATTATAATGAGAAGTATTTATAGCTTTCTAAATGGAAACGAGGTAGATAAAGGTAGATAAAAATTTAAAGCTATCTATAATCATTAAATTTATTAACTCATTAAATCCTTCACGCTGTACAGAACCATTATTTCCTCTACATCTGGAAGTTTTTCGACCTCGTTTTTTACTCTCTCTATGAGCTTTTTCTCGACTGCATGAACCATGAAGTAGATGGGATAGCGCCATGACTCAGGAGTTTTTCTCTCAACGAGGTGTGTTATCTCCGGTATTTTTGCGAGCTTTTTTGCGAGTTTTTCGGGTTTATCCGTTTTAATCAGATGCATACCGTTCTCTTTAAAGCCAATCTTTCTCTCCTTCAAAACCCCGCTGAAATCCCTCACAACACCTTTTTCTATCAGTTCGGAAATCAGACTCACTATTTCCTCCTCCCGGTAACCGTACTTCGCTAACCCGAGAAATGGCCTCTTCTCAAATTCGAGTTTTTCGAGCTTGAAGAGAAGATTCTCATCTATTCCGAGTTCCTCCACCTTCGGTACGTCAAACTTCGCATTCGAGCTTTCGCTCCACGATATTCCCTTTGTTAGGTCGTACTTAACGTCCATCTTGTAAACCCTTTTCGTCGGAAGCACTATGTAATCCTGCACATTGCATTTCTCCATTATTTCAGAGGCGAGTTTTTCCACAGCTTCAAAGTTCTCAGCTTTAATCGTGAACCAGATGTTGTACTCGTAGTCTCTCCAGTAGTTGTGCTTCGGCCTGTACGAGTTTATGATTCTTGCTACCTCTTCAATTCTGCTCTCATCAACCTTTGCTGCAACGAGTGCCGCTCTCTGCTGTCTGGAGAAAGCCCTGTAGTTCAGATTTGCCCCGTACCTCTTTACCACACCTTTTTTGTGCAGCTCTCTTAACTTTCGAAGGGCGAACTCCTCATTAAGCCCTGTTTTTTCTGCGAGATCGGAAAGTGGCGTTGTCGTTAGGGGCAGGTCGTACTGTAAGTTCATCAGCAGCTCTACAGTCTGTTCATCAAATTCAGAAGTTGATCCTGATGAGACTTTCATCTATCTTCCTCCTTCCGGAGACGTAATCCTCAACAAGCTTTTCTACGAGCTTCTTTGCTCCTTCCACGTCCTCTTTTTTGACAAGCTCTCTGAATTTGGGATCAGCTGATATTACAAAGTAAAGCTTCATTCTGAGCTGAACGGGAACTCCTTTCTCCTTCATATACTTTTTCAGGTGGTACATCGCCTCAAGAAGGTAAATCAGTTCTTCATCTTCTTCTATCATCTTTCTTATTGAGTCTCTAACCTTTCTGGCAACGACTCCGCTCTTACCTTCTGTTGTAACTGCAAACCTTATTCCGTCAACTTCACCCTCAAACGGCACGACTACCTCTGTTTTTTCTGCATCGTTGGCCAAATTAACGAGCGTCCTGTACTTCTTAGAGATTTTCACGACCTTATCGTTGAGTTCAAGAGGGGGTATAGCAACGGTAACGAGATTCGCCCACGAAATGTTCTCTTCAAGCAGTTCATCATCAAAAGCGTTACCCTTAACGAGTTCGATCTTTCCTTTTTTTGCGAGCTCTTTGAGCTCCTCGCTGAAATCAAGGCTGAGCACCCTCACGTTTGCTCCTGCACCGAGAAACTTTTTCGCTCTCGATGTGCCAACTCCTCCGCCACCAATCACAAGGACGTTTTTCCCTTCGAACTCGATGTAAAGAGGAAGTCTCATTGCCAGAGGGTTGAAAGAAGAAATAGAAATACTTTGTTGTTAATCATTCGACAGTTTGAAAAACGAATTCGCACGCATCATCTCCAGTGGCCTGACATTTGATCTCCTCTCCCCTGAACTTCTTTGCAAACAATCCTTCAAGTAAACCCCATGTATAACCCAGTAACATCCAGCAAACCGGATGAGATGGCTTCTCTTTGAGTTTGATAAACCCAATAGCCTCAAGAGAGTCCTTTACGATTACTCTGAAGCTATCGCCACACTCGCACTTTATTTTTCCCCAGCCAAAGCATTTACCCCATATAGTAATCATGTTCTTTGCAATCATCCTGGCTTTTTCCTCGTCCATTTTTCCAAACTTCTTTTCGTACCTTCTTCTTATAGCATTTCCGGCAATTTTGCCCCTGTTTTTCGAAGCGTTGAGTATCAGCCCCTTAGCTGCTCTTCCCACTATTTTCTCCATTTCTATGTAAAGTCCGGCAAGAAAAGTTGCGTATATGCAGCCGAGAGGTATTCTACCAAGAAAATTCTTAACTCCATCTTCATGCACGATAAAACTACTATCAAGCTCCTCCTCACTCATTTCGCTTAAATCCTTACTGACCAGTATATCAAACATAAAATCACCCCAGCAACTCCTCAATTTTTTTACTCGCTTTTCCAAGTTGCAGTAAAATTAAGCCTAAGTTTGCTTTGGGAGTTGTCATAACAACAAGCAAGGCTTTTTCTCCCGCACCCATGGCAACTATTTTGCCACTTGGACTTTCAACCACAACCCTGTCCGGCGTACCTTTTCCAAGTTCGGACATTGCCGTTTCTGCCGCACCGAGCATTGTGGCACTCATAGCGGCAAAAGCATCTGCATTCACGCTTGAAGATATGTCCGCAGCTATCAGCAAACCATCTCTCGAAACTATTGCAGAAGCTTCTACATCTCCTGTTGACTTCATCTCTTTCAAAATATCTTCAAGTTGAGACCTCAGGCTCATTTTCTTTCACCCACCAACTACCAGTTAACAATTCGAGCAGAGCATCAATAACTTTATAGACTCCGTCCCCTTCTTTCGCAGAAACGGGTATAATCGGAACATCTTCAGGCAAAAACATCTTTTTTCTTATCTCCTCTGGAGGTAAAGCATCGGGTAAATCCTGTTTGTTTGCTGCAACAACGTATGGCAATCCGAAATGTGCCACAGCTTCAAGCATCTGCTTTGCCCTTGGAAAAGTTTCCGGTTTTGTTGAATCGACGACCAGTATAACTCCAAGAGCTTCTCTGCCGAGCATTTTCAGGATTGGATCGAATCTCTCCTGCCCCGGAGTGCCAAAAAGGTCTATAGAGAAGCCTTTATACTCCAAGTGCCCGTGGTCAAGGGCTACTGTTGTACCGAGTCTGTCAACAGATATCGCCCTCATCGAAACTGCATGCACAAAAGTGCTTTTTCCAGCATTGTAAGGTCCGGTAACGAGTATTTTCGGTATGTACGCCCTGACACCACCCGGTTTAACGAGTTTGAAGAGAATAGCTTTACTCTTTATGTTCTTCCAGTCCACCTTAACAACGCCGTAGTAGTAGCCGAGAATAACACGGTGGTGTACACCGCCAACTCTGATTACAGCATTTGAGTTGTTTTTCACGAACTTCTCTATTTCTTCAGGATACGGCCATGATACAAATGTACAGATCAATCTCGACTCTTTTTCCCTTGCAAAATCATACCACTCACCGATACACTCTATACTATCTTCTCCACAAACGTCTATTACTGAGGAGACGGGAATTACGACGACATCGAAGTTTTCTATGACTTTTTTCATAACTTCGTTTACTTCTTCAATATCAGTTGGGCTGGCGTTGTACTGGCAATTTGAAGGCAACCCTACGTATCCTGAATACAGGTCAACAATGCTGAAGTTTTCGTAGTTTTCAACATCCCACCCAAACTCGTTGAATTCTCCAATCGCGACTTCCGGAGAATAGGCAATGGTTGTGTAAGCACATTTACAACCCCTCTCGAGGTTCGTAAACAGTGTTTGCATTGCAAAAACGTTTCCCTCAACCTCTGGATCTATCCAGTATGTCAGAATTTTGCCCTCTGGAATTTCTTCAATAACATCATCAAGCACAGGAATGCCCGTAATCACCTTCATACGACCACCACTACTCTATTTTCTTCAACAACAATTTCCCTCCACTCCGTTTGAGTGAAAGAGCTGACAAAGCGAATGTACTTTTTTCCGTTCTCTTCTTTAAACTCGATTACGCCGTTAAACAGTTGCTTTAGAGTTGCTATCGTTCTCTCATCGTGCATCCCGTCTTCAACTATGTAAAATGCAACAGAGCCGGCTACCTTCACTCTACCGGTTAATATGTGTAAAAATCTGAAAACTGTTTGAAGGTTCATGTACATCAGCAGGGTGGAAAGGGAGTCGAAGATTACAACGATATCCCTTACACCGCTCCTCCAGAAGTCCTCGAAAAACTTGCTTATTTTTGCAGAGATTCCGGTTAAGTCCATTACTGTTTCGTACTTTATAGAGTCAGAATCCTTAACATTTCCAACCATCGATTTCGTTACACAGTCTATAATCTTAACGTACTTGTTACTGTAGTCAATATCCAGCCATTCCATAAGCGTTTCTGCAGAATCTCTCGTCAAAACGTATATTCCACCGTAACCCTTTCTTATGAACTCCCTGAAAATTGATCTGACGAACATGGATTTCCCTGTAAAAGCTGGACCGTACACCATAATGTTTGAGCCTTTTTTTAGCTGGACATCAGGTAAAACCTGACTCATGTTCATAATTATAATGACATACACATCGTATATAACGTTTAGGGTGAATGTAAGCTGATGAGTTATGTTGCTTAGATCGTTAGATAGTTCGGGCAAACAGTCTGGCACTCAATAACAACAAAAAACAAAAACATGAGACGTGTGGTGGTGCCATGGAATTCTTAAAAAGACAGATTGAGAGAGCAAACAAAATCGGGAAAAAACTGCTCCTGCAAAGGCTCATAGACGGGGCAAGTGGAAACATGAGTTTCAGATTTGGCAATCACTTCTACATCACGAAAACAGGAGTTATGTTAGACGAGCTCGACGAAACGTCCTTTGTCAGAATGGATGTGCTGAGCGATAACTTAAACACTATGGCTTCAAGTGACCAGCTGATTCACAGAGAAGTGTACAGAAAGAGCGACCTTAAAGCTGTTCTGCACTGTCACGGTGTTTACAACGTCGTCCTCTCGTTTAAAAAGAGCAGCATAATCCCCCTCGACTTAGAAGGCAGGTACTTTCTCGGAGAGGTGAAAGTCGTCAACTGCAGGTATACTTCCAGAAAAATGGCTGAAATTGTTAGCAAAGAGCTAACGAATAACAGAATAACTGTTGTCAGAGGTCACGGCATTTATGCCGCTGGAGAAAATCTGGATGAGGCTTACAGGCTTGCAAGCTATCTGGAGCATTCCTGTGAAGTGCTGTGCAAACTGCATAACAGTGATGTGTGATACCAAGTAACCAGAAAAAACGCGAAACTGTTTTTAACGACACGTTCCGGGGGATAGCATGCTGAAAGACGTCCTCAAAACTTCGGGAAAAGCGTTTCTTCTGGGTAACGAGGCAATAGCGAGGGGAGCTCTTGAAGCTAACATCGACCTGTTTTCATGCTATCCCGGAACGCCGTCATCCGAAATAGGTGATACGCTGAAGTTTGCATGCAAAAAGCTCGGAAATTTTGTCATGGAGTACTCTGCAAACGAGAAAGTGGCAGTAGAAGTGGCTGCTGCAGCAGCTTTTGCCGGCAAGAGGAGCATGGCGGCGATGAAACACGTGGGAATTAACGTGGCGAGCGATACGCTCTTCAGCCTCGCATACACCGGTGTTTCAGGAGCGATGGTTGTCGTGACGGCTGACGATCCGAGCATGCACAGCAGTCAGAACGAGCAGGACAACAGGTGGTACGGGCTGTCCATGAAACTGCCGGTTATTGAGCCATCGAGCGTTCAGGAGGCAAAAGAATTTACGAAGTTCTGTTTTGATTTGTCCTCAGAGTACGAAATTCCAGTACTGCTGAGAACGTATACGAGATTGAGCCACATGAGCGGAATAGTTGACCTGTCGCCGCTTCCCGAGAGAGAGCCTGAGAAAGTGAGCTGGAAAGATTACAGGAATCCCAAAAAGTACGTTGTTCTTCCAGCCCATGCGAGAAAACTGAAAATGGAGCTTCTGGAGAAACTCAAAAGAGTGGAAGAATTTTTAGCAAAATGGAACGGAAACCGGGTGGAAAGTGGAGATGGAAAGCTCGGTGTTGTTGCGTGTGGATTGAGCTACTGTTACGTGAAAGAGGCCGTAAACAGGCTGGGGCTGGACGCCTCTATTCTGAAAATCTCCTCTCCAAATCCACTTCCGGAAAAACTCGTGGCTGACTTCCTAACGAACGTGGAAAAGGCACTGGTTGTTGAGGAGGTTGATCCAGTACTGGAATTGCAGGTTAGAGCAATCGCTCAGAAGGAGAAACTCGGAGTTGAGGTACACGGAAAGGACGTTCTGCCCTCAAGTTACGAGTACTCCGTCAGCGTGGTTGAAAAAGGGATAGCCAAACTCTGCGGTGTTGAGACAAGTATCGATTACGATTTGGTGGAGAAAAGAGGCGAAGAGCTTTCCAGAATGGCTCCACCGAGACCTCCAGTGTTCTGCCCCGGATGCCCGCACTCCGCCACGTTTTACGCTCTCAGAAGGGCTGTTGAAGAGTTAAAGGAAGAGGGGGTTATCGAAGACTGTGCGTTTACCGGAGACATAGGCTGCTACACCCTCGGAATAAACAGGCCGTACTCAGCGGTGGATACATGCGTGTGCATGGGGGCGAGCATTGGAATCGGGTGCGGTCTCAGCTACGTTTTGAAGAACAAGGTCGTGGCGACGATAGGTGACTCAACGTTCTTTCACGCGGGAATCCCTCCGCTAATAAACGCCGTTCACACAAAAAGAGACATAACCGTTGTCGTGCTGGACAACTCCACCACCGGAATGACCGGGCATCAGCCCCATCCTGGAACAGATGAATTTGGTTGTGGAGAGGGGAAAACGATTGACATAGAGGACGTCGTGAGAGGTGCTGGAGTGGAGTTCGTAGAGGTCGTAAACTCCTACAGCGTGGAAAAGCTGAAAGATTCGATAAAGAGAGCGATTGCTTACAGCGGAGTTGCCGTCGTGATTTCAAGACAGAAGTGTGCCATAGTCAGGAGAAGAGAAGCCAAGAGAAAAGGAAAGAAACTGAAACCCTACAGGATAAACGAGAACTGCGACCTCTGCATGAAGTGCGTTAAGGAATTCTCCTGCCCGGCCATCTACGTGGAAAATGGAAAACCTGAGATAAACCCGTCTCTCTGCGTTTCGTGTGGCGTCTGCAGGAGGATTTGTCCTGCTGGTGCCATAGAGATGTCTTAATTTTGTAAAATTTTTTCCACTAGAGGTCGTTTGTACCGAAATTGCTATCGAAATAACTACTTCAACAATTTATAAGGAATTTTTAAAAAACTCGTTTCTAAGAAAAGATTGAAGAAGTTTAACAAAACGATGTTCATAGTAAGGGTTACATGCACTCCACTCAGTTCAGTTTGTTTAAAAAACGGCACCAAACACAAAGCCGAGAAGACCGAAAGACAGCGCTACGAGTGTCTCCTTTCTCAGCTTTCTGATAATTTTTCTCGTGTCCTCAGCTTTAAGGAGTTTTACACACGTGTGAACGAGCATTGCATCTGTTATAGCTACAGGTACTGCGTATGCCGGATTCATGAACCTCCTGTAAACAATGGGTGGAATGAAGCTCATGGCAACCGCAGTCAGGAACATCAGAACTGAAAAACGTACGGCCGTTTTAATTCCGAAAACTCTCGCGACAGTCCTGACGTTTCTGAGAGCGTCGCCCTCAACGTCCTCTATTCCTTTCATCACCTCTCTCCCTATTCCCGAGAGAAAAGCTATCAGCGCTAAAAGCATTACTGGACCTGAAATAGTGTTTCTTGCCACAACGCTCCCGAACAAAAACGGAACTGCCATTGAAAACGCTATGTAAACGTTACCGGCAAAGCCAAACTCCTTCAGCTTCAGGTCGTACAGGTAGCCGAGAACTGTAACTACGAGGGCAAACACGAAAGCGTTAAAACCTATCATGTACGCCGAAATCAAACCAAAGGGTAAGAATACGACGCTCACGATTAAAGCCGTCCTCCTCGATAGCTCGCCTCTGACGAGGGGTCTGTCGAGCCTTCTGTTTGCCACGTCAACCTCGTAATCAACGTAGTCGTTCAGAGCGAAGCCGGAGGCCTGTAAAAAAATTGCGGCAAGCATGCCAAGAACAGCATCTCTCAGCGAGAAGTTTAGACCGGATGCGACGACCATTCCGGATATAACTCCAAAAGCGTACATAAATCCGTGTTCGAGTCTGCACAGCTCCCAGATAGCTTTTGGTTTCATGAGTCGG
The DNA here is from genome assembly GCA_015520485.1 of Archaeoglobaceae archaeon. Taxonomy (GTDB): domain Archaea; phylum Halobacteriota; class Archaeoglobi; order Archaeoglobales; family Archaeoglobaceae; genus WAPX01. Next base: position 22,670 of record WAPX01000064.1, read on the forward strand.
GCACCGTTTCGAGGAACTTCTCCACTCCTTCCTCGTAGAGAACGTTTCCAACGACTATAACGTCTGCGTACCTCAGCATTGTTTTCGCTCTGTCCCTGCTGTCTATTCCGCCACCGTATATAAGGGGGGCTCTCGTGAGTCTCTCCTTTACCCTTTTAACGACTTCTGGAGAACCAAAAGTTCCGCTGTACTCTATGTATATCGCATCCATTCCGAAGATCCTCTCTCCAGCAACGGCGTAAGCAGCAGCGAGGTCTGGAGAGATGTTGCACATCGATTTCGTCACTTTTGCGACGGCAGAATCCGGGTTGAGAACTATATAGCCTTCAAAAACGACCTCGTCGAGCATCGACAGAAATTCCTCGTTCTCGAAGTTCATTTCTATCCACTTGGCGTGCTTTCCCGTTATCCATTCTCCATCCTTTGCGTTCAGGACTGACGGAACGAAAAGGTAATCTGCCTCGTAAAAAACAGCTTCTGGAGAGGAGGGTTCGAGTATTGTTGGCAGCCCGTAATCCTTTACTAGCCTGAAAAGCTTTACTGCTTTCTCAAGCGTCACGTTCTGCGTTCCGGAAATCATAACCGCATCTGTCCCGCTCTCTGCAACAGCCTTAACGACGTCCTCTGGATTCGGTCTGTCCGGGTCGAGTTTTGTTATGTGTTTCCACTTTTTCAGCTCTTCGAGACCTTTTTTTGAAGCTCTGATTGAATTTACAGACATGCTGCTTAGCTTTCAGGCGGTAAATTGAAAAGGATTTCGGTATCCGGTTTTGATGACATTCTGCTGTAACAGCCAGCAAACAGTCTTTAAAATCCGGATACTTAAAGTTGAGAAAGGCAGAACTGTGTAATCTGCTGTAATTAAAAACTAAAGCACAAAAACGGCAGCTGCCACAACCGTCGTGTACTTCCCTTTCTTTACGTCAGCCTCCGCTGTAATGCTTCTGGTCTCAGCCGGTTCAACTCCGAAAGCCGTTCTGAGCATGTACGCAGCGGTCTCCTCCGCATGCTTTCCCGGATCCTTACCATTGCAAACCCCGTGGTACTCCGTCAGGTATCCGTGAACTGCTGGATCTGACGGAATTGCCACTCCAATGCTCGCAAAAATTCTTTCCCCGGTCTTATTGCTTGAATGCCTTGCCATGACGCAGAAAACTATCTGACCGGGAAAAAGCTCCTTCAGCCCGTCTTCTCTGCTTATCAGCTCGCATCCCGGCGGGTATATGCTGCTGACGGGAACGAGGTTGAACCTCTCTATTCCCGCATCTCTCAGAGAGAGTTCGAAGCTCACCAGCTCGTCTTCGTGGTACCCAGCACCGCATGTGAAAAAGACTTTCTTTGGAACGAGTTTCAGCTGTGCCACGCTGGATACCGTTTTGCAACACTCCTGAAGTTCCATTTCCTCCATTGCTCAATCCCTCCCGAACCGTTTATTAAATTTTATCCCGAACACGTCATCCTCAAACACATATTCTCGCATCTACACTAATCCACCTGTTTCAGGAGGCCAGTTTTATTGAGATGACCGCAGCAAATGGAATGCTGAAACAGGAAAGCCGGACGGAAAAACCGGAGCAGGAAATGAAAAAGGGAAAGGAAGGAAAAAGAAAAACAATTAAAAGCCCGGAGTAGGTTTTGTTTTATGCCCTCTAACTGTAAAATCGTCGTTGACAGGTTCAGGTGTGCATACTGCGGAGCCTGCGTTTCAGTTTGTAAGAACGACGCCAACGAGCTCGTGGAAACTTTTCTTGTGATAGACGAGAGTAAATGCAACTGCTGCAAGCTCTGCGTTAAGGTATGCCCGATGAACGCTCTGAGTGTTGAGAGCTCTGAGGGGTGATACGAATGCACGATTACGATGTCGTTGTGGTTGGTGCAGGACCGGGAGGAAGCACGGCAGCCAGAAGCTGCGCTGAGGAAGGACTCAGGGTTTTGATGGTTGAGAAGAGACAGGAAATAGGAGCTCCGGTCAGGTGTGCTGAGGGCGTAAGCAAGTCCGAGCTGAGCTCCCTCGTGGAGGTGAAGAAGAAGTGGATAGCCAAGGAAGTTCAGGGGGCAAAAATCTATTCTCCTGACAACACTCTGATAACCCTCTCAGCCGAACAGGCGGGAAATGAGGTTGGATACATACTCGAGAGAAAGATTTTCGACAGGTGGCTGGCAAAGCAGGCTGCCAGGGCTGGTGCTGACGTACTCGTAAAAACGGCAGCGGTTGGAGTTGAGAAGGAGAAGGACGGACTCAGAGTAAAGCTGAGGAGGGCCGGGGAGTTTTTTGAAGTTACGGTGAAGATGATCATAGGGGCAGATGGAGTGGAGAGCAGGGTTGGAAAGTGGATGGGAATAGACACGACGCTGAAGCTGAACGAGATAGAGAGCTGCGTGCAGTACCTGATAACGGGTTTGGAGGACATGTACGATATGGAATACTGCCACTTCTGGATTGGACATGCAAGGTCTCCCGGAGGTTACATCTGGCTGTTTCCAAAGGGTAACGGCTCAGCAAACGTTGGTATAGGTGTCATGCCATCGATGGCAAAAAAGCCTGCAAAGTACTACCTAGACAAGTTTCTGGAAAGCGAAGGCATCAGCACGTCAAAGATAGTGGAGGTTGTTGCCGGTGGCGTGCCCGTAAGTCCAATAGACAGGATTTCTGCGGAGAGGTGCCTGCTCGTGGGAGATGCGGCAAGACACGCTGACCCGATAACGGGTGGAGGCATAATAAACGCCATGAGAGGTGGAAAAATAGCCGGAAAGGTTGCTGCCGAGGCAGTGAAAAGAGACGACTTCTCAGCAAAATTCCTGAGCAGGTACGATGAATTGTGCAGAGAGGATTTTGGAAAAACACTTGAAAGAAATAAAGTTTTGCAGAAGAAAATACTGAAGATGAAGGACGAAACACTGAACAGCATAGCCAAGAGCCTTGAAGGCTACAGAATGGAAGACTTGAGCGTTACAGGAATTGTGAAGGTGCTGATAAAGAAGAATCCGAAGATATTCTGGGACTTGAAGTCTCTGTTCTTTTAACTTTAAAACTTAATTCGACTCCGGAGATGAAGACATGCTCTCCAGAGAAGAATTCGTTAACACAATCGTGGAACTGCTGAGGAAAGCTGAAACAGAGCTTGAAGAGGACGTTCTGGATGCAATAAGAAGTGCTGAGAAAAAGGAGAGCGGTGTAGCAAAGCTGATCCTTCAGTCAATTCTTAGGAACGTCGAGATTGCAAGGGAAAAGAGAGTGCCTATGTGTCAGGATACGGGCATTCCCGTCATATTTCTCGAAGTGGGTAGGGAGGCGGAACTGAACTTCGACATATACGAAGCGTCAAAAGAGGCTGTTGCAAAGGCTACGGAGCTTGTACCTCTCAGACCCAATGCCGTTCACCCGCTGACGAGGGAGAACTCGGGAAACAACACGGGAATAAACGTTCCAGTCGTTCACTGCAGGGTGGTGGAGGGTGACGAGATAAGGGTTGCAGTTATGCCAAAGGGTGCTGGGAGTGAAAACGTTTCAAAGCAGATGATGCTTTTACCCGGAGATGCCATGAGAATAGAGGACTTTGTAGTGGATGCTGTCAGAGAAGCTAAGGGAAAACCTTGCCCTCCGGTTTTCGTGGGAGTTGGTATTGGCGGTACTTTCGACGAGAGTGCCGTTTTGGCTAAAAGAGCGCTGCTTAGAGACGTCAGAAAGATGAACGAATTTGAAAGGAACATACTCGAAAAAGTAAACGAGCTCGGTATAGGCCCCATGGGTCTTGGAGGAAAGATTACAGCTTTAGCTGTTCTCGTCGAAATCGCTCACTGTCACACCGCCTCCCTTCCCTTAGCGGTAAACATACAGTGCTGGGCCAACAGAAGGGCTTTTGCCGTTTTGAAGGCGTGAACAGGTGATGGCATGAAAACAGGATACGTGAGCGGTGATATAAACGACACAGCAGATAAAAAGGATGAAGAAATAAAAGCTAGGAGAATAGACGTAAAGGGGAATTGCAGGATTTTTGCAAAGCTGAAAGTTAGAGAGGTCGTTTATCTGACCGGTACATTGGTAACGGCAAGAGACAAGGCACATATGAGAGCTGTAAGGCTTTTAAAGGAGGGGAGAAAAGAGGAAATACCGGAGGAGCTGTTTGAATACCCGATTTACCACTGCGGACCTCTGCTCAAAGGCGAAAAGATAATTTCTGCCGGTCCAACCACATCTGCGAGGATGAACCCTTACGCTCCAGCACTACTCAGAGAAACTTCGTGCCCGGTAATAATAGGAAAAGGAGGTATGTGTGAGGAAGTCTTAAAGCTCCTATCGGACAGGGGATGCTACCTGACATTTCCCGGAGGTGCTGGAGCGCTGGCTGCTGAGAGCATAAAGTGCGTAAAAAGGGTTTACTGGGAAGATCTGGGAATGGCAGAAGCCGTTTACGTTTTGGAGGTCGAGAACTTCGGGCCATGTATAGTTACTGCGGACAGCCGAGGAAGGAAGGTGTAATTTGGTTATTTTTAACCCTTATTATATTTAACAGTAAATAAATTCTGATTGTATAGTCTTCAGCAGGTATCCAAAACTGTCTTTGCGGATTTTCCTTTGCGGTTCTCTTCGTTCATCCCTTCTAAGATTAGCCACCAAGCTTTAACAGGTGGGTCGACAATGGCTCGAGGAAGAAATTTTTTGTTTATTCTGTTTCTGACATTACCACAGGACAAAAATAACGAATTAAAAATTCACGATACTGCTTGTTTCGACACCAGTCGTAAAAAATATTAATTCCCGGACTGCCGAGATAGACTGGTGGTTAGATGAAGGTTAAAATAGTTGATCTGACTCTGAGAGATGGACACCAGTCCCTTCTTGCCACGAGAATGAGAACGAGAGACATGTTACCGATTCTCGAAACTTTTGACTCATCCGGAATATACTGCTTTGAGGTATGGGGCGGTGCCACCTTTGATTCGTGTCACAGGTTCCTCAACGAGAATCCGTGGGAGAGGTTGAGAGAGATCAGAAAGAGGGTGAAGAACGCCCGGATTTCCATGCTACTCAGAGGACAGAATCTGGTTGGTTACAAGCACTACCCGGATGATGTGGTTGTGAAGTTCGTTGAAAAGACTGCGGAATACGGGCTTGATATTTTCAGAATATTTGACGCCTTAAACGACGTTAGAAATCTTGTAACGTCCATAAAAACGGCAAAGAGGTGTGGAGCTCACGTTCAGGGGACTATATGCTACACGATAAGTCCAGTGCACACAATCGAAAAGTACGTGGAGATAGCAAACCAGCTCGCCGAACTCGAAGTGGACTCAATCTGCCTGAAGGACATGGCGGGATTGCTCTCTCCAAAAATGGCTTACGAGCTTGTAAGGACTTTAAAGAAGGAAGTTGGATTGCCTGTAGATGTCCATTCCCACTACACGAGTGGCATGGCTTCAATGGCTCTGCTAAAAGCGGTTGAAGCCGGAGCTGAAATGATAGACACGTGCATGTCTCCGCTGAGTATGGGAACTTCTCATCCACCAACTGAGAGCATGGTTTATGCACTCGAGGAGCTTGGCTACGAGACCGGAGTTGACCTCGACGTCCTTCTCGAAGTTAGAGATTACTTCATGAAAATAAGGGAGAAGTACGCCGGTTACCTGAACCCGCTGTCAACGATACCAGATGCAAACGTTCTCGTTTACCAGATACCGGGTGGAATGTTCTCTAACCTCATAGCTCAGCTGAAAGAACAGAACGCCCTCGACAGGTTACCGGATGTTCTGAATGAAGTTCCGAGAGTTAGGGAGGAGCTCGGCTACGTTCCGCTTGTGACTCCAACAAGCCAGATAGTTGGCGTGCAGGCAGTGCTGAACGTTCTCACCGGTGGAAGGTACAAGGTCATACCAAAGGAGACGAGAGATCTGGTAAGAGGAATGTACGGCAGGACTCCAGCTCCCGTAAAGGAGGAAATACTCAGGAAAGTTCTTGGAGACGAAAAGCCAATAGAGTGCAGACCCGCTGATTTGCTTGAACCGGAATTCGAAAAGAGAAAGGCTGAGCTCGAGAAGATGGGGATTGAGCCGACGGACGAGAACGTTCTGATTTACGCGCTCTTCCCGCAGACGGGCTTGCAGTTTCTCAAAGGAGAGCTGGAAGAAGAGCCTTTCCCGACTGCTACCAGTTTCGGCGATATAGAAGGAGAGTTCGAAGTGGAGTACGAGGGTTCGGTGTACAGCGTTAAGGTGAAACCAGCTTAATCGTAATATTTTTTGATGTTCAGTAACGCGATAAACATGGCAGAGTTATGTGCACAGCTTTATAACCCAGCGTTATCCTGTGTCGAAAAAGAATATATACCGGATTGCGGTGAAAGTAAAACAGTTCTGCATGGCCCGGATGGGGTAGAGGTTATCCTCTGGGACTGTGGATCCCAGGAGCCGGGTTCGAATCCCGGTCCGGGCCCTTTTAATCTAAGTTGAGCAGAAGAAATACTAATGTGAACGCGACTGGTAAAAAACCAATCCAGACTCGATAGCGGGAAGAGGTTTGGAATTGCTACCGTTTTACACTGCTTACGGAGACAGAAATTTCTTTGAGGGCAAGTGTGTAGAGGCAGACTTTTACCGTTGAGGACATTTGCAGTTAGTAATTATTGAACGGTGTTGTTGTATGTATGTTAGTGTCGATGTTTTTCGTTTACCGCCTGGATAAATTGCTAAAAGTGAAAGTGTCAAAATGTTACCTTCGACATAGCAATAAAATAATTTTTGTGATGTTTAAAGTGTTAAGCCTGTGCAACCAACTTAGCGCCCTTTATTATAAAACTGTTAAACAGAGTAATAAAATATATAAAAATCGTTACAAAACTCTCAAAAATCAAAGAACGTCGATACCCATCATGCTCATAACTCCAGCTCCCACCTTCGGAGGTTTTACAGCAGGCTTTCTGAAATCGCTTCTCTTCCTGAATGCATGAACATCGGGGCTGATATCAGTCATTCCAAAATCCGAATCTCTCACTCCCGTCATTATGGCAACGACCTTCACCAGATCCAGACCTTCTTCAATTCTTGCACCCCAGATGACGTTTGCAGACGGGTCTATTTCAAAGGTCAGGTTTTCCACTATCTCCTCAGCCTCCTTTATGCTCAGGTTTTCTCCGCCAGTTATGTGTATCAGAGCACCGGTAGCACCTCTGTAGTCGACGTCAAGCAGGGGGTGAGTTAAACAATCCCTCACGACCTCCTGCACCTTGTTCTGGGCTTTGGACTCGCCAACAAGCATGACCGCCACGCCTCCGTGCTCCATAACGGCTTTGACGTCTGCAAAGTCTATGTTGATTAAAGACGGCTTGGTTATCGTGTCGGATAGACCTTTTATTGTTTCGGCTATCAGCTGATCCATAACGCTAAACGCTTTCTCTATCGGCAAATTCGGAACGTATTCCAGAAGTTTATTGTTGTCCAGAACTATTACTGTATCAGCGTGCTTTTTCAGGTCTCTCAGCCCCTCCTCTGCTTTTGACATTCTCGCCCTTTCCACTTTGAAGGGAGTCTGAACCATTCCTATGACTATAGCTCCCTGTTTTTTCGCTATCTCCGCTATGACCGGGGCAGAACCCGTTCCCGTTCCGCCACCCATTCCTGCACAAACAAAAACGAGGTCAGCATCGCTTAAAAGCTCTTCAAAAGTTCCTCTTGCCATTTCGGCAGCTTTTCTTCCCACTTCAGGATATCCACCGGCTCCAAGTCCCTTGGTAAGACTCCTGCCTACCAGTATCTTCTTGTCTGCCTTTATCATTTCAAGGTGCTGTCTGTCAGTATTCACAGCTATTGTCAGAACGTCATCAACACCTATGTTTTTCAGCCTGTTTACAGTGTTGTTTCCGGAGCCTCCACACCCTATAACAACTATTTTCGCAGTTCCAAATTCTTCATCCTTGGAAAGTTTTCTACTCTCTTTTTCGAGGTCGTAAAATTCTTGAGCCTTGCTAACGTACGATTTCATTATTCAACACCTCTTTACCTGTAGGAGCTCAGATTCCTGCTCCTTTCAATGATTTCAGCCTTCTCCTGCAGGAGGCGCCTTATGGCATCGCGAATTGCTTCGCTCACCGATGCATATTCACCCTCTATTACAAGCTGTTCGAGCATTTCGTAGTGTTTTTCCGTCAGCCTGATGGAGATCTTTCTCATACTATCCCCTGAACGCTCCTGAGCAGGCGCCTCCAAAAGCTGAGGTTGATGCCCTCATCCTTTTCGTCAGGCATCACTACTTCCAGAGGATGCCACCGCCGCACGACCGTCCCGCCGCCGTCGCCTTACTGTCCTGCATATGTCCGACAGTGTCGGACATCAGTCCGCATTAAACAAATATAAGGTTTACTATATGGACACAGTAATAATCAGCAACACTCCGTATAATATTGCTATAACACCATTATTTTGTAGATATAGTACAGTTTCTTCAAAATCTGTACAAAAATTTCTAATTTGAAGCTAATAACAGCTTGAGCTGGTTGAACGTCTACTCCGCAAGCTCAAATTTCAATAAATGGTAAAAATAATCTAACAGTAGCTTGAATTTAGACTATCGAATGAATCTCACCAAATTTGCCGTGTATCAGGTTTACGAGATGTCTGCTTGTCCTAATACATGAAGTTCTGAATCATAAACTACAATCACTTCTAAAATCTTTTTATCTGTATTTAGTTTAATAAACTTAGTTTATAGGTCCTGATTCAGATTCGTATGTTATTTGTTACTTTTTAGCCATAATATAACATATACATAACATCATAAAACCTAAAGCGCACCTATTTTTGCTGCCAGCTTTGAGAGTACTTCCTTCCTCTTTGCCGGAACGAACTTTATGGAGCCTACGACTAAATGCCCTCCCCCTTCCACACCCCCATCCGGTATCTCCTCCTGCAGTTCTCTGACGAGCCTCGGTATGTCAAGTTCAACCCCTTCGCTCCTTATTACCGCAAAGTCCGGGCCATAGCCTATCGTGACTACTTTGCTGTAGTCACTCTTCAGCCTGTCATGCACCTCTCCCGTGAGCTTTCCGGGGGGTGGAAAGGTAAACTTTCTGGTGTAGTTTTCAACATCCAGAGCGGCTAAAGCGACGCCATTCGAAAGTTGCTGGACTTTTAAACCACTCATCGCCGTTTTTAGCTGTGCCTCTATCGCCTCCTTGGCGTAACTCGATAGCATTTCTATCAGTTTCTTCTGCCTGTCCTTCCTACCAAATCCGAGAATTTCGTGTATTATTCCACTCGCAGACCTGAACCTCAGGTAAAATCCCTCAAACTCCAAAGCCAGACTCGCATCGTACAGTTCCTCTTTGCTGTAACCGCTGAGCTCCACGTACTTCAAAACCTCACCTTCACTCCTGTCTCCAACCACTGAAACACCGGCGAGGAATTCCAGCCCTTCAACGTCAGGATTCACCATTCTTGCTATTTCAACACACAGAACCCCTGCTGTGTAGTTGCTGTCTCCTCCAGCCTTGTAGGGATTGACATGGTACAGGAGATAACTGTCAACTTCCTCATCAGGAAAGTGGTGATCGACAGTTATAACGTCCGCTCCAAAGGTCAGAAACTGTCTTACGGCTGGAATGTCTTCGCAACCCGACCCGTTATCTGCGAGAACGACGAGAGGTATTTTGTCTCCGTGCTTTTCCATGTCTTCTAAAGCTTCGTCCAGATCTTTAACGACATCTTCAAGTTCGTAAAACGGTGCCCTCGAAACCTTTCTTTTAACCAAGTAGTACTTGGCTTCGGGATCTGGGTGCACCTTTTCCACTAAATCCACCAAAGCCACTTCCAGTGCTACTCCACTGCAAACACCGTCAGCATCCCAGTGGTGCCTTATTATTACGGGTCTCGACTCAAAAACAGCTTTCCTTAACTCTTTTGCAACGTTCATCATCTCTTCTTTCAGCCTTTCGAGCACATCGCTCTCTATCAGGAAGCCCCGGAAGATTGGTTCGCTTTTTTTCTCAAGCTCTCTTTCTATCGACCTCTGTATTTCGTAAGCCTCTTTTCCTAGAAGTCTTTCCATCTCCAGCACTTCTAACTGCGGTTTTGCGTCTCTCCTCCTGACGATGCCCACAGCCTTTACCACATCATCAACCTTAATTTCGGGATATGCTCTATCCCCTCCTTCAAATGCAACTGCGTTTATGGCTCCGCTCTCGTCAATCACTGTAAAAACCGTAGGGCCTGCAGTTTGCTTTATGTGCGTTACCTTTCCTCTGATTTCCACCAGCTTTCCCGCGCAATCGCCGGATTCGCTGATTTTTATTAACGGGGCCTCCTTGGAAACCTCGATAACGGCGTAGTCGTTCATCGGCATCAGTACGAGGTCAATTTCCCCTGTAGGCCTTATGTTGGACACCTTTACGAGCACATCTTCGTTCTCACTCAGCTTTGCGTTTCCAAGGTTTTTTCTGTGAATTAATCCCCTGAGCCTCTTGTTCAGGTTTACGAAAACTCCTATGTCGGTAACACCGGAGACTTTTCCCACGTACACTCTGTTTAGCCTTACGTCCTCAATTCCGCAGCTGTTCCTGAGCTGGTACGCGTGGGGTTTTCTCCTGCATTTCGGGCATAAATCAGCGTTACCCTTTATTTTTGCGCCACACAGCTTGCAGGTGTTTACCTTTCCACTGCCCTCGCATTCCGGGCAAATTCTGGTGATTTTCACTTTTCCGCTTCCCCTGCAAACTCCGCAGATGCCTCTGGCAAACATGGATATCTGTTCGTCGCTCAGTTCTGCTGTTAGCTTTGGATCGAAACTCTTAGCTTTCCCGCTACCGTTGCAGTTCGGGCACGTTTCTTCGACTTCTATGTAGCCCCTGCCACCACACCTTTCGCACTTCATTGAACTTCAGCTTTGAGAAGGCAATATAACGGTAGCGGGCACACCAGGAAAAATTGAACAGATTTGCAGAATTTGCGGTAAACTGAAGAGGTTGTGGTGTGAAACGCCAAGAAATTCGATAAGTCGTTAAAACTCAAAAATGAGAAAACAAAACTGACAACAGCAGCGAAAGAGATATATACTCTCCAAGGTTTGCCTTTATTCAAGCTCTCAAAGCTCCGGTGGTGTAGCCCGGCCAATCATACGGGACTCTCGATCCCGTGACCCGGGTTCAAATCCCGGCCGGAGCACTTTTCTAAACCGTTTAGCAATTCTTTAAGTTTCTCTTCTAGAATAGAGCTAATATCAATTCCCAATGCCGTAAAAACGGTAGCTATATTTTTATTTACTTTAACAAACTCGAAGAGGTTGTCCAACTGGTCTAAAGAAATCAAGAAGTTCCTGTCATCAAGTTGGTATGTCTTAGCTTTCTTACCAATTATTTCTCTAAACTCTGGAAAATCTAACAATAGGATATTCGAATCCTTCTTTAGCTTTCTTCTTACCTATAATAGATTTACCGACTAATTTCATTTCTCAATCACCTCTTAAATATTTACAAACACCAGGTAAAACTTCATAAGCCTCTATCTCTTTGAGAACATTTAATAAAGTTCGTTTCAACTCTAAAATTTCACTTTGAAGCGAGTTTATCTTTGCCTTCAACCAGTCTCTTCTTTTTTATATTATTTCCTTTAGCTTCTAAATATTTTTGTAGAGATTTTATTTTCTCCTTAATTTGCCTCTTATTGTTACTTTGCACCTACCCCATACAGGGGGTCATAACCTTCTATGAAGGCTAATTCAGATATCTCACCTTCTCCACTAAGTCTGATTTCAGGTTTTACATTTTTAGCAGCGCTTCTCCCTTTATTTTTAATGTAAACACGATATTCGACTATTTTCTGTCCATCGACTATCTCCTGTTCCTTTTTCTCGTTAATATCTATATTTTCAGAAGGTTCTATGCGAGTAAATACGAGTACCACTCCCAAATCTTTGGAAAGCCAAAAATTGTAAATAGTGCTGCAATTATGCTTAACAAAATTAACAAAAAGTTTAACCAATTCAACCAATCCGTACTCAACCTCTACTCTCCTCCTTTTTCGTCTTCTCCCTTGATAAAACCGTGCTCGACGAGCCACGTGATTACGGCCTTTTATTCATTTATTAGCCCTCGTAAACTACCTCAATAGGTGTTTTGCACTCTGGACACTTTCCTTCAGACTGTGTAGTTATATCCAACGCACATCCGCATACAGGGCATCTTACCGCCCTCTGTCCTCCTCTTGCGATAACTCTCCTTTTGACAGTTTTACTCGTATGCTTTTCATGCCCTACAAGACCTGCTGCAACTAAAACGAGTCCTACTAACGCAAGGATTCCTCCGCCAGCTTCCATTAATTGGTACATCTGATACTTTTGCTGGGCTTCAGAAGAGAGGTAACGACCAATAACGCCCAATGTGGTCTGGTAATCTTGGACATTGTTATATCCAATCATAAACACAAACCACCCTATTATGGGCAGCACCGCACCTTGGGCAATTAAACCCGCCCTCATAATAACTTATCACGAACTTTTTTTACTTTAAATTTAACTAAGCTCATTTCTCACGTGAGAAATAGAAAGATATTTTTTTATTGAGGCCTTGTTCTTGTTCAGTGCTTTATGGGTGGAAATATGGGTGGTGAAAAATACCTGTATCTTAAACTTGGAAATAGCAATTGTTTGGCTGAGTACTGGTTGAGTGGGAGCAATGTACTCAGAGAACGGGCAGTTGCAGTTTATTTCTGGCAAACGAAGGCTGAAACAATTAAAGACGTTGTTGGCAAAGTTGATAGGGGTGAAATAACCGAAAGAAAGGCTATAGAGAACTTAGAAAAGGAAATAGAACCTTACAAAAATAAAAAAGAAGAAAAACTAATTAAACCCTCTCACTTTAGCCAGCTTAGAGAATTTTTCAATGCAAAGAAAGACAATGCAAAGTTCATCATTTTTGGAGACAAAAACATTTACATTTGCGAGCCTAAAGGCGAAATTGAGGATTTGTCGGAGGACAAGTGTAAAAAATACGACGAAGAAATACGTGAATTCTTGAAAAATAGATTTCCAAAGAGGTGGAACGAATTTTATAAAGCCATGAAAATATACGAGAATGAGATACCGCAGCACATACCTAAAGTTGTGGAGGTTGAAAAAATAGAGACGAAAGGAGTAAGGGAGACACCACACATTCTGGCGACACTAAGGTGCAACCAATATTATAACAGGAGTACATGCAGGGAAATTACAGACTTTGGAGCGGTTCAGGCCATCAAATACTGTCTTAAAGGGAAAATAGAGGAACCAAAAAATGCTAAAGACCTGCTGAACTTTTTAAGTCCTTACGAGCTCGAAACTCTCCTTTTTCTGGTACTTAAGAACAGGGGGCTCTTCGTTCCCGCATGGCGTGGGGGTACGCTTAAGGACATTGACATAATCGGGTACAACCTGGGAGAGGGTACTATCGAGATGCCACCAGTCACCTTTGAACAGGAGCCAAAAACCTTTCAGGTCAAGAAAGAGGCTGACGAAGCGAGCAAAAACGCTGACTGGACAGTCGCTATAAACTTTAAAGGAAAAAACGACGCCGAGAGGGTGCTCACAGCAGAGTGGTTGCTTGACCAGATCTGGGACTCGAAGAGGGGAGCGGTGAAGCAAGGGCAGGAAGAAACGGTAGAGTGGCTCGGGCACTCACTCTGGTGGGTTCAGAAGGCACTGGGTCGGAACATTGAAGACTTAATCTCCTGTGTCCTGTCGTAAGAGCTTCAGTGAGTTGCTTTCGTTTTCTTTTCTCACGCTTCGAGTGAGTTTATTCGGGAAAATTACACCAGACGGTATGTGTTAACAAGCACATAACTTTTCGAATGTTTGGGGTGCAGAAAATGAAAAGGATAGTAATCAAGATCAATTCCCTTATATAGCTCGAAGTCGAGGTGAAATTTATGGCATGCCCATGCGGAACCACATTTGTCGGTAATGGCGCGATAGTAAATCCTGGAGGGGGTGGGATTAAAGGATGGGGGATTAAGCTCCCTCTCGGGCTGCTTGGGAATATGAGATTTAATATGCAGCAGGGTAGGACAACACTGCAAGAGCACTACCAGATAAAATAAATCGGTTCTGTGGATCTAAAGCTATCCATGTTTCCAATCCAGTTAAGAGTTACACAGGATACAAAGTCAGGAGGAATGGCTGGATCAGGATAGCAAACGGAATAACAAACACTTTAGGATTGGGAAAGCAGACGCAGGTTAAAATCTGTGCCGGAGGAAATGCAATTGTCCTGCTAATAGACGGGGACTGTTAAAATTGAAAAAGTTTAAGACACGAAAACCCAACAATTTAACAAATGAGAGAGACAGTAAAAGGGCTGTGTTATGGATTGCAATATCTGCGGTGATTTATCTGTTCGATCTGGCATTTTACACGATATATTTCGCTCCATTGATGATTACTGGTATACTGTTGGGTGCTCGTCCAGAGTTGTTTGCATTTGCGCTGATAGGTTTCTCTGCAGAAACTCTCCGGACATTCATGAAACTGACAAAGACCGGGAAAGCATCAGAATTGGACAGGATAGTTAAATCGGTTTGGGTAAGTGCGACCAGCGCTAAAACTGCTATGATGACAGGTTTTAGGTGCATAGTTCCTCACAGAACTTTTTTACTTTAAATTTAACTAAGCTCATTTCTCACGTGAGAAACGAAAAACAAAAGATTTATGATTCAATTGAATAAAATGGCGAAAAAATGGGAAATAATATCGAAAATATTGAAAATAATAGTCGCTATATGCGCAATTATAGGTGTCTTTGGCGGATACCCCGGCATCAAGCATCTACTCTCGCCACACCCCAGTTTAGGGATTGTGGCACTTCCTGAAGAGCAGGCTGGTTTTTGCAAAGTAACTATCATAAATTATGGCGATGCTGCAACTGATATCAAGATAACAGCTTTTTTGATGATGAATGGAGAAGTAGAGCAGGCAATAACTGAACATTAAAGTCCTTTGCGATCTTTTCCTTTAATCTATTCTTACTGATTTTAGGTAGATACATCTTCATTTTTACACCCCTCTCTTAAGCATGTAGCTTAACGTTCTGCGGGTATCTTTTTATTGCCAGCCTATCTTTTTCTAACTTGAACATTTTGCCTTGTCGAACAAAACCAGCATAGAATAATACACAATAAAAATTAAATTCCAATAAAACCTTCAACAAACCCATGCCAAAAATAAACTGGAAAGAATACAACGAGAAATTGGTAAAGAGAGGAGAAATTTTATTTAGAGTTTATAGAGAAATGGAAGAGAGAACTCGATTCAATGAACGAAAGGAAGAGAGGTCATCCATACGAATATCCTTCATCTTACATGCAGTTTTTAATCTCCATCCGCTACTACTGCCACCTCGACTATAGAACGCTTGAAGGCTTTTGCAGGAATCTATCTAAAATCCTTGGAATACCAGCTCCAGACTATTCAACCATCCACAAGAGATTCCTGAAAATGGATTTCAATCCTCCAGCCTTAAACTCAGAAGAGATAGTTACAGCAGCCGACTCTACAGGAATTAAGGTACATAACAGTGGAGAATGGATGAGGGAGAAATACAGGAGGAGAAGAGGGTGGATAAAGATTCACTTCGCTGTTGATGTTGAAACAAAGCAGATAACAGCTTACGAAGTTACTGATGAACAAGTCCATGACAACAAGGAATTCAAGGATCTCGTAGAAAAATCTGAAGAGAAAGCTAAAGTAAAGAGGGTTCTTGCTGACAAAGCCTATGACAGCTATGCAAACTTCGAATTCCTTCAGTCGAAGAACATAGATCCTGCTATTCCAGTGAGGAGGGGAGACTAGACATCCTGAAGCATCCAAGGAGTGAAGAGGCGAGGAAGCAGAAAGATTTTGAGAAATGGAAGGAGGAGAAGGAATACGGGTTGAGGTGGATGGTTGAAACAGCCTATTCTGTCTTCAAAAGGATATTCTGTGAGTTCGTTTCCGCAAAGAAGTGGATTACATGGTTAAAGAGGTCGCAGCAAAGGTCTGGATATACAATTCGCTGAGGGCTGTTCTCTGCTGAAGAAGTTTGATTCGAAGAGAAGAGGGAAGCTTAAGAATTAGTC
>WAPX01000065.1 GCA_015520485.1 Archaeoglobaceae archaeon
AATCGACCTGAGAAGGTAGTACTGGTTCAGTATCTTTCCCCTGACAAAGCACTTCGCAAGGTAAAGCCCTCTGTGATCGTTTTGAGCTGCGTACTGCTCCTTTCTCACCTGAACGTTTGCCTTTTTTAACAGTGGTTTAAAAATTCCGGCAACAGATCCGTTGGAGTTCAGCACGACCACCTCAATACCGTTCTTCGATGCAGTTCTCAGCAGAGATGAAGACAGGCTCACTCCTCCGCTTGCTACGAGTATTTGATCGATGTTTCCCGGCGGAATCAGATTCTCTTTCTCAGATGTCTTGATGTAAATCATGCGATTTCTCGTTCCCAAAAATACACCGTATCCATTAACAACTACTTTCATTGCAAACACCGTAGTAGCAACAGTACTTTGGGCACTCGGATGGTTTTCCCGGGTCGTTTCCGGATTCAATCATTTCTGCAATCTCATCTCTCACTTCGAGAAACTCTCTTCTTAGTTCGTCGCTGATAAGGAACCCTTTTTGACAGAAGTGAACACTTTTGTCGATTCTCACGTAAATGAGAACACCGAAGTTTACGTCGATTTCGTCGTCAGCCTCGAGAGCCAGAGCATAACCCGTCAGCGATAACATGTGTCCGTACCTTTCAGATCCACTTTTGAAGTCCATTATAACGCTGTACGGTGTAAAAACGTCGAGAGAAAGGTTCTTTGATAGTCCTACAGGCTCACCGTCAATTCTCCTCTCAACAACTGGAGGAAATACAAGTCCGGCAACGTTCTCGGCATCGACGTCAGCGTATTTCGACTTTATTTCATCCACTTTCGCAGCAACCTGAAGGACGATGTACCTGTAAAGCTTTGAAATGTCATTACGGATTTCATCACACTCTAAACTCTTGCAAATTCTGTCTAAAATCTCACTGTCGTTGAAGTACTCTTTAACTATCTCCTCTCCGCTATCGCATCCAGAGTATATCGCTTTCTTCAACGTAACGATTGTTTCTCTGATTACCTTATGTATTGCCAAACCCTTTAGCATGTACTGATTTGGCTCTCCCTTCTCTTTCAAAACGTACTTCAGAAATAGGTCTCTCCTCGTTGGGCAAAATCCGTTTAAGTCTGAAACTGCAATCCTCACGTCGTTTAGAGGCTCAACCGGCGCCCTGTCCCAGCAGTACCCTCTTAACTCTTCGGAAATTCCAAAACTTTCAAGCTGTTTTCTTAACGTTCTGATTGTCTTTTCGATGGAGACTAAAAACATAGAGGGATGTGAAATTTGTTTGTAGATAATGCTTTACTCAGAATTTCTGCCGATTTTTCGGATTTCTAAGATACCATTAGAAACAACCTGATAAAACATAAATATTTCTAAGTTTCAGTATCTTGCGATGAAAGTTCTGGTTGCCACGGTGGGCGGCACCGAAGAACCAGTTATCGCAGCTGCGAGAAAACTCGGACTCGATAAAGCTGTTCTAATCACCGGGAAACCGGCATCTGAGGTTTTTGACGATCCCGTTAAAGATGACGTCAATCCTCTGGCAGTTTCTGATAGCATAAGAAAGAAACTTGAAAGTGTGGGGGTTAAAGTGGATGTGGTAACAGTAAATCCGTTTAATTTTGAAGAGTGCTGTGTCAGGGCTATAGAAGTGATTGAGAGGGAGATGCCTGAGGAAGTGAACGTAATTGTCACCGGTGGAACGAAAATTCAGGCCATTGCAACGTCTTATGCAGCATTCGTGTGCGGGTGCAGGATGTTTTACGTTCAGGAAACAAAAAACGGTTCGGAAATACTTGAAATTCCCCTGAGGTTTTCGGATTTCGATGAACTGTCCAGATCCAGAAAATCTGTTTTGAAGGTTCTCGAAGATGGCGATGACGCTGGGAGCGTTGCTAGGAAGCTTGGAATAAACAGGAAAACTGCGTCCCAGTACCTCAAGGAGCTAAGAGAGTACGGACTTGTTGAGTCCACGGGCGGGCGTGTCAGAAAGTACAGGCTGACGTTTGCGGGAAAGATCTGCAGAGCGAGGTGGGGTTAATGGAGTTTGAGGCAGAGCTGGTAGCCCTTGGAGGACTGCTACACGATATCGGAAAGTTCGTGCAAAGAGCAGGAACGGCGAGAGAAAAACACACAGATCAGGGAGAAAAATTTCTGAGAGAATTCGTTGAAAAGTATTTACGGAGGTATGACAAGCTCCCTTTGTTTGCAAAATACCACCACAAGGAAGAATTGCGAAAATTTAAGGGGGACGTCCGGTTAAGGAATTTGCTGCACATCGTTTACGAGGCTGACAACATATCTTCTGGAGAGAGAAGAGCTGAAGATGAGATAAAATTTGATATCGGAAGCCCGCTACTGTCGATTTTCAGCCTGGTTAACATATTAAAGGGAGATTCAGAAAAGAAATACTACCCCCTCACCGAGTTTTCGGGGTTCTTTTACCCGGTGAAATACAAGGAGAACACGGCTAACGATTACTCCAAACTTTTTAAAGGATTTAAAGAAGAATTCGAAAAGGCGGTCCAGAACCTGAATTTCAATGTTTTGATGTATGTTCTTGAAAAATACACGACTTTTATTCCATCGATGCTGACAGAAAACAACGACATCTCCCTGTACGACCACCTCAAGACGACGTCAGCAATAGGGCTGTGCATGTACCACTATCACAGAGACGAACTTGACGTAAATTTGAGAAAACGAATTGAGGACAGAAACGAGAAAAAGTACCTCATCGTTGGCGGTGATGTTTCAGGAATTCAGGATTTCATCTACACGATCACGAGCAAAGGAGCCCTGAAATACCTGAGGGCGAGGTCACTCTTTCTCGAACTCCTGGTGGAGGACGTCGTGGCTGAGATCGTTGACAGGCTCAACCTGACAAGAGCTAACGTCTTTGCGGGAGGTGGAAGGTTCTACATACTTGCACCCAATACCGAAGAAGCAAAAAGAGAGATAGACGAAATAAGAGTTCAGGTCAATAAGTGGCTTTTCGAGAACTTCCGGGAAAAGCTGTATTTTTCAGTTGACTTCGTAGAGGTTAACGGGAATGAGCTGAGCAAGTTTAGGGCTGGAGAGAGGTCACTGTGGGAGCTTGTAAACGTAAAGTTGAGAGAGAGGAAGTCAAGAAAATTTCTGGACGTTATCACTGAAGACGACTTGGTGGAACTCCGCACACTCGATTCAGAGTATTATGAAGAGTGCGAAGTGTGCAAAACGCCGGCACCTCTTGAAGAAGTTGAAGGGATCAGAATGTGCCCCGTCTGCAGAGAGTTCTTGAAACTTGGCGGGTTAATACCAAAATCGATCGGATTTGCGAGAGTTCCAAAGGATTTCAGCCTGAATTACAGGTACGAGCTTCCGTTCTCCTGCTTCATACCTCTCGAGGATTTTTCGAAGCTTCCAGAAGAGTCTGTGATCTATCTAAGGGGCTTTGACGTAAATACTGCCAGCTTGCTGAGGAAATACGATGTGGTTCCACTGAACGTCAGCACTTATTACGCTGGAAAAGAAGGAAGTATTAAAGAGTTCGATGAGCTTGCAGAAGAAGCAACTGGAGCCAAAAAACTTGCAGTGTTGAGAATGGACGTTGATGACCTCGGCAAGATATTTGGATGCGGTTTAAGAGGTGGTGTAGAAACGATTTCAAGGGTGTCCACTCTTTCGAGACTTCTCAGCCACTTCTTCAAGAATTGCGTGGATCTGATATGCATGGGTAAAGTCGATTCGGAATTCCCTGTAATAAACAAAAGCAACAGAAAAAACAGGGAGGTTGTTGTCGTTTACTCTGGCGGGGACGACCTGTTCATAGTCGGAGCGTGGGATCACATTTTCGAGCTAGCATTTGAAATAGAGCATGCTTTTAGAAAATACGTTGGAGGTAACCCGAACATTACAGTTTCTGCAGGATACGGTATTTTCGACCCAAAGTTCCCGCTCTACAGAATGGCTGAAATAACGGGGAGCAGGGAAAAAATGGCGAAGGAAGAAGGTGAGGAAGTAGGAAAGCTCGAATGTGGGACTGAAGCCGTAACTGTAAAGTCCAAAAGCAGGATATTCCTGCTTGACAGGTCTGCTAGGTCTGTTAATGAAATGTGTGAAAAAGATTCCGTAAAACTAAAAAAATCCTATACGTGGGACGAATTCAGAAACATCTGGAATGAGTACATATCCAAGATTTACGACAGTGATAAGGCTGAGCTGAGGGTACGTAGGGGAATAATAAGAAAAATTCTCGATGCGAGGCAGGAATACCTCCGTAACCCCGGAGGTTTCAAATGGCAGGTTCTGCTCGTCTACTACCTTTCCAGAGCCGCTTACAACGGAAATGGAAGAAAACTAATAGATGAGGTCGGCAAATTAGCAAATAGAGACGTCGAAAGAATTCGCGAAAAAAGACCTCAGGACATTTACTATGTGGATGTCCCTCTTAAAATTGTGGATTTTGCTGTTAGGAGGTGATAGCAGAATGTCTGAATCTCTGGAATTGCTTGTGGAGTTGTTTGAAAAGGGGGATTTTGTGGAATTTGGGAAAAATTATAAAAATTGGAATAATAAACGAGAAATCGTAGAGCGGATATACCAGAAATACGAACCTGTGAAAAAGTCAGAGAACTTCTTCAATCTGGATGAATGGGATGTAAATAAACTCGCTTTTGCCGTTGCTGTCAAAGCAGTGTCAAAAGGTCTTGCCATGAGCCAGATAAGAAAGATCCTAAGTATGTCCAGTAAGCTCTATAGAAAAGTAAGAAGAAAAACTGATATATCTTCAGATATTGTGAAATTAAGTTATATTCTGGCGTATACTATGGGGAGACAAAGGAGAGGGGAAATAGAGCCAGTAGCAGAAGTTCTCAGCAAAGTTTTACCAAAAACGACTGAAGAAAACTATGAGAGAGTTCACACTTTTTTGCAGGCTGTTGTAGCCTATCATAAACTGTTGGGAGGGAGAGACTAAATGGGCGAAGCGATTTTTGGTAAGGTTGTGATAAAGGGGAAGATTATACTGAAAACAGGTCTTCACATCGGTGCGCAGACAGAAGCTATAGAGATCGGAGGTATAGACAACCCTGTTATCAAGGATCCGGTAACCGGGGAACCCTACATACCGGGTTCATCTCTGAAAGGTAAGATGAGGTCACTTTTTGAGAAAAGCAAAATTTTAGATTATCCACCAGAGTTCAGAGTACCGCCACCTAATGAAGAAGATACTTCGAAGTATTTCCTGAATAGAAATATAGGAACTACAAGGAATCCAATTTGGGTTCACGTCCACGAAACTTACGAAGGAGCAAAAGCGTGTGAGATTTGCAGGTTGTTTGGAAGTTCAGGGAACAGCAATTACCCCTCAAGAGTTATTTTCAGAGACGCTCATTTATGTGAAAATCAGAATTTAGAAGATGTAATCGAAATAAAATACGAAACAGCAATTGATAGAATAACCTCTGCAGCGAACCCAAGACCTATGGAAAGAGTCGTTCCCGGAACGGAGTTCGAATTTGAAATCGTGTATAACGTGGAAAACGAGAACGAAAAAAGTGAAGATATTAAAAATCTCATCAACCTCATGAAAATGCTCGAAGACGACTACCTTGGCGGTTCCGGATCGAGAGGGTACGGCAAGGTAGAGTTCAGAATAACCAGCATAGTTAAGAGAGGTCTGGATTACTACTTCAACGGAGCAAACGAAAAGACGATAGTAAGCAGTGAGGAAGGTCTCAGGCCAGAAGAAGTTTTAGGGCAGATCAATGAGAGGTTATGAGAGCAATAAAACTTTACTTCAAAACGCCGGTGAGGTCAGGAAGTGCAGGACTCGGTCTGGAAAATTCGGACTTAACGATTCGTTCAGACACTCTTTTTGGGGCGATAGTCAGCGCGCTGGTGAGGATGAATGAAGATGCAGAAGAGTTCGTTGAGATGTTTAAGAACAAGGAAGTCTCAGTATCCTCGTGTTTCCCGTTCAGCGAAGATACGTACTTTCTTCCAAACCCGCACTCACCGCACTCTCCACAGCACATAAGGAAGAAGAGGTTTTTGACAAAAATCGAATTTGAGAAACTTATTTCAGGCGATATACCTGAAGAGAGTGATGAAAACCTCGATTTCATGAAAAAACTGGAGGTTCCAAAGGTTGCTCTCGACCGAATAACGTCAAACTCATCTATCTATTACCTGAGCTGTGTCAGGTTCAGAGATGGGGCAGGTCTTTACTTCTTGGTAAGGGGAAGGGACAGAATGCTCAGAGTTGCCCTGAGGTATCTCGAAGACGAAGGGCTGGGTGGAAAAAAGACGTGGGGTCTGGGAAAATTCGAATTCAGGACTGAAGATTTTAGACTCAGAGCTTGTGGAGATGAATACATCACCCTTTCTCTGACACTGCCCACAGACCTGTCCAGAATCAGGTACTGGAAACCGGTTACGAGGAGTGGCTGGATTAACTCACAGTACTGCAGTTTGAGGAAACCGAAGATAATAATGGCATCCGAGGGATCGATATTTAAGGAGGAGGAAGCAGGGAAATTAATCGATTTGGATGACGTCCGCAGCGAATTATCCACTAAGGTTGGTTACAAGGTTTACGTAAACGGTACGTCTTTTCTTGTTGAAACCGAGTCGCTTGCGGGGTCGGTGAAAGCATGAGTTGTAAAGAAAACATGATATGTAAGGTTAAAACTTTGACTCCCGTTCACGTAGGAAGTGGAGACAGGTACCTTGCTGTGGATTTTGTTATCACGAAGGATAAAGTCGTTTTCATCGACCCTCTAAAATTCTTTGAAGAGATAACTCACAAGAGCTACGATTTGGTCAATGTGGCGAGGGAAATTGCAGAGGGCAAATCTATCGGTGATTTTATCGAAGATATTTCAAAGCTTAAAACTGGTGAAGTTCCATTTATTGGAAAAAAGAAGAGAAACGAGATACTTGAACACGTAAAGTGTTGTGGAATGCCGTTCATTCCCGGATCAACAATAAAAGGTGCAATCAGAACGGCGTTGCTGTGGAAAGCTGTAAAGGATGACAGAAGTCTGCTTGACTGGACGATAAAACACATCAAAAATGTAGCGGGCAAAAGAAGGTACATAAAAAGAGAAGAACTAAAAAGACTGGACGACGCGCTCGAATCTAAAGTTTTCAGAAAAAGTAGTAAAGATCCAAAAAATGACGTTCTGAGAGCTTTAAAAGTAACGGATTCCACACAGTTTCACAGGAAAGTGGTATACGAAATTAAGTTTCTGGGCATGGGTAACTTCAGTCAGCTTGTGGAGTGCATAAATTTCAACGATTCCGCTGAAATCGAAATGCAGATTGACAAATGTGTACAGGAATTCATGGATTTGAAACTTATGGGTCAGAGAATAGATCTGGATACGGTAAGGGAGGCTGCAAAAGAATTTGCAGAAGAGATTGTAAAAACAGAAACGAAAAGAAACTATCCGGAAAAAACAAAAGAAGAGTTCAGAAAAGTTTTAAGGGCTAAAGGAATTGTTCTGAGAATTGGCTGGGGAATTGGCTGGTATTCCACGACAATCGGTACATTGCTTAAAACGCATCCCGACTTTGAGTCTCTGAGAAGAAAGCTGGGGCTGGGCAAAAATCCGAGGTTCAAGAGGTTCAGCAGGAACTTTCCAGTGGTGAGGAGAGTTACCTGTGATGATAAACCACTGGGATGGGTAGCAATTCATGACTGTCATGACTGACATCGTAAAGATTACCGTAGAGTTTGAAGCTTCGGAGAGCAAGAGATTCAGGATGTATTCAGGAGCCTTTGTGAGGGGATTCGTTTACTGGGTTCTCGGAAGGATGAACAGAGAATTTGCCCGGCAACTGCATTCGAGCAAGAGCATTGCTCCATTTGCCGTCACTCCCGTAATGCTGGACGGTACACCGGTGGACAGGATGGAGGAAGGAAAACTGTACAATTTCTCCGTAACGTTCTTCGTACCTGAAATAGGAGAAGCCCTGAAAAATTATTTAATCTCAACGGACAACATCTACTTTACAGCTGTAAGAAATACTCTCAAAAAGGTTAAGGTGAAGTACTGCGATAAGGCGTCCCTTTCCAGCAATGCCGTAAAAAAATTTAGGGTCGATTTCGTAACACCGTGTTACTTCAGATTTCCATCAGAAATCGGTTATCGATTCATCCCCCTTCCCCTACCAGGCTTAATGTTCAGGAGCCTCGCAAGGCTTTACTCAGCGTTTGTTTCCGAAATTTCTCAAGAGTACAGGGAATGGCTTGACAGGGGAGGTGTAGCTGTTTCGGGGCTTAAAATTAAAACTGAAAAGGTAATGCTGAAAAAAGGGAACTGGGCAGTTGGCTTTGTCGGAACTGTCAACTTTAGTCTGCCAGAATGATACCTACAGCGAAGAGTTTGCTGAAATGACGTCGAAGCTGCTGGAGTTTGGAGAGTTTTCGAACGTCGGCGGAAGCAGAACTTCTGGACTGGGTGTCATTAGAGTCAGGAATAGGTTGTAGAGGAAGACTCAGATTTGTAATCGCTGATCACACGTCTTAATAGTTTCCGGACAAAACCCAAAGTCTTTAGACAGGTAGCCGCATCCGGGATTGATGATACCCGTGTACATTGCCCAGTGTCTGGGAAACGTAGCGGCTTATGATGAAAAAGAATTTATTGTAAATGGCAGAACTTACAGATCTCTTTTCTGTTCTGACGCCTTAAGAAAACACCTTGCTGAGGAAGGAGAAAACGTGAGACTCGTTTTATTTGTCCCGGAAAGTCTACTTGTCGGAGAGAGCCTCGATGAGGTAAAGGAGAAACTTGAAGAAAAACTGGATATCTTCGAACTCGTCGCAATTCCCTCAGTTGGAGAGTACGTCGTTAAAGGTTCGAGGTTGAGGTTCGTTTCAAGCGTTGAGAACATATCTGCCTCCATATTTCTGCATTTCGTGAAAATGAGACCTGAAAAGCTGTTTGTTGACGTTTCCACGGGTTTTAACGTATATCCGGTAAGCATGCTTGAAGCTGCGAAGAGGTACCTCACGTACAGGAAGCTGGAAAGAATTTTGCAGGGAGACTGTTCAGCTAAAGTTTTTGCCGTCTTTCCACCGCCTGTGTTAAAAGCAATTCAAACGTATCATGTAGAAATTCAACCAGTAGACGTTAAGGCGTTCTTCGCTCTGCCCAACGCCAATGTAGATAGGATTGTCAGCAACACAAGACAACTCAGCGGTGAGCTGGTAAACAGGCTGAGGGACATCGGAAGTAACTACAGCGAGCTTAAGAGGAGGTTCAGAACCGTGTTCAGAGAGCTGAGAATCGGGTTAAATGCAATCAGATTGAACGTTCCCTTAGCATTTTACGAAATTCTCGAGATGGGAGAGGAGCCCGAGAAGATTGAAAACGAAATGGTTCGGTTTGCAGAAGAGTTTCTGAATGCTGTGAGGGCAGACGATGTAATAGAGAACTTTCCTGTTGACGGCGTTAACGTCGCAAACGTATTCTATTCGATCGCCCTCTACAGGAGCGTAAGGGATTTTAAAGAGTCTCTGGACGAACCGGAAGTTCGTAAAATTCTCGAAATCTTTTCTGAAGTTTACAAAAACCTTGGCACTCACGTGAACGAGTACTTTCTTCAAAGAGACGTGGAGGAAATCCTTGCTCGTGCCGAAAAACTCGATAATGGTGAAAGCTGCTTTCTCGGACTGCTGAAGTACGATAGTTTGCGAAGGAGTGGAAACGAGAAGAGAAACTTCTTCGCCCACAGCGGTTTTTTGGAGGAATACACGATTGTGGAAAAACGCGACAGTGGTATTTACGTTAAGTGGGACGAGAACAAGAAAAAGGACTTTAAAAAATGGCTTCTCAGTCCAGCGTAAAGGGTTGAATTATCTAAATAAGTACAGCTGATGCAGCGCTTAAGAAACTCAAACTAAAACAAACACCTCGCAATTTTGAGAGACAGCTTTGGATTTTTAAGGAGTTTCAGCAGAGCAGGCAGAGCTTTCAGAGCACTCGTCGGTTTGTCCATGTGTAACTCCTCGAACTCAATCCCTCTGGCGAGTTTTATCAGGTAGCTGTAATCCTCGTCGCTCAGCACTCTGTACAGCCTTGCAATCCTGTAACCCACGGCGTACTCTTTCTCAAGGGCTTTCAGGTAGCTCTCTTTAAAGGCTTCGAGGTCAGGAAAGTGTTTCCCTAAGCATTTCGCTGCTACAGCCGTGTAGTATATTCCTCCTCCCGTGTACGGTTTTACCATCCCTGCCGAGTCCCCGATCAGAACTGCATTACCCTTAACAAAATCGATCAAACCGAAGGGGATTGCTCCGCAGTTAAGCTCGCTTGTTTTCGTCTCCTCTACTCTTCTGGAGACTGAGGGGTGCTCTCTTAAAAGCCCGTTGAGCCAGTAAACTGCATTGTTACCGGAAACGGCACCGACTCTCGCAAATCCATCCCCCGTTGGAACGGCGTAACAGAAAAGAAAGTTCGAATACTTCCTTCCAAAGTAAAGCTCCACGTACTTTTCGTCCATACACTCAAACTTGCACTCAATTTGCGCAGCCGACAGTATGCGGGGTCTCTCGAAGTTCAGGCACTTTGCAACTGTAGAGTACACGCCATCGGCACCGACTACGTAAAACGAGCTGCAGTTCTGTCGATTCGTTTTCAAAACGTAACTGTTTTTTTCATTTCTTTTATCTACAGAAAGAATTTTTTCTTTAACGAACACATCGGCAACGGACGAAGCACTTTTCAAGAGCTCGAGATCCAGGATTTTTCTCTCCACGACGGCGGCTTTGCTTTTACCCTCAACCCTCACGCAATCTCCGTCGGGAGCGAAAAAGTAGGCTCCTTTTATTCTGTTTAAAAGACACCTGTCCGTATCCACAAACCTTTCAAGAACTTTCAGGCAGTCACTGCTCACGAGTCCGGCACACTGAACAGGAAAACCTGCACTCTGATGCTCCTCAAAAAGGGCAACTCTAAAACCGCTCCCGCACAGGTTAAGGGCGGAAAGGGAACCTGCCGGACCACCTCCAGCCACGATTACGTCGAACTCACGCATTGGTAGAAGTGGGAAAACAGTATAAAAAAGAGTTTGCCAAACAGAACCGATGATCAAGATCGGCGTTACGGGCAGGCCGGGAATAGGTAAAACGACTCTGTGCGAAAAAGTATGTTCGTGGCTCAAAAGCGAAGGTTACAAGGTGTCCGGATTCGTAACCAGAGAAATCAGGAAAAGCGGGAGAAGAGTGGGATTCGAGCTCGTCGATCTGGAAACGGGGGAAAGGACAACTCTTGCGAGTCTTGGAAGAGGAAGGGTGAGAGTTGGCAGATATTCGGTTCACATTGAGGACCTCGAAGAATACCTGAAAGGCATGATGCATAGAGAGTCCGGTGACGTGGTGGTAGTGGATGAAGTCGGCCCAATGGAGCTGAAGAGCAGAGTTTTCGTGGAATTCGTTGAAAAGGTTATTTCAGAGGACAAACCCGCTCTGCTGACCCTGCACGAAAAGTCGAATCACCCGCTGCTGAAAGCGCTCAGGAATGCGTTAAAGGTCTATAGAATTGACGAGAAAAACAGAGATAGCGTGGCAGATGAGGTTTTCAGGGAAATAGTGGGAAAGCTGAAAAAGTAGAGAAAGAGAAGAGGTGAAAGAGTGCTCGTGAGAGAGGGACTGGCAACGGTGGAGGTGGACGGAGTTTTCTACAATCCGAGAATGAAATTCTGCAGAGACCTGGACGTGATCCTGTTCAGAGCCATGCCGGGAAGGTCGTATCTGGACGCTCTCTCAGCTTCCGGTATCAGGGGGATAAGAGCAAAACTTGAAGCGGGTAAGGAGCCTACCTTTAACGACATAAATCCAGAGGCTGTCAGGGTGATTAGAGAAAACCTGAAAAGAAACGGAATAACAGCAGAGGTCTGGAGAGAAGATGCTAACGTCGTCATGAGAAAAAAACACTTCGACCACGTGGATGTGGATCCTTTCGGCTCTCCTGCAGCTTTCATAGATTCCATGTGTTTTTCGGCGAAGAAAAGCATCAGCGTTACTGCAACGGACACAGCTGCGCTCTGCGGTTCTGCCGTAAACTCGTGCCTGAGGAAGTACTCCTGTTTCGTCGAGAAGGTGGAGTTTTACAACGAAGTTGGCCTTAGGGTTTTAGCCGGAAAAATTGCGTGTGAAGCGACGAAATACGACAAAGCCCCGGTATTCGTTGCTTCGTGGGCTAAGGAACACTACTACAGGGTTCACGCCGTCGTGAGGAGGAGTCCGAGGCTGGCGGCGAAGGTCTACGAAAACGTGGGATACCTCGTGTACTGCAGAAACTGTCTCTGGAGAAAACCGGTCTCAATCAAGGAGAGCGTACCGTCCGTATGTGAGAGGTGTTCCGGAAAACTCAGCGTTTACGGGCCATTGTGGACGGGAAAGCTGAAGGATAATGAAGTTCTGACGAGAGCATGCAGAAAATGTGAGGACGAAAGGGCTCTTCAGTACCTCTCGAAGTTGCTGGAGGAGGAAGATTGCCCTTTTTACTATGAACTGCACGAGGTTTGCAGAAGACTCGGAACTTCCCCTCCGGGAGTTAACGCAGTCGTGGAAAGGCTCAGGGAGATGGGGTATAGAGCTTCGAGAACGATTCTCTCTGGAACCGGGGTGAGGTGTAACGCCGATATAGGTGTGATTGAAAGGGTACTGAAGGATTTTGAGTGAGGTTTCTTTCCCACAAACTGTGCTGTTAAGCAAAGCTTTAAGTTTAAGGAAAATTAACTACACTACAGTGGTTATATATACTGGTTGTGTAATATACCATTCTGCCTTATTCCCTTTTACGATGTTCGCATTACTGTCGATTATTTTTCCTGGCATCTCTAACGAATAGTGGATAGCGCCACCCATAATCAATATGCTGGACACATTTTTATTATCGAATGTATAATCCTTATAAATAACATTTCCATTTTCTTTTTCCACAACTATATTTTTTCCATCTGGAGGAATATCTCTAGCAGTAATAATTATGCTAACGTAGTTTCCGTGCCAGATTTCATTGTAGCTAAAATGGCTTTTGTATTCAGGAGAAATATTGGAATAAAATGATTCACGAAGGGAGGAATAACCTTTTTTAGCAGCGTCCCGCTGTAAAAGGTCATACACATAAGAGGTCATGTTCATAGAGATTTTATAGTACTCAATTTTGCAATCCCTACCGACTTTGCTCTCAACATTAATTGAGATGCATCCACTGAGAAGAGCCCCTGTTGCAAAGATAATAAGTGTAATTAATACTAAGTTTCGATTCATGTCCAATACTTCTTTCTATTTTACTTTATATAATATTTCTAAATTTCAACTGGCCTAGTAGTTAAAGATCAGAAAAACAAAAATTGTGATTTTTTTAATTTATCTTTATGATTAATTTGTAATATCAAAGAGTCTGAAATGTTTTTGAAATAATGTAATCCAAATCAGTGCGTGTAACCCCTGAACTCAACTTTTCTGCCGTTCAGGTAAACGCCTTCACCTTCAACAACTCTCCCTATCTCAATTCCTGCATCGTCGTCGCAGGTATACACGAGCTCGTAGTCTCCTCCTGCGTAGAGAAACAGCTCGAGAGCTTTTTTGCTGTCCACGAACTCTTCGAGCTCCGAGAGGTCAACTGACTTCAACTCAATTCTAACTCCGCTCGCTTTTGCTATCTGGTGAAGTGAAATTGCAAGGCTGTCGCTGACGTCTGTGCAGGCTTTTGCGTATCTGGAAATTCTCAGCCCCTCCCTCACTCTTGGTTCGGGCGTGTAAAGCTTCTCGGGAAAAGCTATTTCCTCTCTGCTCAAACCTGAGAAAAGCTGTTCCAGACTGAGCTGGGCTTTTCCGGTTATGCCCGTTAAAAACACTCTGTCCCCAACCTCCGCACACCTTCTGAGCAAAACTCTCCCGGAGAAGCCAACGGCAAAGCCGGAAACGCTGAACTCATCCCCTCTGTCCGTGTCCCCTCCAATAACATCTACTCCGTACTTTTCTGCAAGCTTTAGCACGCCTCTGCAGAACTCCTCAAACTTCTCCATCGGGTAGTTTTCAACGAGGGTTACCGTGTAGAGGAAGTACGCGGGCTCAGCACCCATTGCCGCTACGTCGCTCAGGTTCACAGCTAAGCTCATGTAACCCTTCTCCCACTCCCTCATCTGGGGTGGAAAATCTGCTTTTTCGTGTAAAGAATCTGCTGTAAAAACGGCCAGCCTTTCCCCCAGCCTTACGACTGCGCAGTCGTCCTCTCCGGCTCCAGCTAAAACTTCGTCTCTGCTCGAGGAGAAGATCCTCGACGCCAGCTCCACGTAATCCCACTCCGAAGGCACACTCTCACCTCAGCAGACAGCAGATAGTTCTGCACAGAGCGTAAAGAGAAGTGTAGCTTTTTCGGGAAAAGCTGATAAATTCAGCTTTTTTCTCTGAAAAAATTTCGAGGGTCTCTTTTTCAAAGTCTCCGTGAGGAAAAGCTCCAATGCAGACAGTTCCGGCTTTTTTAATCCTTTCGCATACGTCACCTTCTTTACAGCATACATTACCTTTTTCCCTCAGAACGACGACCCTACCCTTTAAAACGTCCTCCAGGCTTAAGTCGGTGAGTTTCAGCAGAACCTCGTTCGTGTCCGTCACCACTCTTTTATCCGTGAACAGTTTCTCCATCAATCCCCTGAACCTCTCGTAAGTTCTCGGCAGCCTGACCTCTGGATTGACCCAGATAATCTTTCCCGTTAAAGTGTGAACGTAAATCTCGCTGAAGAGGTTGTCCACGTTTGAATCGAGGCAGAGGAGCAGGCACCTGTGAATTATGTCCGGTCTTCCCCTTTTTTCGGATTTGTCGAGCTTTTTCATCGCCCTGTAATGCAGGTAATCTTCAAGCAACGTGTTTTCCGGCTTTTTACCCCTAATTCTCGAGGCTTTGATTACCTGAGCGTGGTACGCTATCTCTTTCGGAACCGTTTCGAGAGACGCTTCCACGAATACGAGTCTCACAGTTTACCTCTCGTTTTCGATTTTATAAGGCTGCTGATTCCTTTCCGATTAATGCGAATAGCTGCCTGCCGGAAATCAAAAGATTTATTCATTCCGGATCAAAGCTTCTGAAAATGGTGAAAAACGCAGGAGAGGCTAAGATATTAATAACGAATGATGATGGCATATACTCTGCCGGTATAAGGGCGAGTTACGAGGCTGTGAAAGATCTTGGAAAAGTTTACGTCGTCGCTCCAGCCGTTCAGATGAGCGGCGTTGGAAGGAGCATATCGATAATGGAGCCGATAAGAGTATCTCACATAGTTTTCAACGGAATGGAGGGTTACGCCGTTGACGGAACTCCAACCGATTCGGTTGTGATAGGAATATTCAAGGTTATTGGAGAGCTGCCAGATCTGGTTATTTCAGGAATAAATCTGGGAGAGAACGTGTCCACTGAATCCGTTACGACTTCTGGAACAGTGTGCGCTGCTCTCGAAGCGGCAACTCAGGGGTCTCCAGCAATAGCAATATCTCAGCAGACGAGCAGTTCTGAAAAGTTCGAGTTCGTTTTCAGGCCATCAGACTTTACCATGGCAAAAAAAGTTCTGAGAAAGGTTGCCAGAAAAGTCCTCGAAAAGGGCATGCCCGATGGAGTTGACGTCCTTAACGTTAACGTGCCTGCAAAGGCTGAGAAAATCGAGTTTGAGGTAACGAGACTTGCGAGGAACCTTTACAGGACGAGGGTCGAGGAGAGAATCGATCCGAGAGGCAGGAGCTACTACTGGATAAACGGAGTGGAAGTCAGCACAGCGGAACCGGGAACTGACATTCGCGCTCTGAGGAGTGGTAAAGTTTCCATCACTCCCCTCACGCTTGACATGACGGCCTTTTCTGGGATGAATGCAGTTAAGGAGTGGCTGTACGATTAATCGCTGTGACGGTTCAAGGTTTGTGTGCTGTCTTTGAGAACTTTAAAAACTTTTAAATTACTCCCCCCGCAAGAGGGAGGAGATGACTGAAAAAAACAGAAAATCGGACAGGCTCATCATAAAAAGAAGCGGTTATCCCTCGAAGGGTGAAATAGTAATAGGTACGGTAACGAGAGTTCTGGATTTTGGCGCTTTTGTTTCACTCGATGAGTATGAGGGTAAAGAGGGTCTCGTTCACATAAGCGAGGTTGCTCCGGGATGGATTAAGGACATAAGGGATTACGTAAAAAAGGGACAGAAGGTCGTCTGCAAGGTTCTCGACGTCAATCCGAAGAGAGGGCACATAGACCTCTCGATAAAAGACGTCAACGACAGACAGAAAAAGGAGAAAATCCAGCAGTGGAAAAACGAAATGAAGGCCTTTAAATGGCTTGAAATAGCTGGAGAGAAGGCTGGAGTTGAAAGGAAAGATCTTGTAAACATAGGTAAAAAGCTCATAAAGAAGTACGACACTGTTTACGGAGCGTTCGAGGAGGTAGCCTTTGAGGGTTACGAAGTAATCGTACCCATAACCGGAGAGGAGCTCGCCAAGGCAATGGCGGAAATAGCTCGGGAAAACATAAAGCCACCGAAGGTAAGAGTCAGAGGGTACTTCGAGCTTAGAAGTAACGCTCCTGACGGCGTTGAGAGAATAAAGAAAGCACTCATGGAAGCCTACAAACAGGCAAAGAACGTCGAAATGAAGCTTGAGTATGTTGGAGCACCAAAGTACAGGATAATAATAGAGGCAGAAGACTACAAAACTGCTGAAAAGGCGCTTAAAAAGATTACCAGCGCCGTTCTAAAAGCTATAAAGAAGCTTGGAGGAGCGGGTAACTTCGTCAGGGAAGCTATTTAAAGTTTAACATTGTTTAGCAGATTTTCTATTTTTATGAGAACGGGAGGAAGGCGATGAAGGTCAGAATGAGGAAGTGTCCGGAGTGCGGCAGGTACACGCTGAAAGAAGTCTGTCCCGAATGCGGGGAGAAAACGGTCGTTCCAATTCCGCCGAGGTTTTCTCTGGAAGACCCCTATGGCAAATACCGCCGGAAGCTCAGAAAGGAGCTGGGCTTCTTCTACAGATTTAAAAAGTAATTTGCGAGCTGTAGAACTCCGAAACTTTTTTAAGACCACCATCTGTGGTGGTCCAGTATTTATATTTACACACTACATTTACACCACACATCCAGAATACCGAAACCCATAAAAAAGTTGAGAAAATCGGTTCGGGAGGTGAAAACATGTTGAAGAGAGTTGACGTCAGGTTCATTTTAAATCCAGAGGACAGTGGGCTAAAAAACCCCGTCTTCATAGAGGGGTTGCCCGGCATAGGTCACGTTGGAAAGCTCGTCGCCGATCACCTCGTAAAGGAGTTAAAAGCAAAAAAAGCAGTGGAGATATACTCTCACCACTTCCCCCCACAGGTAATGGTCAAAGACGACGGAACGATTTCCATACCAAAAAACGAGATATACATTTACAAGTCTGAAGGAGAGGGTCCGGATTTACTTATTCTCGTGGGGGATTTCCAGAGTATAAGCAACGAAGGTCACTTTGAGCTCGTAAACGCCTACATAGACGTGGCAAAAAGGTTTGGAGTCAGGAGAATATACACCCTTGGAGGTTACGGAATTGGAAGACTCATCGAAGAGCCGTACGTTCTCGGGGCTGCCAATTCCAGAGAGCTGGTGGATGAGCTGAAAGAGTACGGCGTAAAAATCGAAGAAGGTGAACCGGGTGGAGGAATAATTGGAGCTTCGGGACTTCTACTGGGGGTCGCAATGCTGGAGGGTATAGACGCAGCCTGTCTGATGGGTGCCACTTCCGGATACATGGTCGATCCAAAAAGTGCCAAAGCGGTTCTCGACGTGCTGATGAAGATGCTCAAACTCGAGGTCAGCGTGGAGGCTCTTGATGAAAGGGCGAAGGAGATGGAAAAGCTCATAGCCCAGATAAAGGAAATGCAGGAAAGCGCAATGCAGCAGTGGAAAGGAGAGGAAGACCTGAGGTATTTCAGGTAAATTTTGCTTTTTTCTTGTTTTTGTGCTGTATTGCGTGCTGTCGTATTTATACACTAATTTATGATAAAAAAAATCATCAATCACAAATCACACAATCAGTAAACAAGTTCTTCGAGCATGTTTTTGTCTGATGCCAGCCTTATTTCTCTCGCTATCCTCCTTCCAGCGTACATCGGCTCACCGAAAAGAACGTAGGAGTAAGGAGAGTACGGCACCCCTACGTTGCTTCCAGCCACGATCCTCGCAGATATCTCAAAAACGTACATGTTCGCGTTATCGTCAAAAACCGTTTCAAGGCAGAAGGGGCCCACCATTCCCGGATAGGCTATCCTCTTCGAAACTTCAACGACGCTTCTTGCAGCTTTCAGAACCTTTGCGAGCAAACTCTCTCTGAGCACTACGGGGAAGTTTCCAACAACGGTGTAAGTTGGGTTGATTTTAGCTTTCAGCTGATCTTCAGCCGGAATCCTTCCAATCCCGTCAACGCTTGACTCGTACCTCCTGTCAGCGGCTATTAGCTCCACTCTGTTAAAAACCGGAGAGTAGAAAAACGTGAAGTAAACATTAGCCCCGACTATGTACTCCTGAATGTGTGCGTTTTTCACGTCTTCTTCGCTTATCAGGCCCGCTTTTATCATTCTTTCGGCTTTTTCGTAAAAGTCTTCGGGAGATGAAGCCAAGAAGTATCCGGCACCGCCCCTCGCCCCCGGATACTTTACTATGACCAGCTTGTCTATGTCTTCCGCTCTCCCGTAAGTTTTCGGAAGGTTGAGGTTCGCTTCTCGCAACCACTCCATTTGCTTCTCTCTTATCGTCTCCCAGAGCATCAGCTTTCTGTTCCCGAAAACAGGGACGTAGAGGTCGTTAAGGTTACCTATGTAAGCGTTAAAAGTTCCGTGAGGAATTATAATCGTATTTTTTTCCACCAGCTCGTCCTGAAGGCTTTTTTTGAGCAGGTCTCTGTAATCTCCTA
Source organism: Archaeoglobaceae archaeon (assembly GCA_015520485.1). Lineage (GTDB taxonomy): Archaea > Halobacteriota > Archaeoglobi > Archaeoglobales > Archaeoglobaceae > WAPX01. The sequence continues at coordinate 18,899 of WAPX01000065.1, forward strand.
TCTCGATTATCTCGTCAGCTACGCCGAACGATTCGTAGATTATTCTCTCTCTTTCCCTGCAAACGCAAACAGTTCTGAAACCCTCATCTTTTGCACCTCTGAGAATGTTTAGAGCTGAGTGACTTCCGAGAGTCGCTATCGTAATTTCCTTTCCGTAGTTTCTCAGCACCTCTAACGGTTTCGTTCTGTCTATTTCGGGAAGCATATCCTCCTTTTGTCTGTTTGATTTATTCTTTTCTCCCGTTCCGGTGCTTTTTCTTAATTACTGTTCTTTCTTAATTACAGTCTGCACGCTCGCAAATAATGTACCTGTTAGCGAAACCGTCAAACCTGAAAAGGTAAACGTGTTTTTCTCCACTGAGGCCTTCTTCAAGCTCATTTCTCAGATCCCAGTATTTTCCGGGATCAACGCTGAATCTGAGGGTCACCTTTTTTGCGTTAGCTTTTTTTAGCAGTTTTTTACACTCCGTCAGACTGCTGGCCGTGCAAGCAACCCGGTAATACCTCAAAAAGGCCGAACTTTTCACATCTCTCAGCCCGAGCACGGTTCTTCTCTTATCCCCGAACAGCACGCACGCTTCAATTTCAAGCTTTCCAAGCAGGTTTTCCAGCAACCCCGCATGAACCACAGTCCTGTCCACTTCGGCTATCAGCTCCGTGAGCTCAGCTCTGCCGGGTTTAACGGCTTCGTCTTCTGAAGTTACCCTCTCCCCGGATGGAAGAGAAACGGCCGAAACGTCGCAGTTGCTCAGCTCCTCCGAGTAAAAAGCGAGTCTGTTCAGCTTAAATCCGAATGACACGTATTCTTTCTCGCCTTTAAGCCCTTTATTCCCTTTAAGCTTGACTCTCTGAAACTGAGAATCGACCCTTTCCGGAGGCATCTGGGGAGGTAGCTCAAAAACCAGCATTCTGTCAGAAAACACCTCCGCCAGCTTAAGGGGGTTTGGCTGGAGACTTTTAACCGTTCTGACCTCTTCTCTCTCCGGTCTTGCCGGATCAGAAAAAATAACCTCTTCATCTGGCCTGTACTCATAAGCGTTTCCGTGGTAAACTTCCGCTTCAGCTCCGAGAGCTTTCACGTTCAGAGCTGCCAGGTAGGCCCTTTTTTTGTCGAGTTCTACACCTGTAACTTTTTCAGCGTTAATCCCGAAAAAGGCGAGCTGCATACCGCTTCCACAGCTGACGTCAGCTATGGAGTAACCTCTCAGCCTCTCCGCCCGGTATTTTGCCACCACTGCTGGAGTTGAGTACCTGTACCCGCTTTCGTCGAAGAATAGTTTACCTGATAGCTCTCCGAACTTCTCTTTCGCCCTTATTCTCAGCCTCGCCGCGACGTAAGCGTCTTCCGGCGTGAAAGGAATTTTCAAGTCCACCAGATGTTTTTTTACAGCGTGGATTACCTTTTTCTTCTGGTAACCCCTTTTTATCAACTCTACGGCTTTTTTAACCGCTCTGTCCGCTGCCTTAAAATCTTTTTCGGATATAACTATTTTTTTCATAAATTCAAAGTAAAATTATTTCTTTTTCTTTTTTATTACAACGACATCTCCAAGCGTCGGCGTTATTTTGCTTCCTGCAGTTTCAACCTTTACTTCCGGAACCTTCTCCCTCAGCTTTACTCCGAAGAGCCTTTCGAGCTTTTCTATTACTTCGGGTTCGGGAGTTATTTCTCCGTTCTCGATTTTTCTTATTAGAGATTCCTTTTCCTGTATCTTCTTAGCGAGATCTGCCTGACTCCACCCCCTCTTTTCCCTCTCCCTCCTGACGATTGCGTTGAAATTTTCGACAAGCTCATCCACGAACTCTATCGGCTCGGACTTCGGCTTCGCCCTCTTTTTCTTCAGCTGAAGTTTTTTCACTTCCTTGAACGGCTTCTCCGTGCCGTAATCCTTGCACCTCGCACACACAGTCATCTCACTTCCTTCAACTAAAATGGTGTAGCTCCTGCCCTTAATCTCCCTACCGCATATCTCGCATTCCATGATAACCCTCTCCAGATTACAGCTGTGCATCCGTACTTTTCAAGCTTTCCGTTTCAGTTGAGAGTTTAGAGTTTGCGCCGGAAAGTTGAAAGGTGAGTAAAGTATTTACTGCCGGAAACAGTTGAAAAAATTAATAAAAGGGAAAGCTTAAGAATGGTTGAGTGTGAAGGTTAAGAGAATTAAAAACGATTTGGTGGAGGCTATGGATGTGGAAAGTGATGATGATGTTATAAAAGAGTATTCAAAAGACGTTAACGTTTCGGAATACCTGCTTGATAGGCTCAAGCAGCTTGAGGAAGAATACCTTAGGCTTAAAGAACTTTACAGAAAGCTTGAAGATGAAAAGAGGTTTGTTGAATCCGAAAGAATAAGGTACGAAAGAGAAGTTAGAAGACTCAGAAGTGAAATAGAAAGGCTGAGGACACCTCCTCTCCTCGTTGGCGTAATATCAGACGTCCTTTCAGACGGCAAAATAGTTGTAAAGTCAACTACAGGCCCAAAATTCGTGGTTCACGCTTCTCAGCATATAAGCGACAGCGACCTCAAACCGGGCGTTAGAGTTGCGATGAACCAGCAGACGCTCGCTGTTGTAAGCGTATTACCGCCGCCAAAAGATCCCGCAGTCTACGGATTCGAGGTTGAGGAGAGACCAAAGGTCACTTACGAAGACATAGGAGGTCTGGAAAAGCAGATAGAGGAAGTCAGGGAAGCAATAGAGCTGCCCCTGCTCAAACCAAAGCTTTTCGAGGAAGTGGGAATAGAGCCGCCAAAGGGCGTTCTGCTCTACGGGCCCCCGGGAACAGGCAAAACTCTACTTGCCAAAGCAGTTGCTAATCAGACGAACGCCACTTTCATCAGAGTCGTTGGCAGCGAATTCGTTCAGAAGTACATAGGAGAGGGTGCGAGACTCGTCAGAGAGGTATTCCAGCTTGCAAAGGAGAAAGCACCGTCCATAATATTCATCGACGAAATAGATGCCATAGCTGCCAAGAGAACGAACAGCGACACGAGTGGCGATAGAGAGGTGCAGAGAACTTTAATGCAGCTCTTAGCCGAAATGGACGGTTTCGATCCGAGAGGCGACATAAAGATAATTGGAGCCACGAACAGAATTGACATACTCGACCCGGCAATACTGAGACCGGGAAGGTTTGACAGGATAATAGAGACACCACTTCCAGACCACGCAGGCAGGTTATCCATATTCAAAATCCACACGAGAGGCTTGAAGCTCGACAGCGATGTTGATTTGCAGGAACTTGCGAGCATGACTGAAGGTGCAAGCGGTGCAGACATAAAGGCAATAGTTACAGAAGCGGGCATGATAGCAATAAGAGAGGACAGAACAAGAGTGTGCATGAAAGACTTCACGAGGGCTGTTGAGAAAGTGATGAAGAAGCAGTCAAAGCCAATTGAGCTCAAAGGAGTCATGTTTGTTTAACAATTTTTTAAGTTTAACAATTTTTTAATTTATTTCAAATTTTCTAAAAAATTTATGGAAACAGGTAGACTATCGGGTAATTACACGTTCTTCACGAACTCGAATGCGGAGTTTGCGGCAACAGCACCATCTCCGCAGGCGGTAACGACCTGCTTTAATGGGTTGTCGCAGCAGTCTCCTGCAGCAAAAACTCCCGGAACGTTCGTTCTCTGCTTCTTGTCCACCTTTATGTAACCCATGTGGTCTCTCTCCACACCCAACCCTGCTGCGAGCTCTGTCTGCGGTCTCATTCCAACGGCTATGAAGACGCCGTCAGCTTCAACGATGAAGTCCTCATCCTTTACCCTGTCGTGAAGAACAACTCTCTCAACTCTGTTCGTTCCTTCTATCCTGACAACCTTACAATTCCATATAACCGGAATTTTCCTCCTGAACAGTTCTTCTTGCAGCGCCTTATCCGCTCTGAGCTCATCTCTCCTGTGCACCAAGGTGACGTCGCACCCTATTTCCTTGAGGTATACCGCATCCGTCACGGCAGTATTTCCCCCTCCAATAACCAGAACTTTCTTCCCCCTGAAGAAGTTACCGTCGCAGGTCGCACAGTAGCTAACTCCCCTGCCGAGAAACTCCTTTTCACCTTCAACTCCAAGCTCTCTGTGCCTGCCACCGGTGGCAAAAATCACCGATTTAGCCCTGTATTCCGAGTAGTCCGTTTTCAGCACGAAGAAGCTTCCTTCCTTCTTAACGTCCACGACACTCTCAAAAACGTGTTCTGCGTACCTGAGAGCCTGTTCTTTCATTTTTTCAAGCAATTCGTAGCCACTCCCCTCAAATCCCGGGTAGTTTTCGATGAAGTGCACCGTTGACAGCTGAGACGGAACGCTCTCAAAAATTACTGTTTTCATGCCGTACCTTCCGGCGTAGAGGGCTGCGGTGAGTCCTGCTGGACCGCAACCGATTACCGCAACATCGTACTCCATGTTTCAGCTATGCGGTATGGGTATAGATTAGTTTCTGTTTCCCAGTTTTCTGTCTGATTTTCTGAAAAACCTCAGCGAGTTCGTAAATCGGCAAAAACACTTATATATCAGCCATCCCTTCCGTTAAAGGATGAAAAAGCTCAGCATCCTCGTGGGTGTTGTTGTAATAGTTTTTGGCATTGCCCTTGCAATGTCGTTTAAGAGTGAGCTCTGCCCCTACGTTACCGTAAGCTACGTGGTTTCGAAAGGAGAGGTGAGAAACGTTCAGGTTAACGGCACGATAGTTCCCAATTCCACAAAAATTCTGCCGAACAATACGCTGATGTTCAACCTTTCAGACGGAAAAACGGAGATGAGAGTTATCTACCACGGCATACTCTCCCACTACCAGGAAGGAATACCTGCAGTCGTCGTTGGCAGTTACTACGACGGAGTTTTTCACGCGAAGGAGGTTTTGCTCAAGTGTCCGAGCAAGTACAAGGTTGCGGAAGAAAACTATTCGACCAGCAAGGTTTTGAGTAAGGGGTAGCTTTTGATAGGTTTGAGAGGGTAAGACCATGGACATAGGCTACGCATTCCTCATGTGTTCGATGCTCGGGATACTTGCTTCCATAGCCTTCTCCATAGCGTATCTCATGGGGAGCGACACCCGAAAAATCGTGAAAAAGGCAAACTTCGCAATTTCAACGTTTACGCTCCTGTCGTTTTTTACGCTGCTCTACTACTTCCTCGTAAGAGATTTCAGCGTAAGGTACGTTTTCCTGTACTCCGATACACACCTTCCACTGGTTTACACGATAAGTGCGGTCTGGGCTGGAAGGGAAGGCTCTCTCCTTCTCTGGCTGCTTTACATCTCGATTTTTATCGTTCTGTCCACGAGGAGGCTGGATAAACTGGATAAAGTCACCGCGTTTGCCAACATCATAATGTGCACCGTAGCTGCTTTTTTCAACTTCCTGCTTTTAACGTCATCCAATCCCTTCGTCAGGCTGGGCTTTCACCCTCCAGAGGGTTACGGCTTAAATCCCCTTCTCAGAACGCCTGAAATGGCAATACACCCGCCGGCAATCTTTCTCGGCTACGCTGGAATGACCGTTCCGTTCGCATTTGCCATAGCAGCCACTTACTACAGGGAAGAGTGGGTAAAGAGAGCCAGAAACTACCTGCTCGTAGCGTGGGCTTTTCTCGGATTTGGAATTCTGCTGGGAGCTTGGTGGGCTTACAAAACGCTTGGCTGGGGTGGTTACTGGGGCTGGGATCCCGTGGAAAATTCGTCACTGCTTCCGTGGCTTACAGCCTCTGCACTCCTTCACGGAGTGATTGTAGAGGAGAGAAAGAGAGGAATGAAGCTTTTGAACTACGCACTCGCAGTCGTCACGTTTGACCTCGTAATTCTCGCCACCTTCATCACGAGGAGCGGTATAATAAGTTCGGTGCATGCTTTTGCGAGAAATAAAGAGGCTTACGCGTACATGGTTTTAATAGTTCTGTCGCTTTTACTGGGACTTGTAGTTTACATAAAGAGAAAAGACTTCTTCGAGTACGATCACTCTTACAGGCTCAGGGAGAGACTCATTCAGGGAAGTGTACTCATCTTTGCCCTTTCGACTGTAACCGTTCTCGTCGGAACTCTGACACCCTTGCTCATGCACGCATCCGTGACCAGGGGTTTCTACAGACACATTGAGATACCGCTCGGAACCGCACTCGTCGTTTTGCTGGGCGTGTGCGTTATCGCGTACAGGGAGAGCATGCTGAGGAAAAGCGTTCTGCACTCTTTAGTAGCCGGCACTCTCGCCGGAATCGTATGCTTCGTTCTGACGAAACTCAGCTTGGCTTCTCTGGGCGTGGGAATATTCGTTTTCTCACTCGTTGGAGTGATACAGGGGTATTCTTCGAGAAAAATTGACCTGAGAAGGGCTGGAGCCATAGCTGCGCACCTCGGTTTAATTCTGCTCTTCATCGGAGTTATGGGATCGTGGATGTACGAATCGAGCTACACGAACATAAACATGGGTGTGGGGCAGAGCGTGCACGCTGGAGATTACACCTTAAAGCTCAACGGGTTTAGAGAAGTGAACGGAAACGCAAAGTTTGATGTGGTTGCCTACGTGAGCGTTTACAGAGACGGAAAGCTTGTCGGAGTAATGCATCCAAAACTCATAATTTACAACCTGATGAGAAGCGACAGAATAGTTGCCTCCGTCGATATAATTTCCCTTCCGCTGGAGGATATTTACATAGCAATGGGTGGCGTTACTCCGCAAGGAGTGGCCTCTTTTGAATTTTACGTAGTTCCCCTCGTATCCTTCGTGTGGATCGGTTCACTGCTCATCATAGCTGGAGGAATACTCGCAGCTCTGCAGAGGCGTGAAGAGAAAGCTCGCAAAGGTGTAGTCGATGCTGAAGGAGAGGGTTGACCTCTTCGAATTCAAAAAGGAGGAAAAGAGATTTCTCGAAAACGTGTGCAAAAAAGTGGAAGAAGTAATCTCTTACACTTCTGTCTACGCCGGTTCAAGCGATGACGTTGAGCACGGCATACTGATAGGAAACGATGTAGTGTTCATAGACACCCACACACCTGAAGTAAATCTGACAGGCATAAAAGCCAAGCTCGACTCCATTTCTGATAGCGTGAGCGTGGAGAAGATGGAGAGGGATTTTCCGGCCTGGAGGTTCGAAGCTTTAATTCTTGGAGAGAGGGTTAAACTCGAATACTGGTGTGCTGACGCAACAAGGGTTTTACCCGACAGAATGGGTGTTTACTTCGTAAAGGTGCCTCTACCAAAAGAGCCAAATGCTGGATGTCTTTGCAGCGAGGAAAACCTGTCGGTAGCTTTGTCAAAAGTCGTAATCGGAGGATACTACCTTGAAAGAGAGTGCCCTATCGAACCTGAGAAGTACGGCTTTAAACGTGTTCTTTCCGGTGAGATGAGCGGTCTGTCCATACACTCTGCTAAAGGAAATTTATACAGGAAAATTACTTCTTTTTAAATATTTTCTTTATTTCCTCATCCCAGTTCTTTCTCAGGTATTCCTTGCCGAGAGACTTTCTGTAGTTCGCTCTTATCTGGGACTTTGCAAGCAGTTCTAGCAGTTCATCGTCTGCCGGTTCCGTGCTTTCATCAGCCATGTAAATACTTCGGCGTTAGACGTTATCTACTTTTCGTTCAATGCAGTTAACTTTTAGTTTCTGACCTCCCAACGTTTTTATACCACACTCGCAACAAGCCGAAAAGGAGGGATGATCGTGACTGAGGTAAAGCAGGGTGATTTCATCAAAATTAGCTACACGGCAAAGCTTGAGGATGGAACAATCATCGACACGACGGACGAAAAAATAGCGAAAGAGTACGGTCTCTACAACGAAAATGCGAGGTACGGGGACATAGTAATAGTTGTTGGAGAGGGCAACGTCGTCAGAGGACTCGATGAAGAACTTGTGGGAAAGGAAGTGGGATTCAAAGGCAAAATAGCCGTTCCACCGGAAAAAGCCTTCGGCAGGTATGACCCGAAGAAGAGGGAAATAGTAAGCATCAGAAAGTTCCCGGAAAGGCCGAGACCGGGGCAGAAGGTGAGACTTGGAAACAGAGTTGGAATTGTGGAGAGAGTCATAGGCAGAAGGGCAATAGTGGACTTCAACCATCCTCTTGCCGGAAAAACCCTGATTTTTGAAGTTGAAATAAAGGAGAAAGTTGAAGACCTTGCCGAAAAAATCAAGGCTTTGTTTGTTATGTATACGGGACTGGACGTTGAAGTTGAGGTGGAAGATAAGACTGTCAGGGTAATACCGCCAAAAGGAGCATCTCTGAATCAGATTTTCATAATCGGCAAGTACGACGCTATTTCCAGAGCCTTCAAGTACACAGATGTGGAGAAAATAGAAATCGTCGAGAGGTTTTCGAGAGAGGAAGAGAAGAAGTTCATCGAAGCTGCAAAAGAAGAAGCTGCAGAGAAAGAAGTTGAAGGAGAAGGTTTACCGGAGGTTAAATCAGAAGAATCATCAGAAAAATCAGAAGAAGATAGAAAAGCTGAAGAAAAAAGTGAAGAAAGCTGAGCTGTATCACGTTTATTTTTAAATTACTTTCCAGCTTTTTTCAGTATGCTCTCAGCTGCAATAAGTCCTGTAACGGCAGCACCAACTATCCCTCTGCTTATGCCGGCTCCGTCTCCTATGGCGTATATGTTCTTTATGCTCGTCTCCATCTCTCCCGTAACCTCGAGCTTTAACGAGTAGAACTTTATTTCCGGGGCGTAGAGGAGAGTTGAATCACCTGCAACTCCGGGAATGACCTTGTCAAGTTGTTCAAGTGCATCGAGTATATCGTCTATTACCCTTCCGGGGTACGCAAGACTTATGTCTCCGGGAATTGCAGTTTTCAGCGTTGGTTGAACGAGTCTATTGCTTTTGATTCTGTTTTCCGTGCTCCTCCTTCCAAGCCTCAAATCCTTTAGTCTCTGAACTATCGGATTTCCTCCTCCGAGTTTGGTCGTAATCTTTGCCAGGTCTCTCCCCCATTCGTTTGGATATTCGAAGGGTTCGGTAAACCTGTAGTGACCGAGGAGGGCAAAGTTAGTATTACTGGTTTTTTCCTTTGCTTTACTGTGTCCGTTTACGAGGCAGAAGTCTCCGTACTCCTCTCTTATCACCCATCCCCTCGGGCACGTGCAGAAAGTTCTTACGTAATCGTCGTGCTTCTTCGTGTTTATTCTGAGCTTTGGATCGTATATTATCGAGGTTATTTCCTCCATAATTGGTGCGGCAACTTCAACTCTAACACCGACGTCTATTGCCTTTGGCTTGTTGCTCGTGGCAAATTTGTACTTTTCCACCCACTTTTCGAGCCATACAGATCCTCCACGTCCAACAGCGATTATCAGGTAGTCGTAGCAGTACTTTTCTCCCTTATCCGTAAGAATGCATTTTTCATCCGGGTTGATGTCAACAACAGTAACTCCTGTGTGTATCTCCACTCCGTTCGACTTCAGGTAGTCCTCTATGCTCTTTATGACCTTTGGCAGTTCATCACTGCCAACGTGCCTTTGCTTGAGGGGAACGAACTCTATTCCGGCAGCGTTTGCTTTTTTTATCAGCTCTTCGAGCCTTTCGTTGTTCATTCCGTAGACTTCATCCGGAGCGCCGTGCTGCAGGAATATGTAATCGACTTCGTTCATTTTCTCGAGCAGGTATTCCTCGTCAATCAGTCCAAGAAAATCCCCACCGACCGTGTAGCTCGAAGGATACTCCGGTTTTACGAAGTTCAGCTTTCCGTCGGAAAGTCCGCCAGCCCCTCCAACTCCAGAAGTTATATTGCAGGGCTTGCACTTCAGGCAGTAGCTTTCAGCCAGATCACTCGGACACTTCCTCTTCTCTATTTCTCTGCCCATCTCGAAAATCGCTACTTTCATTTTTCCAGCGAGTCTGTAAGCTGCAAACAGACCGCCGGGCCCGGCACCAATTATTATTACGTCGTATTTCATACATTTGTCGCCTGCTTTTGCCAAGCATATTTATTCTTTTTGATTCCCGATCAATTAGCATCGGCGACTGGCAACGGGCTAACGCTAATTAACCTCAGGGAATTTTTTGCATCGATGAGCTCACAGAAAAAAAGGGAAAGAAAAGAAAGAAAGGAGGAGCTAAAAGGAAGTAATGAGCGAATAATCCGGATAGATCCTCTGAGACTTGAAAGGGCAGGAAAACCCGAAGCAATTCTGGCTGACGGGAAAAGCTGTGAGGATGTGGTCGAAGCTGTAAGGACATCTCTCGCTTCAACGGGCAGAGTGCTCGTCACGAGAGTCAGCAGGGAACAAATCGAGGCAATTAAAAGCCGCTTTGACATCGTGGTTGAAAACGAAAGAGGCAGGATATGCGCTGTTTTCACCGAAGAGGAGTTTGAAAAGTGGAAGAAGTGCAGGGAAGGCGAAGTTGTGATAGTTTCAGCGGGAACTTCTGACGTTCCGGTTGCAGAGGAGGCTGCGTTTACAGCAGACTTTCTAGGCATGAGGGTTAAGAGGTTTTACGATGTTGGAGTTGCCGGACTTCACAGAATTGAAGAACCCGTAATGTACATAAGAAATTCAGAGGCTGTTGCTGTAATCGTGGTTGCCGGAATGGAAGGGGCGTTACCTTCAGTTATCGCCGGGCTCGTTGACAGGCCAGTAATAGCGGTTCCCACATCCGTTGGCTACGGTGTAGCATTTAACGGACTGACTGCTCTGTTTTCCATGCTCCTGAGCTGTCCCTCCGGCGTTGCCGTGGTGAACATAGACAACGGTTTTGGAGCTGCCGTATTTGCGTACACGATATGGAGGTGCTGTAAAGCTCAATCCCACTGATTTTTTTAACTGGCATTTTAAGAGGTCTTAAACCTTCCAAACCCTTTTCGTTCCACCTTTCAAGCCATATGTAGCCCATAACTTTGCTCACTCCAGCTTCCTTAGCTGCATGAGGAACTGTGGCTTTGTAGAGTTCTTTGATGAAGTTTTCTGAGCACTTCTGAGCAGATTTTTCTCTTGCGGATCTCTTCATTCAGTTCTTCTAAAGCCATTTGACTATTTCTTTTTCGTGTTTTCGTCCTATGTATTTCGGTTGTGTTGGTTAAAATGTTTTGTATGATACTCTAACGTAAACGGCATTATCTATAAGCATTGTCTATACTTTCCCCTTCAAAACGGACAGAGCAAGCTCTCCGTTTGCCTTGAAGCCAATGGAGTAGTTGTCCCAGAAAACACAGGTACCGAAAACCACCAGATTCCCACTCTTAGCAGCAAAAACGTCTTTTCCAGCCACCACCGGCACTCCTCCTCTCACAGGCGAGGAACAGGGCATCAGAACTTCCTTCCCCCTCCACTCCGCTATCGGAAACATCGGATCCCCGGCGTTTCTCTCGTAATCCATCACGACGCCGTTTTCGACCTTTATCCCGGCTTTTTCTGAAACTCTGTTAACGTTTTCCGCAACACCATCGACATTGGAGTAATAGGCCAAGAGAACGACCGTTTTACTCTTATCTTTTTCGAGAGTTCTCAGGATTCTATCAACCTCTCTTTTCGTGAACTTTATTTCGGGGTAGTTAAAGACGATAACGTCGTACTCCCACAGCTTTTCGAAGTCTTTAACTTCGTCCACCAGTATTCCTTCCCTCTCAGCATACCTCCTTAACTTGGAGAAGTAGTAGTAGTCACTTATAAGGAATTCCCCGTGAGAGCTGTCCCACGCCACCCTGACGTTTTTGGCATTTCTGACATTCATGCGAGCAATAAAATAATAACTCAAAAATAATTCTTTCGCCAGCCGTGTTCTAAGTGTTTAAAAGTGCCGCTGGGCTCATCTCTGAAAACACAAAGTTTAAACGCAAAATCCGTGAAGTGGAAAACATGGAGTGCTTTGACACTCACATGCACTCTGAGGGAAAGGGCATTACCGAGCTGAAGGCGATGGCTGAGGCCGGAATAAAACTCGCTGTTAGCTGTGCGTACTATCCCGTAACTCCTTCGCACAGTTCAACGCTTGTGGACATGTTCAGAAAGCTCACGACTTTTGAAGTTGAAAGGGGGAGTAAGGCTGGTTTAAGGCTGATTCCCGCAGTTGGCATTCATCCGAGGTGTATATGCGAGGACTGGCAAAATGCCCTGAGCTGGATAGAGGAGAATGGAAAGGTTGTGGGAGAAATAGGCCTCGAAACTGCGAGTGAAGTGGAGGTGGAGGTTCTCTCAGTCCAGCTTGAGCTTGCAAAAAAACTCGATTTACCGTGTATCGTTCACACGCCGAAGAAAAACAAGCTGGAAGTAACGGAAAAGGTTCTTGAGGTTGTTGACAGGTCGGGCATTGGAGAGGAGCTCGTGGTGATAGACCACGCGACTTCCGGGACAGTTGAGAAAATAATAAAAAGAGGTTTCTGGGCAGGCTTAACGGTTCAGCCGGGAAAGCTGAGCGTTGAAGAGGCAGTTTCAATTCTGGAGAATTACGGTTTTGAGAGCTTCGTGCTGAACAGCGATACGGGATTCAACGACTTTGAAATGCTAACAGTTGCCGAAACGGTAAAAGCCCTCGAAGAGAGGTTCGACAGCGGAGACGTGAAAAAAGTCGCTGTAGAGAACGGAAAAAAGCTGTTTAAACTCCGGTGATTCAATGGAAAGGCCAGACCTCGACGAGTACTTTATGGAGATAGCGAAAGTTGTCGCTTCGAGGTCAACCTGCCTCAGGCAGAAGGTCGGAGCGGTTATAGTCAAGGACAAGAGAATACTGACAACGGGCTACAATGGAGCCCCCTCTGGTTTGCCCCACTGCGACGAAGTTGGTTGTTTGAGAGAACAGCTGAATGTCCCCTCAGGAGAAAGGCATGAACTCTGCAGAGCCGTTCATGCGGAACAAAACGCAATAATACAGGCAGCCGTCCACGGCGTCAGCATAAAAGGCGGAACTCTGTACACAACCCACCAGCCCTGCATAATGTGCGCCAAGATGATAATAAACGCAGGCATAAAAAGGGTCGTTTACGGAAAGAAGTATGCAGACGAGAGGGGACTGGAATTTTTAAGAGAGGCGGGAATAGAAGTCGTTTACCACCCGTACAGAGAAAAAAACGCAGAAAAAATTGAAAAAGCGAGTAGTTTATCTGACATTTCTGAGAGGTAATAAACGTGTAAAGGTTCATCGATTGCAAGTGGTCAAAATCCTCCGGCCTATCGTGTTTTCGCGGAAAAAGACTGGATGTGAAGGGTGAAGGGAACGGTAATTGCTACAAGACCTGCCAAGTGAATAATCGTTGCTATTTCTCCCCTCAGGACAGGGTGGTGAAAAATCAGAGAGGAAGGTATCAGACAGAAGAAAAAGGCGGTAAAAACTATTTTTCTAAGCTTTAGAGATTTAACTTCGATTTAATTTTTTTCCGGATTTAAAACTCACTCTAAATACCCGATAAGTTACAGAAATACCACATATCTCTGACTGTAACAGTCGTGAATTTACTTTACCAAGATTAGTAAATTTCTCACTCTGCTAACCAACCAATTAAATATCATCACCCACATATCCCATTTAAAGGTGTCTGACATGGAGATAGAATTCCACGATAGGAATAGAGAAATTCATGAGATCATGCGAATTCTGAATTCGAGACCCGATTTAATTACGTTTGTTTACGGTCCCATCAACTCCGGAAAATCGAGTGTAATGGATGAAGCTGTAAACAGGTTATCGAACGATTACGTGGTTTTCTTCATAGACCTGAGAGCACACGTGGTTACAAACATCGATGAGTTTTACGATGTACTTTTTAGCTACGAAATCGGATTGAAGAAAAAGGTTGCCAAGTTCAGCGATGTCATCTCGTCCCTGTTATCATCCACAGTCAGGTTCTATTCCGGATTTCCTCTGCCAGAAAACCTGGTTGGTAAAGTGCTGAAGAAAGATAAGCCCAAGAATGCCTTTACATACATCTTCAACATTTTGCAGGAACTAAAATCCAGGGGTAAAATTCCCGTAATAATCCTAGATGAGCTTCAAGTTATTGGTGACCTAAAAATTGACGGATTACTGACATACGAACTCTTCAACTTCTTCGTTACAATCTCCAAGCGTTTCCACCTCGCTCACGTCTTCGCAATAACCTCAGACTCCCTGTTCATCGAGAAAGTCTTTAACGAAGCTGTGCTCCACGGCAGGTGCAGATATTTCCTCGTTGACGACTTCGATTACGACACAACCAAGGAATTCTTGGAGAAGTACGGATTCAACCAGAAGGAGATTGATTTAACTTGGAACTACTTCGGCGGTAAGCCCGTCTATCTGGTGGAGGCGATAAACAACAGGGACAGACTAAGGGAGTTCTGCGAAGAAAACCTCAAGCTCAGAGTCAGTCAGACATTGGACGCAATCTACGAAATCGAAGAAAACGAGAAACTATTCAATTCAGTAATCGACCTGCTCAAGAATTTCATTGATAATGAAAAGATCAGATACAAAAAGATAGACGAAGCTTTAAGGTTCTGCGTAAGAAAAAATATCCTGTTTCTCGAACCCGTCAATAGAATCCTCAAACCTCAATCCCAACTCGACCTACTTGCCATCAGAAAAGTCCTAAATGAGATTACGTCTTAATTTCATCCTTACAATTTTTGACCATTGATTTACACGGGGTTAATTCACATCATTGAGATCGTTCTGGAAATAGTAGTAACGTGTTGCGGGTATGCGAAGCCCGTAAGAGTTTGGGTGAGCGAAGCGAACTGCTTTCCATGTTTCACCCGTTAAATTAGAAGCATCTTCGCACCAGATTTTTACTCTGAAAATATCGTAACGGAAATAACCGGTTTAGAACCCCTCATTAAAATTAAAAAATCCAGAATCAATGCGGGGGGCGGGATTTGAACCCGCGGACCCCTTCGGGACAGGGTCTTAAGCCCTGCGCCTTTTCCTGGCTCGGCAACCCCCGCCCAACTATTGCAAGATAATTCCAGAAGGGAATATAAGCTCTCCGGATAAATCTAAATTAACACTCTAATTATATCTTTGTCGTGTACGAGCCCGGCAAACCTGTTCTCCGCATCGAGCACGGGCATGTGGTCTATATCCTTTCTTACCATCTCCCTCGCACATTTGCTCACGGACGTGTGTGGATAGACGTGCGCAGGCTTTTTCATGTAATTTTTTACAGGCTCCTTCGGTAGTTTTACGACGCTGACCTCAAAGTACTTAACGGTAAAGTCCCTCACGCTATCCCACGTCCAGCTGTCGTCTGTGTCACTGGATGAAGAGTAATGTGTCTGCTCGATGAAGTCCTCTATCAGCGTTTCTGTGAGCATTATTTTTTCGTCCACTATCCCGCACAGCTCCGCAGACGAATTCAAAACAGGACACAGTTCGGAGTTGCTAATTCTCATTATCTCTCCAACTATGTTGAGCGGCGTTTCTTCCCAGACGCAAACTGCTCTCGGAGTCATGAACTCTTTGACGGGCTTGTCAACTGACATTTCCGCTATTTTGGCTATTATGTCTCTGACCGTGATTATTCCCACAAGTTTATCTCCCTCAAGTACGGGAAGCCTTCTGAAGGGCGTGGAAACGAGTATCTTTACAACCCTGCTAATGGGTTCGTTAACCTGAACCGTTACGGGTTCGGGAGTCATGAGGAGAGCTATCTGGTCTTCGTCAACCTTTCTGAGTATATCTTTTCTCGTTATTATTCCGGCAAGTTTTCCGTCTTTAACAACGGGAACGGCGGAAATTTCATACTTCTTGAAGAGTTCCAGAACGTGTTCTCTTCTCCCGGGCAACTCAGCGTATATCACGCTTTTATTCATAACATCTCCTGCTGTGAGAGACATTACCAGCTTGGAGCTTCAATGGGTTATATAATTTTTCTCAACCTCTCCCTGACGCTGTTTCCCAGACAAATTATACTTTTATAATTGTAGAATCAAATCATAATTGTAAAATCTTATAATTGTAAAAATCACAGTAAACAGCCTGCGAACAAAAGAGGAGAAAGATTTTGAAGCTGAGTCAGGAGACAAAGTTTATGTTCTTCAAAAGACAGGTCAGGGATTTCATAAACATAGACCCGCTGCAAACTGGAGGAAAACTTACAGAGGATGCTAGAAAAGTGCTTCTCGAGTGGGGCGACGGTTACAGCATCTGCGATTACTGCACGGGAAAGCTTGAGAGCATATCGAAACCACCCGTTAACAGATTCGTAGATGAGCTCAGAGACTTCTTTGACTGCGATGGTGTCAGATTGACGACCGGAGCGAGAGAGGGAAAATTCGCAGTTATGCACGCTCTGCACAGGGAAAACCCCGAAAAGAGTCTGGTGGTCGTTGACGGTAACGCCCACTACTCCACGCTTCTCGCCGCTGAAAGAGCTGGACTTGAGGTTCTGAAGGTGGAAAATTCAGGGTATCCGGAATACAGAATAGACGAGGAAAAATACAGGGAAATACTGGAAGAAGCTGGAGAAAAAACCCTTCTTGCAGTTTTGACGTATCCAGATGGAAATTACGGAAATCTGCCCGATGCAAAAAAAGTCAGTAAAATATGCAGGGAACTGGGTGTGCCGATTTTACTTAACTGTGCTTACTCTGCTGGAAGAATGCCGCTCAGCATGAAAGAGCTTAAAGCGGACTTCGTGGTTGCAAGCGGACACAAGTCCATGGCGTCGTCCGGGCCTGTTGGCGTTTTAGCTTTCTCTGACGAGTTCTCGAAAGTTTTGACGAGAGAATCGAGGTACAAAAAGGGTAAAGAAGTTGAATTTCTCGGATGCACTGCAAGAGGAGTCCCCCTGCTTACGCTCATGGCGTCTTTTGACCACGTAAGGGAGAGAGTGAAGTACTGGGACAGAGAAGTGGAAAAAGCAAGGTGGTTCATCGAAGAGATGGAAAAACTCGGAATCGTTCAGCTCGGGGAAAAGCCGCACAACCACGACCTGATATTCTTTGAATCTGAGAAACTCTACCAGATATCGAAAAGGGTAAAGAGGGGGAGGTACTTCCTCTACAAGGAGCTGAAAAAGAGGAGAATTCACGGAATAAAGCCGGGGCTGACGAAACACTTTAAACTGTCAACCTACCTCGTGCCGGAAGAAGACCTTGTTAGGGTTCTCGAGGCGTTCGAGGAGATAATATCTAATTTTTCTTAGCTTTCTTCCTTCAATTTAGCAATTTATAGTGATCTATTTAGTTAGGTGATTTATTTAGGTCTTTAATTCCCAAAAAACTTAATTATTATTTATTGTTATTTCAGCCATGCCAAGTCCCATGGAGATATACAAGCTACTGCCAAAAACGAATTGTGGAGAGTGCGGAGAGAAAACGTGCATGAGTTTCGCGTTCAAGATCATAAGCAGGGAGAAAAAACTCGAAGAGTGCAAACCTCTGTTTTCACCAAAATTTGAAAAGAATAGAAAAAAGCTTGAGGAGATGCTTGAAATAGTGAAAAAAGCGGAAGAAACGGGTCTCGTTGTAAACGAGGAGCTGTGCATAGGCTGCGCCAATTGTGTTGTTTCCTGCCCCGTTCACGTTGAAAAAGACCCCTACAACGCCGCTATGGGACGGGGAATTAAAATGGAAAATCCCATCCTGAGAATAGAAAATGGGGTCGTGAAGGTAGTGGAATTGAACCTGTGCAGGAGGTACGGAAAGAACAGAACCCTCTGCATCGTGTGCAGGGAAAACTGTCCAACCGATGCGATAAGTTTTGTTGAGGAGATGTAGGTTCGCATGCTGCTTCAATTACAAACTTCAATTGCAATACAATAATTTAAGTTAAAAATAAATTAAATAGAAGTTAAGAATTTGAAAATTTTAAAAATAAATAAAGAGGAGGGTGCTGAATGCAGGAAATAGTTTGCACTGGATGTTCGTGTTTGTGCGATGACGTCGTTTACGGCGATACAGTGTATCATGCGTGCAGGAAAGGATACCGGCTGTTGACGGGAAAGAAAGAAGAAAATTCGGTGAATGGTGAGAAAACAGACGTCTACAGAGCTCTAAAAGCCGCAAGAGACGTAATAGACGGAAAAAAACTCCTGATTTTTGGACTCGACAACGTTACCTGCGAGGCTCAGGAGCTTGCACTGAAACTTGCTAAGGATTTCAACGCTGCCATTGTTGACCACTCCGCGCTGAGTGGGGGAAAGCTCTTGGAGCTGTCTGAAAGGCTGGATAGCGTTTCCCTCGAGAAGTTCAGAGATGAGGGGTACGTTTCAATTTACTGGGGTGCAAATCCACATAACAGCATTCCGAGACTTCTATCTCGCTTCACCTACTATCCGAGGTGCGGTAAAAGGCAGAGAGGCTATGAAGAGGATAGATTTCTTGTCGTCGCAGACGTCAGGAAAAGTGAAACTGCAAAGCTGGCTGAGAAGAGTAAAACCGGATTGTTCATCAGGATCGAAAAAGATGATGAACTCGTGGACTCGTTTTTAAAGGCTTTAAACGGCAGGGCTGGAAAATACCCTGAAGTGGCGAGAATACTAAAAGAAGTTGAAAAAGCAGAAGTCAACGCAGTATTTGGAGGAAGTGGGCTGTGTTCTGGGCTGAAAGATTTCGATAAGTTTGAAGATGTGATGAAAAAATCCGGACTTTACTTTATCCCCGCCACGTCGAAAACGAACATGAGGGGTTTTTTGGAGACTGTGGCTGAGGTAACAGGATGCAGGTGTTACGGTTACGATTTCGAAAGAGGTGCGTGCTTGAACCTGAAAGATCTGCCAGAAGTGTTTGCTTGTTGTGAAGCCGTAATGGTAATTGGAGCTGACCCGCTAAGAACTTTACCGCACGAGCTTTCAAAACGACTCGCTGGTAAGGTAGTGGTTGCGATAAACAGCCTGAAGTCCCTTGTAAGACTGCTAAAACCGAAAGTTACCATTGCAAGCACGCTATCTGCTTTCTCCTCCGGAACGATGGTCAGACTTGACGGCGTTAAGGTTGAGCTAAAAGAACTGAAGGAAATGAAGGAGAGCGAAGGTAAAACTCTATCGGATGAAGAAGTTCTGAAGGAATTGCTTTCGATGTAGGTGGTAGCATGTTCGAATTTACGAAGCTGATGAAATTTGACGTTAAGGTCGTCGTGGCAGATGACATTCTGCACGAGGGAGATAAAGCAAAAGCTTTGATCAGTAAAGGGCTTGCAGAAAAATTTGGCATAAAGAACAGGGGATTTATCAGGCTGACGAGAGGCGAGAGTGTTTGCTTTGAGGTACTCGTTTCGGAGTTTGCCGAGGGTGTGGACGTGGTAATACCGGATGGGTACTTTGCAAACAGACTGGCAGGGTTTGAAAATCCAAGGCGGTTTACGGCTGAGGCTGAAAAGTGTGATGAGGCTGATGTGGATGTTATTTAGTTGACTTTTAAACCTTTCTGTTAAACAATTTAAAGATGCGTTCACTTCAGCACAAACATTTGAGATTTAATATTTTTTATAACTAAAAATTTTAAAGTATTATTTTATCTAAAGTATTACGAATTTAAAGTATTACGAAAAGCGTAGAGACTATCCACAGAATCCACAAAAGCGAACGGCGAAATAAGCCTTAATAAAATCTTTATTACTTCCACACTTCGTGAGTTTATGCCATCGGAAAGCGACTTCGTTCGCTCCCTCACCGGATTTGCTCTCGGTGATGCGTTTGGCGCTCCGTTCGAAGGCTTTACGAGCAGGGACGTTGAGAGAAGACTCAAACACTACTCGAAGCGCAAAATCGTCTCGGATGTGACTGATGACACTATTCAGATGCTCATTCTCGCAGAATCTCTTGCGAGCACCATATACTTCAGCCCGGCCGATTTTGCTGAAAGGCTGAGGATGTACTACGAGGCGGGAAGGATAAGGCGAATGGGCCCGACGAGCTCTCAGGCTTTGGAGAGGTTGAGAATGGGTTACTCTTGGAAGGATTCTGGGATCGACTCAGACACATGTGGTTCTGCGATGAGAGTTCCCCCTGTTGGGTTGCTGTACTCCTTTAACCTGAATCTGGTCGAGGAGTATTCCGTGCTGCAGAGCGTGGTAACTCACAGGGGAAAGGAGGCTATAGCTGGGTGCGTTGCCGTCGCTCTCGCTTACGCCCTCGCCCTCGAAGACGTTGAGGTGGAGGAAATGCATCAAGAACTCGTCGAGAGGCTTAAAGCTTTTGACGCATACACGACGATACTTGTGGACAGGGCATTTCTGGGGGAATTCGAGTACAAGGGTACTGCACTCGCTTCAGACGTTGTTCCCGCTGCAATTCAGTGCTTTGTCCACTCCGAGAGTTTTGAAGACTGCCTGATTAAAGCGGTCTCTCTTGGAGGAGATACCGACAGCATAGCCGCAATAGCAGGTGGGTTGAAAGCCCTGAAAAGCGAGCCTGTGCTGAGCTTCAAGCTCGAAGTTGATGAAGAAGAGCTGAAAAGAGCTGAAGAGTTATCAAAGAGGCTGTGGAAGGTTTACGAGTTCATATCCTGATTTCGCGTGAGCTTCACTCCTTAATCCTCGAAGTGCCGGGCGGCAGCAATCTGGCAACTTCGTCGGGGGTTGCAATCCCTCTAACAACGTGGTTGTTTCCCGACATCTCCACGAGCTTCTTAGCCACGAGCACGGCAACCTCGCTCTGGGGCAAGTCACCTATTTCCACTTCGACGAAGTAGTCGCAGTGCTTCTTTACGGCATTCACAGGCCCCGCTAAGAGTCTGAGCTTCTCCAGCTCGACTCCAACAGCACAGTTAAGCTCCACGTTCAGGTAGTTCCTCTTTCCCTCGATGTAGAAGCTTCCTCTCGCCAGATACTCTCCGTGCTTCGCAGACTTCTTTACCTGTTCTGGCTTAACGTAGTAAACTTCCCCGCTGTACTTACCCTCTTTCCACAGGGTGGAGTAACTCGCAGCAAACTGAGCGGCCTCCTCTATGCTCGTTTCTGGAGCCTCCTGACCCCTTTTTAGTATAACCACAGGTGCTCCGGGAGTTTGAGTGTGGAAAAACAGGTCTTTGCTCTCCATGTATCTGGAAACGATCTCCTCGTTCATCCTGGCGTTTCTCCCTCCTATCACGAGGTATCCGTCCGAAGTGATCGTCCACCTGAAGCGTTCGTACCACTCTCTTTTCCTCACGACTCTTATGCTTCTGGCCATCTTTCTTGCTTCGAGTTCCTCAGCTTTCTTCATCTCCTCCCTCGTTTTGTCTATCGCCTTCAGCAACCCGTCTATCTTCGACTTTATCTTCTTCGCTCTCTCGTAATACATCTCGGCAATCTGGGGAAGGGTTCTGTCGAGCGGCAGCTCCAGCTCGATACCGTCCATCGTGACCGTTACGCTGTTTTTCTCTGGATGCACCGATTTGACAACTTCTGATAGCTTAGAGCTTTTCACGATTCTTTCTATTTCCTGCCAGCTCTTTTCCCTTCTCGCCTTTATGAATGCCGAGTGTATCGCTTCAACCCTGCTCCAGTTTTCGTATATGTAATCTCCCGTCTTCCTGAGCCTCTCGAACTCGCTTTCAAACTCTCTGAGCTTTTCAAGCTGCTTTTCGAGTCGTTTGCTCAACGCATTGACTTTTTCCTCTTTTTCTCCGCTCTCACACTCCTTCACAACGAGTTCCGTGTAGTATTCGTCGAGAGCCTCGTTAAACGTGTTGAAGTACTTCTTTTCGTATTCTGCGTAGTACTGCAGTTCAACGGGAAGAACATCCACGTATTTTCCGTCCTTCAGGACTACGTGTGGTTTGAAGTCGCCCTTCACAATCGAATCGAAAACTTCCTCTATCGCTCTGACTATTCTCTCAACCTCTTCATCAGACAGCTCTGAAGCTTTTTTGTTCTTTTCAATTCCGGCTCTCAGGCAAACTTCCTCAGCGTACAGACCTCCGAGACCGTTCATGGCGAGGACTCTGACGACATCTCTTTTCCTCTCGCTCTCAAACAGTTCTCTGAGCTTTTCGGTGCTGAGATCAAACGGCGTTAACTTTGGCTCGGGGAATTCGTACTTATCCCCACTTTTGAAAATTCCGTGCTTTAACGGCATCACTATCTCGAAGTCGTCTCTGCAGAGTATGACGTTCCCCTTGGAAAACAGCTCGGCAACGACCCGGTATCTCTTTTCTTCCCCGCCTTTCCAGCCCTTAAACGTCAGAATCACAACTCTGTCAAAGTCGTGCTGTTCAACGCTTTCGAGTCTGAACCCCTCGAGGTACTTTCTGAGGAGCATGGCGAAGCTCGACGGCAGGCGAGGCGCTTCCCTCGGAAACTTTGTGAGGTGTATTCTCCTGCCAGCTTCCACCACGAGGTCTTTTCTGCCAGCTCCCCTGAGCTTAAACCTGATTTCGTCAGGTATGTGGTGGTAGACCTTTTCGACCCTTGAATCGACGAGCTCCTGTAGTTCCGTCACACACGCTTTGATGTCTGCTGAGGACATTGAAACTTTCATCGTATCAGCTCCTTTTGGCAGCAAACTCAAAAAAGTTCGGCAGGCACGATCTGATTGGCTATCAGGTCTGAATACCTTTCTCTCTCCCTCGTGACGTAAACTTTTTCACCGTTTACGAGCAATTCCGCACACCTCCTCCTTCCGTTGTACTGGCTGCTCATCGAGAAACCGTAAGCCCCCGTGTCGAAGACCGCTATTATGTCTCCTTTCTCGATCTTCGGCAGCTTTCTATCCTTGGCTAAGATGTCTCCGCTCTCGCATATGGGGCCAACGACTGTGTAAACCTCTTCTGGCGGTCTGTCCATCTTGTTTGCGACAGCAACCCTGTGGTAGGCGTCGTACATTGCGGGCCTTATCAGCAGGTTAAAACCGGCATCAACAGCAACGAAGTTTCTGTAAGCTTTTTTCACGGCGTTAACTCTGGTGAGTAAAATCGTCGTGTTTCCGACGATGCTCCTGCCCGGTTCTATCCACAGTTCAGGCTGAGATTTTATTTTTTCCAGCCCTTTTTCAAATGCCGGAATTATTCTGTCTGCAAAGTCCTCCACAGCCGGCACTCCCTTTCCCTCGTAATCTATTCCGAGCCCTCCGCCGATGTCGATGAAATCAAGATCAGCTCCGAGTTTTTCAACCTCTTCTGCAACCTCGAACATTCTTTCAATTGCCTCTACAAAAGGGGTCGTATCCGTTATCTGACTGCCTATGTGACAGTGAATTCCGGAAACCCTTACGTTTGGACATTTGACTGCGAGCTCGTAAGCACTTACGGCATCCTTCCACGGTATGCCGAACTTCGACGTCTTAAGCCCCGTAGCAATTTTCGGATGAGTCTCCGGTGATATGTCGGGGTTTATTCTGAAGGCTATTTTTACCTCTCTGTTCAAATCTCTGGCAATTTGAGAAATCGCGTAAAGCTCATCAATGCTGTCAACGCTGAATGGTACGCCAGCTTCAACTCCCATCTTTATCTCTTCGTCGCTCTTGGAATTTCCGTTAAACAAAACGTAACTCTTTTCAAAGCCCGAAAGCAGTGCCATGTAAAGCTCGCCGTCACTGAACACGTCAGCTCCAAATCCCTTTCTGGCTATCAGTTTGAGCAGGGTTAAGTTGTTATTCGCCTTAACTGCGTAAAGAAACCTGACCTTGAAGTTTGCTTTCTCAAACGCCCTGAAGTAAGAATCCATATTTGAATTCAAGGCCTTCATCGACGTAACGTACAGTGGAGTGCCGTACTTCTTCACGAGCTCCAGACAGCTCACGTTTTCTACATGAAGCACGCCCTGTCTGACGTTGAAGCATTCTTCAACCATACAGCAACACCCGGTTAAATATTCCAGAAGATAGTTTCAGAAATTCACAGAGCGAAAACTAAATAATTAATTCATTTAACATTTAAAACGAATTTCAGCGTTTTTAAGCCTTTCAACAGCCCTCTCTATTGTTTCTACGTCTCTGGTAAGGGCAAATCTTACGAAGCCCTCTCCACTCTTCCCAAATCCAACTCCCGGCGTTACAAGGATACCGGCTCTATCCAGCAGCATTTTTGCGAATTCCATACTCGTGTATCCCTCTGGAACCCTGCACCAGACGTAAAAGGTTGCCCGTGGCATTTCTGCGTCCAGTCCAATATCCCTCAACCCCTCAACGAGCTTTTTCGCTCTCTCCTCGTAAATCCTGTTGTTTTTTTCAATCCACCCGTCGCACTCGTTCATCGCAAATGCTCCAGCTTCCTGCACAGCCTGAAATACTCCGCTGTCAACGTTGGTTTTTACTTTAAGCAAAGCTCTGACAACATCTATATCTCCCGCAGCGTAGCCTATTCTCCATCCGGTCATGTTGTACGTTTTGGAGAGGGAGTTGAACTCGATGACGTTTTCGTAGCCGTACGCAAGAAAGCTTTCAGCTTTGATTCCAAACGTAATCTCGCTGTAAGCCGCATCGTGGGCGAGCACGATTCCGCCGTCCACGCAGAAGTCAACGGCATGCTTTATGAACTCTCTATCCGCCACAGCAGCGGTGGGGTTGTTTGGATAGTTCAGAAACATTATCTTTGCTTTTTTGACCGTCTCGGGGGGTATGCTATCCAGATCGGGTAAAAATCCGTTTTCATACTTTAAAGGCATGTAGTAAGGCGTCCCTCCCGCAAGAACTGTGCAGGAAGGATAAACGGGATAACCGGGATCGGGGCACAGAACAACGTCCCCTCTATCGACGTAGGCTAAAGGCAGGTGTGCTATTCCCTCCTTCGAACCGATCAATGCTATTATTTCATCGGGAGCTATTTTAACACCCTTTCTCCTCTCGTAAAACTTTGATGCAGCCTCTCTGAATGCTAACATGCCTTCGTAACTCGGATACTTCTGGTTTTCCACCTTCTCAACGGCTTTTTTCATCGCTTCAACAACAGGCTCCGGCGTTGGAAGGTCTGGATCTCCAACTCCGAAGTCTATTACGTCCACTCCCTCTTTTATCTTCTCGCTCTTCATCGCGTCGAGTTCCGCAAAGAGGTATGATGGTATCCTGTTCAGCCTTTCTGCAATTTCGGGCTTTTTTCGGGATTTTTTACCGTTCTGATTTGAGGCCATTCTATCACCTTTTACTTTTCTCGTTTACAGCTTGCCGTAAATCTGTAAGTCACTCCCTTTCTTCTAACGGAATGTACTTCCTGCAGGCTTCTCCAACGTACAGGGCTCTCGGTCTTATCAGCCTGTTGTTTTCGTACTGCTCTATGATGTGTGCCGTCCATCCAGAAATTCTGCTTATGGCAAAGACCGGTATAAAAAGGTCGTCTGGTATCCCCAGGTTTGCGTAAACGCTTGCAGAGTAGAAGTCAACGTTTGGATACAGCTTCTTGTACTTGTAAACGGCATCCTCGACAGCCAGACTTATCTGATACCATTTTGGCTCTTTTACCCGGGCAAGTTTTTCCGCCAGTCTTTTGAGAACGAGAGTTCTCGGATCGATAACACCTCTGTAAACTCTGTGTCCAAAGCCCATTATTCTTTCTCCTCTTTCGAGCTTCATTTTTACGTACTCTTCAGCCCTCCACGGTACCGCTATTTCTCTCAGCATTTCTATCACTTTCTGAGAAGCTCCTCCGTGTAAAGGCCCCATGAGCGTTCCCGTGGCTGCAACCACGCAGGCGTAGATGTCTGCAAGGGTCGAAGCCGCAATTCTCGCAGCAAAGGTTGAGGCGTTGAGTTCGTGATCGGCGTGAAGGATCAGATCCACATCCATCGCCCTTGCCTCTATTTTCTCGGGTTCCTCACCTTTGAGCATGTAGAGAAAGTTTGCCGCATGCCCGAGTTCATCATTCGGGTGTATCAGCTTCTGACCGCTCCTTATCCTGTGGAAGTACGCTATTATCGTCGGGAACTTTGCTATCAGACTCTTGGCTTTTGCTATGCTCACGTCGTGGCTTCTGTAGTGTATGTGTTTATCCATCGTTCCGAGGTAGCTCACAGCAGTTCTCAGAACGACCATCGGGTGAGAGAAAGGAGAGAGGTTCGTTAATAAACCTATTATCTGAGGTGGCAACTCTCTCAGCTCTTTAAGCTCCTCGCTAAAAGCCTCTAACTCGCTTTTTGTCGGTAACTCTCCAAAGAGCAGGAGGTAAGCTACTTCTTCAAAAGTTGAGCGTTCTGCAAGCTCCTCAACAGCGTAACCCCTGTATTCGAGTATTCCTCTATCCTCCTCAACCTCTATTCTGCATATTCCGGTTTTACAGGCAATTATGTCCTGCAAACCCTCCTTAACTTTTTTTGATTTCAGTTCCAAAGTAAACACCTCCACGTTCAGTAATACCTGTAAGATGGGTATCTCTCCAAGATCATACCGGACACCTTAACGGGGGATTCTCTCATGGCAAGTTCTATAGCCTGATCAAGTTTCCAGTCCTTCTCAGCATATATCGTAAATAGTTTATCCCCTTTTCTAACGTGCTGACCAATCTTCTTATGCAAAACAATACCAGCCCCCTTATCTTTGGGTGCCCCAGCAGCTCTCGCAACCTTCACAACCACTTTGTTGTCAACTT
Organism: Archaeoglobaceae archaeon; assembly: GCA_015520485.1. Lineage (GTDB taxonomy): Archaea > Halobacteriota > Archaeoglobi > Archaeoglobales > Archaeoglobaceae > WAPX01. Next base: position 45,235 of record WAPX01000065.1, read on the forward strand.
TGGAAACAGCCCCATCTATTGGGGAGAAGAAGTCGTAGGTTTTATCACCAACAGCAACACTCTCACTGCTCACGTTAGGATCTCCTCCCTGAGCCTCTATAATCTCCTTGAACTTCTTTAATGCTTTTCCAGATTCGAGTACCTGTCTGGCGTATTCCATGCCGTCTGCAGCAATTCCAGCCATTTCGAGAAGTGTGCCTGCTATTCCGAGCGATTTCTCTATTAGGGTTTTTGGAGCTTTACCCTTCTCAAGTGTTTCCAACGCCTCTCTCGCTTCAAGTGCCGGTCCAACTGCCTTTCCAACTGGTTGAGAACCGTACGTTATTGCACACGTAACGTTAAGCCCGAGCCTCCTTCCGAGAGTTACAAAGTCGTTGGCGAGATCTCTTCCCTTATCTATGTCCGGCACTTTTGTTCCGCTTCCCACCGGAATGTCTATAACCACGAACTGAGCACCTATTGCTCCTTTTTTGGCCATAACACTTGCAAGGAGCTGAGAGTGTGGGTCTATGGAGAGAGGGTATTCAACCTTGATTATTTTGTCGTCTGCTGGAGCTATGTTTGTTGCCCCTCCCCACGCTATAACCCCTCCAACTCTCTCGGTTATTTCTTGTATCTCATCTACAGAGAGGCATACATCTGCTAAAACTTCCATTGTATCTGCTGTCCCGCTCGCAGAGGTGATTGCTCTGCTTGCAGTTTTTGGTATGTAAAGTCCGCTTGCAGCAACGATTGGAACTATGAGTAAAGAAATCTTGTTCCCCGGTACACCACCTATGCTGTGCTTGTCGACGATGGTACCTCTCTCGAACTTCACGGTCTCTCCGGTCTCTATCATTGCTCTTGTCATCCACTCTATTTCATCCATATCCATTCCGTAAAAGTAGTTTGAAAGCACGAAGGCTGAGAGCTCTATTTCGTTAAGAGCGTTGTTTACTATGTCCGCTATTATCGAGTAAATTTCTTCTCTTTTCAGCTTGTGTCCATCCATCTTTTTCCTTATGTACTCTACGCTTGGCGGCTTTGAAACCGGATGTACCTCTATTTCTCCTCCCTCCTCAACCTCCAGGTGATCCATAACGTTTTTGGATATTCCGATTTCTCCCCTTTCAATCATTCCCGTTGCAATCTGCACATCTGCAACTATGCTCTTTTTTCCAAAAATTAATTTAATCCTATCTCCAACAAGCAATCCAAGCTCCTGAGCGTCTTCCTGACTTAAAATTGCGGAAGCTCTATCCATTTTAACCGGTATGAGCTTTACTCTTAGCTTCATGGTAACTACATATTCTGAAACATTTTTAAAATTTTGCTGGAAAAGAGAAAGCGCATCAAAATAATGGCATAAAATTTAATTTTTTAGCAATTCAAATAAAATTCAAACCACTCATCAAACCACCCGCCACCTCGTACCCCTCGGCGTGTCTATGAGCTGGTAACCCATATCTCTGAACTTTTCTCTGATTTCGTCAGCCCTCTCAAAGTTCTTCTCCCGCCTGCAGAGTTCTCTCTCCTTTATCAGCTCGATCATATCAGAGTTAAGAACCGGAACTCTTCTGTAGTTTTCGAGTATTCCAAGAATGCTGCAGAGTTCCTTCATCGTATCGAAAGCTCTGCTCAGGTAGTCGAGGTTGAGATCTGCATTTTTCACGATTCTGTTTACGCTGTTCGCAAACCTGTGCAGGGCTGCAAAAGCTAAGGGCGTGTTCATGTCGTCCTCCATTGCAGCTACGAACTCTTTTCTGAGCGTTTCTGTCGCCTCTCTTAGCTCCGGGGAGGGTTGAGAAAGTGTAACGCCAGCACCGCTTTTCAGAGCTGCGATTTCCATGTCTATTGCTTCAAGCGTATTTCTCAGGTATTCGTAAGCTTTTCTGCACTTCTCCATCGACTCCTCGCTGTAGTCAATTGCCGTTCTGTAGTGTGCTGAGAGCAAAAAGTAACGCAAAACCTCGCCGTCGTACTTTCTCAGAACGTCCCTGATCTTCACTATGTTGCCCAGACTTTTGCTCATTTTTTCTCCCCTTACCATAACGAAGTCGTTGTGAATCCAGTATCTAACAGGCTCGACGCCAGAGAGAGCGAGGCTCTGAGCTCTCTCGTTTTCGTGGTGGGGGAATATCAGGTCCTTTCCACCCCCGTGGATATCGAAAGGCAGGCCGAGGTACTTTTCAGCCATGACGCTGCACTCTATGTGCCATCCCGGCCTTCCCGTACCCCACGGAGAGTTAAAAACAGCCTTTGCTTTGACATCCTCCTCCTTCGCAGATTTCCACAGGGCAAAGTCCTTTACGTCTCTCTTCCTCGGGTTTGGTTCTATTCTGTGCCTGTTGAGCTCATCCAGACTCATTCCTGAAAGCTTTCCGTAAGATTTCAGAGCTGGAACGTGGAAGTAAACGTCAGAACCGTTCTCTCCCTCAACCACGTAAGCGTAGCCCTTCTCTAAGAGTCTGCCTATGGCAGATATTATTTCGTCCATGTTCTCCGTAACTCTTGGATTGATCGAATCCCTGACGTTTAACTTTTTTATATCTTCTTTATAAGCTGATATAAAATATTCTGATATTTCTTTAAATGATTTACCTTCTTTTACAGCTTTTTTAACTATCTTGTCGTCAACATCCGTAAAGTTCTGAACGTATCTGACAGCATGTCCCTTCCACTCAAGGTACCGCCTGAGAGTATCAAAAACAACAGCGCATCTTGCATGACCTATGTGGGAGTAGTCGTAAGCAGTAATACCGCATACGTACATTCTTACAGTCTTTTCAAGCTTTAACTCCTCTTTTTGTTTTGTTAGCGTATTGTAAACCTTCATAACTCGCTCTGAGCTGATTAACGGATTATTTATCTGTTACTGTTATTCGTTACCTTTCAGGCTACTTTTTCCAGAACTTTCTTGTTACGATGAACCTCTTTTCAGCTTCGAGCAGTTCCCTGAAAAATTCCTCATCGCTTCTGTAGAATTTGGATAGTATCCTCGCAGCATTTTCTGCTCCAACGCCAAACGTATTCATGGCGTAAACGGCTCTCTTTCCGTAGCTCATAACGAGGTTTGCTATTCTCATAAGCTCCTCCTTCGTGTACTCCTCAATTCTCCTCCTTGCGTTCAGGCAGGCCACCATTTTCGACTTGCACTTAATGCATCTGATTTCTTCTCCCACATCTCTCACCTGAACTCTTATTTTGCATCCGCAGTTTACGCAGTAAAGCCAGCAGAATTCTTTTTCTATTCTGTTTTTGAAGACGTGTAGAATTGCAGATGTCGGCTTGGACGGTATGAGCAGGTCAAAAGATTGCTGTCTCGTGGCAGTGGAAATCTCTCCGAGGTCGTTTAGCTCAACCACGTCTATTTCGTCGAACAGTTTTTCAACAACGGTTTCTAGTCTGTCAACGTCAAACCTCTCCGTGAGCACTTCTCTAACTGCCTCCCTGTAAACTGGAGTGTCCTTCAGCTTTAAGGCAAATTTTCTGATGTTCATTCTCGTAATGTCAGCGTTTTTGCTCAGTATTCCGAACTTTCTGGCAGCGGAGATGACCTTCCACTGAAAGAGTTTAGTGTCGAGCATTGCCCTCTCGGCAAGCCACCTGAGAGCTCTGGCGTGGTTTTTCAGCTCTCTCAGAATTTCAACTATCTCTCCAGTTTTTGCCGGCGAGAGCTTTATCCTGTAGGGATCCACCTCAACCGAAACGCTCGTACCCCTCCTCGCCGAGAGCAGCATTGCCAGTATCCTTCCCAGAACCTCGTTCACCGTGTGCCCGAAGCACGCATTCACGACGACAGTGCCCCTGCCCCGCTCCACAGTGATCAGTCTGTCAGAAGGGATTACGTCCGTTCTGTCTATGACCTTCACGACTTCCTCGCACGCATTTCTGTTCGTACTGAACTTCTTTTGAAGCGTATCCACCGTTTTTTCTTTTCCAAAGGAACATATCATCTTCTTTATCCTTTCCCTAAGCTCTCCAACTCCTGCTGCCACCTCGTAGGGCACGGGTATTTCTTCTCCAACCCAGCTCGGTATCTCGCCTTCTCCGCTAACAGGCTCAACTTTTACAACATCGCTCACATCAACAATTCTCCACAGCTCTCCCTTCATGGCAAATACTTCTCCTCTGAAACTCGTGACGAAAACTTCATCCAGCACACCAACAGCCTTACCGGAAATTATGTCTATAACCCTGTACTTTCTCTCATCCGGAATCATAGAGATATTGTCGTAGAAGTACCTTCTTGTTTTGACCTTTGGAAATATCCTCGAGCTTCCGTAATCGCAACTCTCATCGCTCTCATTTTCCGTTACTCCGGTCACGCCAATCACACCGTTTTTCTCGAGAAACCTGCACACATCGACGAATTCTTCAAAGCTCAGATTTCTGTAGGGATACGCCCTTTTTACGATCTCGTAGGCTCTTCGAACTTCGATTCCTCCGTACTCCATTGCAATAGATGCAATCTGGTTCGCGAGCGTATCCAGGCTCCCTTCGTGGCTTTTTTCGAACTCCATCTCTCCCCTCCCGGCCATTTCGGCAATTACCCACGACTCCATTATTTCGTCAAATCCGGAAACAACTATAACTCCTTTCGACTCCTCTCCAGCCCTGTGTCCGCTCCTGCCAACCCTCTGCAGAAGCCTCGACACCTGTCTCGGGCTGTTGTACTGCACGACGCAGTCTATGTGTCCGATGTCTATTCCAAGCTCCATGGACGAAGTGCATATTAGGGCTTTTACCTCTCCGTTCAGCAGTTTTCTCTCAGCCTCGAGCCTCGCTTCCTTGGAGAGCGAGCCGTGATGAACCTCGACCTCCGCTATTTTTCTGAGCTTTAAAGCCAGAGCCTCTGCAGTTTGTCTGGTGTTCACAAAAATCAGGGCTGACTTGTGCTTTTCCAGTATCTCAGCCATGTACCTGAGCTGTGCTGCCACCTCCTCATCAACAAACAGTTTTTCAGCCAGATTTCTGTCCTCTTCTCTGATTTCAGGCTTAACCACCGAAAAGCTGTAGTCCTTGTTCTCGTAACCCTCAACGACCTCGATGTCCTGATTTCCGCTGAAGAAAGCGGACACCTCTTTCACGTTTCTCACCGTTGCAGAGAGGCAGATTGTCTGAAATTTTGCTATCTCTCTCAGCCTCTCCACGGCAACTGAGAGCTGAACACCTCTTTTACTCTGGAAAAGCTCGTGGACTTCGTCGATTATCAGAAACCTGACGTTTTCAAGCCACTTCCTCAATCTCTTTCCCAGAAGTAAAAGCTGGAACGTTTCGGGAGTCGTAACCAGCAGATGTGGTGCATGCTTCGATTGCTTCGCTCTCTCGGACTTCTTGGTATCTCCGTGCCTCACAGCCACTTTAAGTTTAAGCAATTTGCACAGCCTGTCCAGTCTCCTGAGCACGTCCCTGTTCAGGGCTCTGAGGGGAGTGACGTAAACGATTGCCACGGGCTCGAGCTCTCTCTTCAGAACCTCGTTGATGGCGGGAACTACGGCTGCCTCAGTTTTACCGCTGCCGGTTGGAGCTACTATCAGGCAGTTTTTACCCTCAGAAATGACTTCAAAGCTTCTGATCTGTAACTTGTTTAGCTCCTCTATTCCGTACTCTAACAGAACCCTTTTCAGCTTTGGCAATAATTTTAACTTATCTGAATTTTTCTTTTCTACTTTTTTTACTCTTTCCCCGGATACCATTACTGTTTAAAGATTTTCGGGAGAACAGTTAATTAATGCTTTCATGGTGTTCCAAACGAGTTGCCCTGTGATTCATTTGATAACGCGAAGAAGTCATTAACAGCTCGTGCTGATTTCTGCATACACGGAGTTGCCGTTTTCTAACCGTTTAGACTGTCATCTTGTTCTCTCCTGTCGCCCTCCCAAAACTTTTTTTGTCCCGAATTCACAGTTCTTTACATGCTCAGAAGCAGAACTGCAGTACTTTCAGTTTTATCAATTCTGCTGATACTGTGCCCGGTAATCGTACCAATGCCTGCTCAGGCTCAGTTCGTACACGCAAGGAAAGTTGAGATACAGGCAGTTGCTGTAAAAACTGGGCCAAAGCCAGAAGGTGCTGTGATAAACATAACCGTAGTAGTCACACCGGGAAACGGAGAGGTGTTCGTTTCCACTCTGCCCTACACTGAAATCGACATGCAGGGAAGTGCGCAGCTCGCAGCCCTCACAGCGTGTGATTTGCTTGGACTGGACTACATGAAATACGACTTCTTCTACACGATACACGCAAACGCACCAATAGTTGGCGGTCCGTCCGCCGGAGGAGTCATGTGTATAGCAACGATTGCCGCACTGAAAAACCTGAGCATAAGAAGAGACGTCTTTATGACGGGAATGATATACCCGGACGGATTCATAGGGCCTGTAGGAGGGATCCCCTACAAGCTCGAAGCAGCTGCCAGTCACAAGGCAAAGTACTTCCTCATTCCAGCCGGGCAGAAGATAGTTTACGTCAGGGAAACGAAGATCGTTAAAAATGGCCCGTTTATATTCGAATCCACAGTCGTAAAGCCGGTTAACGTGGTGAAGCTCGGAGAAAAACTCGGAGTAAAGGTTGTGGAAGTGGAAACGGTGAATCAGGCTCTCGAGTACTATACGGGATACAGGCTTGAGCAGAAGAACGCAACCGTTAACCTGACAAAGTACTCGGATGTGCTGAAAAAGCTCGCTGACAGGATGAAAAGCAAGGCTGAAGATCTTTACAGCATAATAAGCCAGATTGCCACAAGCGACGAATTATCTCAGGTAAACAAAATGATGAACCTCGCACAGAAGGAGTACAGCGAAGGAAAGTACTACACCGCAACAAGCGAGTGGTTTACGGCCATGATCAGAATGAGGTACATACAGTACGAGCACACGATAAAGACGGAGCAGGCACTGGAGAACGAATTCAACAGGGTTCAGAGAGACATAAACAACATGATGAGCTACCTCAACTCGTCAAGCAAGTCAGTCGGACTTGAAAGCTTTCAGCTTTACGGTGCAGCAGAAGAGAGGGTTACGATAGCTCAGAACTACCTGAACAAGGCTGAAACATCTCCAGACATCGACACGGCATTGTCTTACCTCGCCTACGCGAGGGAAAGAGTTGAAAGCGCAAGACTCTGGTTATCTCTGCTACCGGGAATAAAGGAGGACATACCACTTGGAAAACAGGAGATAAAGAGGAGGGCACAGCTGTACCTGAGTCAGGCCGAATCACTGTTGGTGTATGCGGGCTCCATTTACGGTCAGAAAAATCTGCTCGATCTGGCACAGCAGGACATCGATAACGGAAGGTACCAGCTCGATCGTGGACTGTACTGCGGTGCAGCTCTTTCCGCAATAAACGCAATAACTGAAGCGAGTCTGAGCATAGAGCTGATTGGCGTACCTAACTCCTTAACAGGTCAGCAGCTCCTTCAGGAGAAGATAAACGCGTCGAGGAAGGATGCGCAGATAGCCATAGCTCAGCTCGAGAAGCACGTAACTCCCATTCTGCCGGTTGCTTACTACGAGTTTGCAGAAACGAGCAAGAACCCGATAACAAAGCTCGCGTACTTCAAGCTTTCGGAAAGAATAGCCAAGCTGATAGGCGTTCTCGCAAAAATACACCAGCACAGCAAACTCGTAAAGGTGAACCATCCACCTGCTCCAAGTTTCGAGGAGTCAGCAAGCGAGAACGCACTCAGAATCAAAACGAGACTGCCCGGATTCTGCGTAACGCTTGCGATTGCTGCAGTATTCCTTGCCGTGACAATCAGGAGAAGGAAAAAGTAACATGATGATAAAAACTCCTAAAAAACGTTTGAGAGAGATGAGCGGAGAAGAATTTCCCGAAGTCGTCTGCGTAATCCACCTTCCTCCACTTCCGGGCTCTCCGCTGAACGAGCTTGAAGTCGATGAGATAACTGAGCTCGCACTTTTGGATGCAAGAGCCGCTGAGGAAGGGGGAGCTGATGCGGTAATAGTGGAGAATTACGGAGATGTGCCCTTTCCAAAGAAAGCAAATCCGGAAACGATTGCTGCCATGTCTGTAGTGATGAAAGAGGTCAAAAAAGAGATAGGAATTGCTGTTGGCGTCAACGTTCTGAGAAACGACGCAGTTGCAGCCCTGGCAATAGCGAAAGCCAGTGGAGCCAGCTTTGTAAGGGTTAACCAGCTCTTTTTCTCCTCTCTCTCACCGGAAGGATGGCTGGAGAGCTGTGCTGCGGAGGTCATGAGGTATAAGCGTGCAATACGCTGTAAGGCAAAGGTTTTCAGCGACGTAAACGTGAAGCACGCACACCACTTCGCATCTATGGAAGAATACGCAGAGAACTTTGAAAGAAGCCTCGCAGACGCAGCAGTTGTTACGGGCACTTCAACTGGAAAGGCCGTTAGCCTTGAGGAGCTCGAATTTTTCAGGAGCAACCTTTCTCGCCCTGTGTACGCTGGTAGCGGAGTTACACCAGAAATAGCGAAAGAGATAGGCAAAAAGAATCTTGCTGACGGAATAATAGTCGGAACCTACGTAAAAATGGATAATCGCATAGATTCGGGGAAAGTTGAGAAAATAGCAAAGGAGTTTAAGGCGTTTAAAAAGTCCTGAGGTTTTTATTTTGCTATTCAAATTATTTAGATTTATAATTTTTAATTTGCAAAATTATTATTTGCTGACTGCTTTAAGTTGAGGGTATATTTACTTTTTTACTCACTGCAGTAACGTTGTTAAAATCGGTAACAAAAACGTTATATACAATGATGTAAAAAACTTAATTGTAAACGGTTTACAAAACGGTTTACAAAGTTTTTTAAATCACGTTGTTAAAGCAGGTTTTGTTGTGAGGTGGTAAAAATGGAAATTTTAAATAAAGAGGTCACTCTGGAAGGGCTGGTATACAGGAGGCCTGCTTGCTGCGAGAGCGGGGGGTGCTGTTTCGAGTGCGTTTCAGGCCTGTGTCCTTTTGGTTACGATGTTGTGGAGGATTGCTTTCCACACATGACTACTTTCCAAAAACAGCTGTTCATAACATTGTTTGAGCTGAGAATCTGCGCTCTAAAACGTTGCAAAAATCAGAGCGATCATTAACAACTTATGCATTCTGGGCTGCCTCGTCATAGTTCATTTGGAAAGAGTAAAGTTTGTAGGTGTACACGCCACTCTGAAAGTCATGGTAGGGATTAGAACTCGAAAAAAGAGAGCCAGGGCCCGGATTTGAACCGGGGTCAGCGGATCTGCAGTCCGCCGCATAGCCCCTCTGCCACCCTGGCACCACTAGTATTCGCAGCGGTGTTCACAGAGAAAGTGAAAAGCTTGATATTTAATGGTTGTGGTGTTTCCACTGTGAGGTTTGCTGGAGTGGACGCTGGAACGAAATCTTACAGGATTCTCTGGTTTGATGACACGCCGGAAAACTTTGGGGTTATCGAAATACCAACCGAAAAAGTCAGGAAAAATCCGGAAACAATTCTGGAAGTACTCGAAAGCGTTAACGCAGATGTGTACGCAGGCTTATCAGGTTACGGAATTCCAGTAAAGCACTTCTCGGAACTGAGCGATTCTGATATAAAGTTAATGACGCTAACGCTGGAGGAAGAGGTATCCGTAGGGCTCAGAGCGCTTATACGCGTGATAGCCAAGAGTGGACTGGAATTCTACACGATACCGGCTGTAATACATTTAAACACCATTCCGTCCTACAGAAAACTGTTCAGAGTGGACATGGGAACTTACGACAAACTGTGCACAGCGTTTGCCGTGAGTCAGGAATTTGATCACAGAAAAATGGTAATCGTGGAAGCCGGTTACGGCTACACGTCTTTTATTGCGATGGAGGACGGTAAAATAGTTGACGGGCTTGGTGGCACATCTTTTTTCCCATCCTACACATCAGCCGGTTGCATCGATGCTGAGGTGGCGTATCTGCTTGGGGACTTTCCTAAAAATTTGCTGAGAACCGGATTGAGAGACATGCTGAGTCGCGAAGAAGCGGTAAACGCGCTTGCTGAAAACATGTTGAAAGGTATAAGGGCGATGGAGGTGTCGATCAGCAGGGCCGAGAAAGTTATCCTTTCAGGCAGGTTTGCAGCTGACATGGCAGAAAAACTGAGAAAGAACGATTGCAGAATTACCGTTTACAATAAGTACCAGAACGCTTCAGCTCTCGGAGCTGCGATGATTGCATCTGCGGTGAAGGGTAAGAAAATGAGAAGACCTGCAGAAAAAATGGGCATAACCTCTGCATGCGGAACCGTTCTCGACTACCTGCCGGAAAAGTGGAGAGCTGTAATTGAGAGGAGGCTTCATCTCCGCAGTCGCTAATGTTAAATTTTGGAATGTTCGGAAAGGATAGAAAGAATAGAAAGCTTTAAACATTCTTGAATTCACAAAGCTTCATGAACTTGATTTTGCTCGGGCCACCCGGTTCTGGAAAGGGAACTCAGGCAAAGCTCATAGTGGAGAAGTACGGAATTCCACAGATTTCCACTGGAGACATGCTGAGAGAGGCCGTTGCAAAAGGGACTGAGCTTGGAAAAGAGGCCAAAAAGTACATGGACGCCGGACAGCTCGTTCCGGATGAGGTGGTAATTGGCATAGTAAAGGAGAGGTTGCAGGAACCTGATTGCGAAAAAGGGTTTATACTCGACGGTTTTCCAAGAACAATACCTCAGGCTGAAGCTCTCGACAAAATGCTCGAGGAGCTCGGCAAAAAAATAGATGCTGTGATAAACATTCAGGTGCCAGAAGAGGAGGTTGTAAAGAGGATCGTCAACAGACGAACCTGCAGGAATTGCGGTGCCGTTTACCACCTGATATACAACCCGCCAAAAGAGGACAACAAGTGTGACAAGTGTGGAGGGGAGCTGTACCAGAGAGATGACGACAGGGAGGAAACGGTAAGGCAGAGATATAAAGTTTACAAAGAGCAGACAGAGCCACTCGTTGACTACTACGCCAAAAAAGGCGTACTCTACAACATAGACGGAACAAAGAGCATAGAAGAAGTGTTTAACGAGATAGATAAGATTCTGCAAAAGCTTGCCTGAATTTTTAATAAATTTTAATTTTTAGTTAATAATTAAAATCAAAATATTTTAAATAGAAATTCTAAATATGGATTGATATTTGTTACATTGTACAAATCAAAGCACACCCCTGTAGTGTATCGTAGCAGGACATCCGACGCACCTCTCTGATTGATACCTGCTGCAGCTTGCACAGTGAACACCACAGGGCGCTATATCGAGAGCTTTCTTGGGAATAACGTTTATATCGAAGTATTTTGAGTAATAGATGTCCTGCACAGGATAAATTTCGAACCTTCTTATGCCCTCCTGACTTCTCAGAGAGCACTTCTCGATGCTTATGCTTTCAAGAGTGTGGTAATCCTCAGCCACGACGAGGGCGAAAAAGTTGTACGATCCCGTTGTTACGAAAAACCTCAGCACCCTCGGGCACTCTCTAAACTTCTCAACAGCCTTCTCTATAGCCTCAGCATTCTCCATTTCAACTGCCAGTATTGCAAGCTTCAATCCGAGCTGATCTGTGTTGAGCAGAGACCTGATTTTCAGCATCCCACTTTTTTCGAGCTTCTCCAGCCTCTTTTTAACTCCCATAACCGAGAAGTTTATTGCTTTGGCTATTTTCGACAGCGACACTCTGCCATTTTCCTGCAGTAGTGAAATTATTTCTCTGTCCACCCTGTCCATTGTTTATTTTATAAACTCCGGGAAAGATAAACTTTTCTAAATCTGTTCGATTGTTGTCGTGTTTGGCTGGAGGCTGCCGGATAGAATCCCATTGTGTAACTTAGGTCTGGCACACCCACCTTAATCTCGCTCATTCTAACACCGAACAATTATTTAAGAAAATTCTCTGCTGTTGGATTCAGTTTTGATTTTTGTTTTTTTCTCAATAACGCTTAATTTTAACCAATTCTTCTTACTTTTCTACAGCTAACACCGAATTTTAATTTCCAGTTTTTGCTTTTTTGGATTATTTATATAGAAGCAGCATCTATAATATTATTAACATCAAATCAGGAAAATTAGTAATTCCATCTTTATAATTTTAACATCTTTTTTATCTATTCTGTAAAATAGGTAGAGTTCTTCTCTTAGGAATTGTGTAGTTCTTTAAAAACAAATTTGTTATATATCTTTAAATGATAAAAACGTCTTTAATACCCCCAGAATCGTATAATAACATCTAGAATCTCAATTCTTTTTTTAGAATACAATGGTCTTAGTTTTCTCAATAATCTTTCTAACTCTTCTGATACCTCTACTTCATTCAACCATTTTTCAAGTTTTGCAGCATATAAACTACCAATATGATCAGAATAAAGAAATGTTTTCCATTCGGATTTTCTATCCGATTTTAAGGGATCTCCCCCGATTTTTTGTTTGTATTGATTTTCATATGGATCCTCAAGTACAGATGGTGTTTTAATACCTACAACAATTTGCTCTCTGGCGGGTCGAAAATCGGTTATTACTATTTTTCTCTTTACTTTGTCTATCTCTTCAATAAATGCATTATTGAGCACCCATATTATATCATATTCTGTTTCTTGATTTTTGTAGAAAATTTTCCATTGTAGCGTATCATCTCTAAATCTCATAAATGATCTTTTAAATACATTCCAGAATATCTTCAGATTTTCGTAAAATTCCTCATCCACTTCTTCTTTTACTTCTTCGATAACTTTATCGAGCTTGAAAAGTATCTTTGAATACGGAAATTTTTCAATTAACTCATCAATTATCCTTCTTCTGTCACGACTTTTCAACGCATTATATACTGACCACAGTAATGCTCCCATAAAAACAGGGATTCTTTCCTCTTTAAGTTTGATATCTTCAAAAGATTGGTTTAGCACATCTACAAATTCATAATAGTTGACATTTGTACCATTTTTAACAAGTTTCTTAATCCTTTCCACAACAGCTACCGGAGTTATGCAATAAATTTCGCTTTCTTCGTTTCCTCTCCCAATTCTTCCAATTCGTTGTAAGAAATTTCTCAAATACCTCCCAGAATCAATGTAAGCGACTTGCACAGGGTAATTTACACCTACTTCTGCTTTTGAAGTTGTTATTATGATGTCATACTCTTCGGGATTAAAGGTAAAATCTTTTTGCCTAGTCTCAAATCCTGTATTTACACCAATTTTTTCTTTACAAAATAGATTTCTCATTTTATTTTCTGCTATCTTTGCCTCTCTTAACGAATTGAATAAAAGAAACACTTTTTTACCGCTTTTGATAACCTCAGAAATTTTGTTTTTCACATCACTTCTAATTTCTTCATCATTAAATATCCATTTATATAGTGAATAGGATTGCGAAACTTCTATAAAATGTATTTTTTGCTTTCCTTGAATAACTCTACCTGAATCTGCTAATTCTTGCTGAACTATTTTATAGTCAATTTTTTGATCATCCAATAACTTAAGAAGTGCTGGTTCAGGTGTTGCTGAAATAAAAAACCATTTTATGTTCTTAAAGAATTGATGACTCGTCATCAACCAGATCAAAATATTGGCAATTTGTTCTTCATCATAAAGATGGTATTCATCGAATATAACGTAATCAATTTTTCCAAAAAATTCTGTCCAATCCTGAAAATTCAAAATGTGGCGTCTCTTACCTGACTTCTCAATGTGATAACCACCATGGATAACAAAATTTACAATATCCGGATTTGTAACTATAATATTTGCGGATTTGACCTTATCAAGTAATTCTTTTGGCCTCTCTATTCCATGTTTTTGAAGCGCACTTCCAGTTATTTTTTCCACTTTAACAACATCTTTGAAGCCGTGATACATATCTTCAACAAGTGCATTGGTAGGAGCAACGATCAAACCCCTCGGAAGAATAATAGAATTATGATTTTTCGCATAAATAATTGGAAGTGCAAATGCAAATGTTTTTCCAGCACCGGTTGGAGCTATGACCACAGTAATAGAGGGTAAATCACTCAGATCAGAGTAAAACACCTCTTGAAAAGTGTGTAAAGTGTATTTTTCACCTTTTAATTCTATTTCTATGTCTCCAAAAGGTATTATTCTTTCCTGAACTGTAAGAGTAGTCATGAGAACGTCTCCTCCAAATCTTTTTCCGTTAATCCTTTAACTATAATGTATTGCGCTAAAACGGGTTCAACCGCAAAACCTTCTTTTAACTCCATTTTTTTGCCCAAGATTTTTGTGATAGTATAGTAGTTAACCCAAATATCTTTTTCAATGTTTTCTATTTCTTCTAATAAAATTAAACAATCTCTGCCATTACCTATTCTAAGTGTAAACTTGGATGGAAGATTTAAGTTTCCTATAAAAGATGCTTGGAAGGTAGAACCAACTTCTATTCCTTGAACGTGGAAATAATTCTTAAAAAGAGCCTTTCCCATAAGCTCAATGATGTCTCTCCTAACCATGCCATCGGATATTAGGCTTGTATATCTAGCATATACTGGCGTCCTTTTAACCTTGATTGGACGAGCGATTGTCCACAAGAATCCAAGATTTTTGATTTCCTCATAATTTGGTTTAGACTTAGTTTGATAGGTTATATCGTTATTCTTACATAATGCAAAGTTTGTAGCATAAGCGAGCGAGAGGTCTCCTATGAAGGGTGTTGTTGAAGCAACTCCACTCTCCGTTTTTGTATAATAAAACAGGGGAGAGAGTAGAGTTATTTTGTAATGCCTTATCATTTTACTCCCCTTGTAAGATGCTTAATTCCCCTAAGTAGTTGTTAACATCTTTTTCTCTAATCACTTTACACTCCACTAAATAGGCAATGGAGTCGTTTAGTAATTTCTTGTAAATTTCTTTTAATTTATTTTCGTCATCAAGTAAATTTGTAAGCAATTTCAGTAGACTCTGCAAGTTATTTCTTACTTCTGCTCTGTTTTTGTTTTCATCATTCTCACCAGATTCACTCTCCTTCTTGTCGGTTATTACTACCTTGGCACACGCTTGTAATTTCTCGACGGCATATTGCTTAACACTATCTAAAGTAACTTCGCTATCATTCCATTCTCTACTTAAAGTATAAGAACTAACAGCCGGCTCAAACTGATCAAGAGCAACAGCTACTATATGATTTTTTATATTTGCATCCATGACATTACTCTGCGCTCCGTATCTTGTGGTTTTCATTACTGAAATCAACACATGCAGGAAACCCTCCGGAGTTATATCTGGAAATACTATGAACTGCGGGAAGTACACACCAGGTTTTATATACTGGACATCATAAAGGCTCTCTCTATGTGCTCCACTTTCCTTATCCCACATCGTCCCTTCTTCACTCAAGGCGTTGTGAGTTAATTCATCTATTATCTCATTTTTTGATCTTAAAGAGTAGCTCCACTCATAAAGCACTCTTGCTGGAAGACCTATCGCTTCTTTTTCCTCTGTAACGCTGTCTCCAAACACTAATGAATTTGGATTTGCTAGTTGTATGGCCCGTTTGATAAAGTTATACTCCAAATCTGGATGTACAACACCAAACTTCCTGCATAGTAGAAGACCAGTTAATTTTTCTCTTGCTTTCAATTTACGCGAAGGTATAACCACAACTTCTTTATCTCCGATTTCTGTGCTTATTACTTCATCAGGCTCAGTAGACCGAATGATAAGATAGCCTGTGGTTTCCCTTACTAAGAGTAGCTTAATGTAGTTCGGTGTACGCTTGCCAAAGTTCTCCTGAAAGTAGTCTTCTGGTATAACTTTGTAAAGCTCTTTCCGAATTTCGTTAATAACCTCCCCATTATATTCCACATATTTCTTTTCACTCATCATTTTCACCTCCTTCTTTTTGTTTTTCTTCTTTCATCTTTTTACGCTTTTCTTCGGATTTTTTCGCATATTCAAATGCAAATGCGTATGTCCAGTACCTTAACTCAGTTTTTGATGGAATTTTTTTCTGCCATGTTTTTTCATAGAGATCCCTGTAAACTGTGCGACAAAAATCATCTATGGCATCTTTCTTTGGAAATTTCACCTTTTTATTTATGACTCCTGCCATTAATGCAATTATGTCTTCCTTATCCAATTTTCTTTGTACGCCAATTTTTAAAGCATCAATAGCTGTACGAATTATCCATGTTTGCTTTGATGCCGTATATCCACTCCATTCTATATCCGAGGCTTTATCAGCCAATTTTTTTATTACACTCATAATTTCACCACCTATTCGTTCATAAACTAGCTGAATTTTATCTTGATTTTTATTAACAAAACCAAAAGGATTATCCAATCTGTATAAATAATAGAAGAATACTAGCGGAGAAGTAGCATAGTCATTTAATACTCTTATAAACTCATTTTGCCATCTCTTTCCGCCAACTGCTTTTGCTAAGTTCATGAGAATTTCAAATTCATTTCTAACGCGCTGCAGTTCATCAATTCTGATTTTATCCCATTTTAACTTCTTTATTGGTTTAGGAACATAGTCCAAAACAAAAGTTTCTCTTTTAATCCTGTCAGGATTCATGGTATAGGTGAGATATACTTTAAATCCCGTATTGCTGGCAAAGACCAGCAACTCGTAAAATCTTCTAAGAAAATCTGCCTCTTTACCTGTTTGGAGGTGTGCCATTAAAAAAGGGATCAATACATTTTTTGAGTCTTTGAATGAATACCCGTAAAAAATCCTGTATGAGTTAAAGAAGTCATTGGATAAAACCCGAATACCATTTATTTGTTCTTCTATTTTCTCCGCAACCCTTTCAGCATTGAGAATAGGTATAGTATAATCACAAGCATCAATATACACAGCATACAGGTCTTTACTTCGACCAAAAATTAACTTCCGCAACATAACTTCTGCTAAGCAAGCTTTACATATTTTACGCTCAGTATTTTTGAGCGAAACAACGGTGCGGTTTGTAAATCCTCTGGGGGCAAAGCCAAAGGCGATGTTATCGAGTGCTTTAATATTTGCTTCAGCTCCGCATATTGAACATATGTTTTGTTTATCTCCCACATCCTGAATTTTGATTCCAAAAATTGGATTACCATCCAGATATGCATACGCTAATATCGCTTTGAGAAGCTTTTTAACATCTATTTTTGAGTTTTTATATTTTTCTTTAATCATTTTAACGAATTCAGAATATAGTTTTTCTTTTTCTTCTGTAGGAAATCTTTGAGCAGCCTTAATAATTTTTAGTTCCTTTTCTTTTATATTTTCTGTATCAGATAGCCACTTTCTCTTAAGATCGTTCTTAATTTTTCTCGCAGCTTTATTATCAGGTTTTATGTTAGATATTGATCTTAGAAGAACCAATATGTCGATCTTATTTTCTTCTTTCAATTTTTCTATTTCTCTTTTTATCTTCTCTCTTTTTGTTTTGTCTCTTGGTAGTTTGTATTCTAAAAGGAAATATTCATTCTTTTCTTGGAGATCTTTTAACAAATTTTTTATGAACTTCTCTGTGGAATCAAAGAATCTAAAAATATCTAGTTGAGTTTTCTCCCAAGTTAAAATTGCTGTTTTATCTAAATTATCAAGAAGCAATCTTTCAAAATCGTTTTTGAATTCGTCTAATAATTTCTCTTCTATTTCTTTACTTGTTAGCGGTTTTCCAATCCAAATAAAACCCTTGGGAGATATGAGTAATATCTTTCCTTCTATCCGACTAATAAGCTTAGTCAGCAAATATCTACTAAGCACTTCATAAGGAGAGTCGTGGAAATAAAATGAGTGTATATTTGGAAGATATTCTTTTAGATCTTTTTGAAGTTTTCTAAACAATTGTGAAAGTGATTCTAGTTCTTCCGGTGGAGATGCAATTTTGTCCGCTAAATGCAAAGGACCTATCAAAAAATCTTTAATAAATCTGTCTAAATTCCTTCTTTTTGGTAACTCGATGTCAGGAATAGTATACCTTGTTCCATTCTCAGCGCCAACTATTAGATATTTTACGATGTTTTTCTCTTCATCTGATAATGCTAATTCTAACTCGTTAAGTACTTCGTTAAGATACTCCAAAGACTTTATTAAGTTTGATTTTCCTACCATCTTGTTGATGTCATGTAGCGTTATTCCAACTAAAGCGCAGTTAATCAGCATTTTAATATCAGGATCTTCCTTCTTCACTAATTCAGATGTATATTCGTTTTCCAATAATTTTTGTTCTAAATACAGCATCGCAGGTAGTATCCCATTAAGAATATGCATTGGATAACTCATATCCGAATATTTTTCAAATGTAGTACCACCTTTTGCTGGCGTTGTGTTATATCTCTCAAAGATTTTTGGAAATATGTTTTGGAAATATTCCTTAACTGTACTCGTGAACAGAGATGTTTCGAATACGTTTTGAATTTTTAATTTTATTTGAATACCACTCATTTTACCACCGATTGTTTTCTCATTAAGTCTTTGGCAGACAGAGTAGCATCATATTGAGCATGCCCAAACGTTCTATACAGTACTTTTCTTGCTTTTTCTTTATCAAAATCCTCAATATGGACACTATCAAATACTAAACTATCATCTTCCTTCTTAAAGACTACGCAAATCATCTTTTTCGTGT
>WAPX01000066.1 GCA_015520485.1 Archaeoglobaceae archaeon
ACTCTGTAACCATTTAGAGAATTTATTAAATTTTTGAAGACTTCGTCTTTTTCTTCTCAGCAGAGATGAATAGCTCGCCAGCGAATTTTGGTGAGTCACTCTTGTGGTACTTCTCCTCTCATGTTACTCGACCTGTCACTCAGAGCTCTGGATGGTTTGATTACTCCGTACTGATTTTTAGAGAGTTCAACTATGAGTTCCGTTTTAAACAGAGTGCACAACGCTACGAGTGAGAATGGTAGAGAAATCTGAACAAGGGTCTCAAACTAATACGCAATTTTACTTCACGAAATACTGTCTGGATTTTGCATTCTTGAGCAAAAATAATGAATACTTTATCACTTAGTAACACAATACTATTTTTCGGTAATAATCCAATTTATAAACATGACAAATTTTAAAAATCAGGTCTGACACTGCCCGGTTCAGAGTAACAACATTAAAATGAATTGGAAAGAGATAGTTGAATAACGCAATCAGGGTGATTGAATGGGTATCAGAATAGGTGAGGGTACGTTTGTCCTCGATGAGCTGAAGAACGTAACCATAAACATAGGTCAGATAATTTCTGAGGAGTTTTTAAAGGAGGAAGCAGAGGAAAAACCGAAAGACGTTGGACCCACGCCAAAACCCCACATACTCGACCTGCGTTACTGGGATAGAAAACTGCTGAGCCGCTACGAGCCGATTTATGCACCGGTTCAGGATTTCTGCAATCTCTGCACGATGGGCCCATGTGAGCTCACACACAACAGAGAGGGGGCGTGCGGTATAAACCTGAGAACCCAGATGTCAAGAATGGTCACCATATCTTGTTTAATAGGTGCTTCAGCTCATTCAGCTCACGCAAGGCACCTCGTCCACTACTTGGTGGAAAAGTTTGGGAGGGACTACCCCATAGACCTCGGACCGGAAATAGACATAGAAGCTCCGAATACGAGACTCGTTTTCGGAATAGAGCCAAAAACCATAGGTGACCTCGAAAAAGTTCTGAACTACGTGGAACAGGAAATCGCTAGAATTCTTCACACGATACACACCGGGCAGGAAGAAGATTACATAGACTACGAGTCCAAAGCTCTCCACGCCGGTATGCTCGACCATGTGGGCATGGAGGTAGCCGACATAGCACAGATAGTGGCATTTAACTATCCAAAAGGGGATCCGGAAGCACCTTTAATAGATGTCGGTTTTGGCGTTCTCGAAGTCGATAAACCGATTATACTGATTATAGGACACAACGTGTTGCCTGCAAGGAATATAGACGATTATCTCAGAGAGCACGGACTGGAAAACGAGGTGGAAATCGCAGGTTTGTGCTGCACGGCAATAGACAGCTCTCGCTACGATCCAAAAGCCAAAATAATTGGTACTTTGAGCTACGAGCTGAGGGCTATCAGGTCAGGAATTCCAGACGTTGTGGTGACAGATGAACAGTGCATAAGGGCAGATACTTTAAGAGAGTGCGCAAAAATGGGAATACCGTTGATTGCGACTTCTGAAGCGTCGGCAAGAGGTTTAATCGACAGAACAGAAGACGACGTGGACGAAGTCGTAAAAGACCTCGTTCTCGGCAGAGTTAAGGGCGTTCTCATAAGAGATCCGGACAGGGTCGGAGAGATTGCAGTCAGAGTTGCGTTAGACATTCACTCGAAGAAGGAAAGAGGCTCGATCTACATGAGCGACGAAACGCTCAGAGAGCTCGTTGATAGGTGCACTCTCTGCATGAACTGCGTTTTTGTCTGCCCCCACAACCTCAGAATAGACAGAGCCATGGAGCTCGCTAAAAAAGGAGATTTTGGATACTTTGAGAAAATAGAGGATACGTGCCTTGCATGCGGAAAGTGCGAGGAAGTGTGCCCGAGTAACATAAGGATAGTTGACATAATAATGAAAGCTGCCTACAGCCACATGGTGAAGAAAACCGGAAAGATGAGAGCGGGTAGAGGGCCTGTAAGAGATACGGAGATCAGAAAGGTCGGACAGCCAATAGTCATGGGTACAATACCCGGTGTCATAGCCCCGATAGGCTGTCCAAACTATCCAAAATCGAGGAAAGAAGTTGCGGAGATAATTGAGGAGTTTCTCAAGAGAAAGTACATAGTTGCTGCTACAGGCTGCCATGCCATGGATCTGGGAATGTACAGGGATAAGGAGGGCAAAAGTCTATACGAAAAGTATCCCGGAGTTTTTGATGCCGGTGGTCTGATTAACAACGGAAGCTGTGTGTCAAATGCGCACATAACCGGGGCGGCGATAAAAATTGCAGGCATTTTCGCTCAGAGGCAGCTGAAGGGAAACTACGCTGAAATAGCAGATTACATACTGCACAGAATTGGTGCTGTTGGTCTGGCGTGGGGGCCGTACAGTCAGAAAGCCAGCAGTATAGCCACGGGGTTTAACAGGCTGGGAATACCTGCTGTTGTCGGCCCTCACGGTTCGAAGTACAGGAGAGGTTTCATAGGCAAGCTCTGGAAGAAGGAGAAGTGGTGGGTTTACGATATAAAAACGAGAAATAAAGTGAACATAGAACCATGTCCTGATTCTCTGCTGGTGGTTGCCGAAACAAGGGAGGAGGCAATAGTTCAGCTCGCAAGGCTCTGCATAAGACCTGCGGACACGCACATGGGCAGGCAGATAAAGTTAACGCATTACCTAGAGCTGTCCAAGAAGTACCTCGGCTGTCTGCCAGACGACTGGCACCTTTACGTCAGAACGGAAATGGATTTGCCAGCGAGAATGAAAGAAGAGCTCTTAAAGATACTCGAAGACGAGCATGGGTGGAAAATTGACTGGAAGAAAAAGAAGATAGTGGAAGGGCCACTGAGGAGTTACGACGCTGGATTTAACCCTACGTTTGTTGAGCACGTTTACGAGAAGTACACGAACGAGAAACCCCCCGAATGAGCTCGTTCAGCTTCAAACAGTTAACGATTAAACGTATATAATCGAAGGTTGAAGGTGATAGAATGGTGGAGAGAAAAAAACTGGAAATCCCCGAAGGTGTTAAGGTAAAGGTCAGTCAGGGGGAGGAGTGCGACTTTCCGGTTGACATATCTCCGATGCACGAAGGAGAGAGGATAAGAAAAGGGGACATGTACGTAGAGCTTGCAGGTCCGAAGCAGCCCGGGTTTGAGTTAGTTATGGCTCTGCCGGAGGATCAGGTAGAGGATATGAAGGTTACGCTCGTTGGAAAGGATCTGGACGAGCTTGAGGAGGGGAAAGCTCATCCGTTTGCGATGATATACTACGTTGCCGGAGACAAAATAGACAGTGACCTGGAGCCAATAATAGAGAGAAGAAATCACGACTTCCAGAACTACATTGAAGGAGTCATGCACCTGAACCAGAGGTACGACATCTGGATAAGAATTGGAAAAAATGCCGTTGAAAAAGGGTTGAAAAGTCTGATAACAATAGCAAAAGCAGTCATGCTTCTGTTTAAAAACGAAATGCCGTTCATAGAGAAAATCGAAGCCGTTTACATCACCGACAGGGATTTTGTTGAAAAAACGCTCAAAGAAGTTGCAATGCCAATATTTGAGGAGAGGGACGCAAGAGTTGAGGCACTTCACGATGAAGATGTTGAGGAATTCTACTCCTGCACCCTGTGTCAGAGCTTTGCTCCTCCTGACGTGTGCATCATAACTCCCGACAGACCATCTCTGTGCGGAGCCATAACCTGGTTCGACGGAAGGGCTGCGGCGAGGGTGGATCCCGAAGGTCCAAACAAACCCGTACCGAAAGGAGAGATACTTGATCCGATTGGCGGAGAGTACAGCGGCGTAAACGAGTTTGCGAAAACGGAGAGCGGTGGCGTTACAGAAAGAATAAAGCTTCACAGCTTTCTGGAGTGTCCCCACCCCTCATGCGGTTGCTTTGAAGTTATAGGTTTTTACATGCCCGAAGTTGACGGAATAGGCTGGGTGCACAGAGGTTTTCCGGAGCCTGCACCCAACGGACTGACCTTTTCCACGATGGCTGGTCAAACAGGCGGAGGAAAACAGGTCGTTGGCTTTCTGGGAATTGGTATGAGCTACTTCAGGAGTAAAAAGTTTATCCAGGCAGACGGAGGATGGTACAGAGTAGTGTGGATGCCAAAGGAGCTCAAGCAGAAGGTAATCAACTACATACCAGAGGACATGAGGGATAAGATAGCGACCGAAGAGGATGCGAAGAGCATGGAAGAGCTGATAGAGTTCCTCAAGAGAGTTGACCATCCAGTTGTTAAAGGTGTTGTTAGGCCTGTGGATGGGAAGAAGATAACTGAAGGGTGGGCTGAGGAGGAAGAAGAGGAGGAGGAAAAAGTTGAGGCTGAGACAGAAGAAGTGCAGGAAGCCCAGCCCCCACTCCAGCCACAAATGCCTCAGATGACCATACCAATGCCTGTGCCTTTTCAGCAGATGCCTCAAATACCTTTTACAATGCAATCGGGACCCAAGATAAAGCTCATATTAAAAAACGCTACGATAAACATAGATAAAATAATAATAAAGAAAAAAGATGAGGAAAGAAAAGAAAATAACAGAACGGAATAAGAGGTGAGATCAATAGCGGTAATTGCCGTAACAGGAAAGGGTGGAACGGGAAAGACAATTTTTGCATCCATGCTGATACTGCATCTCTGCAGAAAAGGCAGTTTGCTTGCTGTGGATGCTGATCCCGATTCAAACCTTCCAGAGGCTCTTGGAGTTGAGGAAGTTGAAAAAACGCTCGGAGACGTCAAGGAGGTTTTCCAGCACACAAGGGACGAAATCAGGGGAGATAAAAGCATCTGGTTTGAAGCGAAGGTGTTTGAAGTTATAAACGAGCTGGAAGATTTCGATTTACTTGTTATGGGAAGACCTGAAGGAGAGGGATGTTACTGCTACACAAACAACCTGCTCAGGGGCATACTCAGGAAGTTCATGAAGCACTACGACTTCGTTGTTGTCGACTGCGAGGCAGGTCTGGAGCACTTTAGCAGAAAAACGATAGACAAAGCAGACTGTGTAGTAGTGGTTTCAGACACTTCAAAGAAGGGTTTGAAGACGGCAGAAAGAATATCAGAGCTCATGGAAAACCTCGGAATTAATGCCAGGAAGGCTATTGTCGGAAATAAGATTACTGATGCAAAAGCGGAAGAGATGATTGAGAATTTCGCTTCAAGAGCCGGGTTTGAGTTTCTCGGAGCTCTACCCTACGACAACATGGTAGTGGAGAATGAAATGGCGGGGAAGAGCGTCAGGGATTTGCCGGAATGCGAGTTTAAAAGGAACTTTAAAGAAGTCCTGAAGAAGTTTGAAAGCTGGTGTTTGAGTTAGCCAGAACGGGTTTGAAAATAAAAGGAATAAAAGTCAGAAATTAAAAGGTCAATTCAAAGAATCGGATTAAACGGTGATTGAAATGCCAAAAATAACGCTCGAAGATTTGCTTAAATTGCTTTCAAAGTATGAAATTAAAGAGCTTGAAGGAGTTAAAATAGAGGGCGACATCGAGATAGAATTTGAAAGCACCCAAAACATGCAGGCAATAGGTATGGAGCTGGGGATGGCTGCTTACCACTTAGCAAGAGCAGCCATGATGCTCGGTTTCCCCGTTCAGCAGCTCTTCGCTCAGGAATACGGGCAGCTTTACCAGTCCCAGCTCCAGCCCCAGCCTCAGTTAAAGCAGAAAGTTGAGGAAGTTATCAAGCTAATAGAAAAAAAATTTGAGCCGTACAGGGAAGAGTGGAGTGGTTACGTTGAGGAAGTTCAGCTCGGTGCAACTCAAAAAGAGGGTGGAACGAGAAAGTACACGATAAAGCTCGGCGGGGAAAAAAGTCTGCCTTTCTACATATTTGACGCTCCCCAGCCAAACCTGCCGAGCGTTTCCATAGATGTGTTTGACAGACCTGTACCGCTTCCGAAAACTGTGAGGGTTTACTACGAAGACGTGATGGAGCATCCGGATGAGTGGGCAAAGAAGGTTGTAAAGGAGTTCAAGGCTGACGCTGTTACTATTCACCTCATAAGCACAGATCCGCTGCTGGACGACACTCCCGTTCACGAAGCGGTAAAAACGGTTGAAGACGTTTTGCAGGCAGTGAAGTGCCCTGTAATCGTTGGTGGAAGTGGTAACAAGGAGAAGGATCCGGTTTTGCTCGAAAAAGTCGCCGAAGTCGCCGAAGGAGAGAGAGTGCTGCTGGCAAGCGCAACTCTCGACACAGACTGGGAAAGAGTGGGTAAAGCCGCAAAAGAGCACGGACACTGCGTTTTGGCTTGGACGCAGATGGACATAAACAGTCAGAGAACGCTGAACAGGTACCTGCTGAAGAGAGTTGGACTTCCGAGAGATAGCCTCGTCATGGATCCAACAACTGCCGCTCTCGGCTACGGGCTCGATTACGCGTACTCCAACATGGAAAGGGCGAGACTGGCAGCGTTAAAGGGTGATGAGGACCTCGCTTTTCCGGTATCGAGCGGTACAACCAATGCATGGGGAGCAAGAGAAGCGTGGATGAAGGAGTCGCCACTCGAAGGAGATTACTCGTGGGGTATGAGAGAGCACAGAGGTCCGCTGTGGGAGATACTTACAGGTTTAACCCTTTCCCTCGCAGCAGTTGACATCTTCATGATGATGCATCCCGTCAGTGTGGCTACACTCAAGGAGCTGATGCAAACTCTCGGCGGAAGAAAGGATGTGGAAGTTGAGTGTGAGGACTGGATAACAGCAGAATTTAGCTGATACAGCTGGAGGATGGAAATGAAGGCGAAAAGCCCGCTTGAAATTTACAAACTTCTCCCCAGAACCAACTGCGGGGAGTGTGGTTTTGACACCTGCATGAGCTTCGCAGCCAACGTTCTCGACAGAAAAGCAAAGGTTGAGGACTGCAAGCCCCTCGTTGAGGAGGCAAAGAAAAACAAGAAAGCCGCTGAGAAACTGGAAAAACTCAAAGAAATTACTTCTCCAGAAATCGACGAGGTCGTTATAGGCAAGAACCTGAAAATAGGGGGAGAAGAGGTTTTGTACAGGCACGAGCTCACGTTCTTCAATCCAACAGCTTTCTTCTTCGACGTGAGCGACACAATGGACGAAAAAACCATAGACGAAAGGTGCAGCAGGGTAGTAGAGTACAAGAAATTCTACGTCGGCAAGTATCTCACTCTCGACGGCATTGCCGTTAGGTGTTCTTCAAACAACCCTGACAGGTTCGCAGAGGTTGTAAAGAAAGTCGCCGGGTACGGAAAACCGATGATACTCGTAACTCTGGACAGTGAATGCATGGAAAAAGCGTTAAAAGAGGTTGCTGAAGAAAACCCCCTGATATACGCAGCCACTCCGGATAACTGGGAAGAGTTTTTCAAGCTCGCCGAGAAGTACAAGGTTCCGGTGGTAGTTAAAAGCAAAGATCTGGACATGCTGAAAAGCCTCGCCTCCACTTTTAAGTCCCACAAAATACCGGTTGTTCTTGATCCGGTAACAGAACCTGCTGGTAAAGGCCTTCAGAAAACGTTTGAGAGAGTGATTCAAATAAGAAGGACGGCAATCTTAGGGCAGGACAGGGACATAAACTGTCCGATTATGGTAACCCCGATAGCCGCATGGACAATAGAAGGAGACGACGTCGGAAAGATGTACTGGGAAACGGTGATAGCCGGAGTGTTTACAGTTAAGTACGGTGACATAATGATTCTGCACAGCTTAGAACCGCACACGATAATGCCTCTCGTAACCTTAAGAGCAAACATATACACAGACCCCAGAACGCCCGTTCAGGTTGAGCCGGGGCTGAGAGCGATAAACAATCCGGACAGGAACTCTCCAGTTCTGATAACGACAAACTTCGCCTTAACCTATTACACTGTTGAGAGCGACCTGCAGAGCTCTGGAGCGAGTGGCTGGTTGCTCGTCCTCGACACAGGAGGTCTGGGAGTTGAGGTCAGCGTCGCCGGAGGTCAGTTTGAACCGGGAAAGGTAAAGCAGCTGATGGAGGAAACCAAGGTTGCGGAGAAAGTTGACCACCGCTACCTCGTAATTCCCGGTTTGGCTGCAAGACTTCAGGGTGCTTTAGAAGATGAACTCGGCTGGAAGGTACTCGTCGGACCAACGGATTCTGGCAGGCTTAAAGCCTGGCTCGAACAGAACTGGCCGCCCAAGGATGGTGTCAAGGTTAAGGGGTAACAGGCAAAATATTAAGTAAAATCATCGAAAATCACTGGAAAAATCCCGCCATAAACTCCTTTACCTTTTCTCTAACGGAAACAACGTCACCTATCACAGCCACTGCCGGCGAGCCAATACCTTCTCTTTCAGCAACCTCAGCTATGTCTTTCAGCTTTGAACAGACTACTTTTTGCTCATCACAGCAACCCCACTGAATTACTGCTGCTGGAGTTTTGGGGTTTTTTCCGTTTTCAATAAGCTTTCTCACGTTTTCTTTCAAACTGCTCATGCCCATCAGTATAACTATCGTGGCGTTAAGCTTCGCCAGAGCTTCCCAGTTTAGCCTTTCCCTCGCCTGTTTTCCCGTTATGAACACGACGGCGGGGTCAAATTTCCTGTGAGTTAACGGTATTCCGGCGCAGGCTGGAGCGGCTATGGCAGAAGATATGCCGGGAACAACGACGAATTTAACTCCATTCTCGGCCAGATACTCCATTTCCTCTCCTCCTCTGCCAAATATAAATGGATCGCCGGCTTTCAGCCTGAGCACTTTTTTACCCTCCTTAGCAAGGCTCACGAGCAGCTCGTTTATCTCCTCCTGCCTCATCCTGTGCTTGCCGGCCCTTTTACCGGCATTGATTTTTTCAGCTTTGCTCCTGTTTAAAAGCTCCCAGACCTTTCTGCCAAAAAGCTCGTCGTGAACGATTACGTCCGCTTCCTCTATCAGTTTTCTGGCAGCCTCAGTTACAACGTTTCCGCAACCGGCTCCGGCTATGTAAACGATTCCTCCCATTCCTTCCATTTTATCCCCCTGCCCGTGTAAACATCCTAAAACCTGCCGTACTCCTTCATTATCCTTTTACAGCCCTCTCTCAGGTTTAACGCTATTTCCCTCGCTTCCTCGACTGCACTGCTTCTGGAAATCAGCTCGTCAACCCTCAGGTCTTTACCGCTTTTCGAGTATATGTGAACGATTAGCCTTACCCTGTTTGATGCATCTGAATTGAGGCTGGCAAAAATTCCCGCTGGAACGGCACATCCAATTCCAAGGGTTTCGAGCACAGCCCTCTCTACGCTTGCCTCAAGAAACGTTCTCTCGTGATTTACGAATTCCACCAGATCTTCCTCACCTTTTCTCGTTTCTACGGCTATTATTCCCTGATTCGCAGAAGGGACGAAGACCTCTGGATTCAGTCTGTGCCTCCTGACGTCAATACCCAGCCTTATCAGACCCGCTTCAGCCAGAATTATGGCGTCGTACTTACCCTCTCTGAGTTTTCTCAGCCGTGTATCCACGTTCCCTCTCAGATTTTCCGTCTTCAGGTCAGGTCTGACTCTTCTGAGCTGTGCGATCCTTCTAAGGCTCGAAGTTCCTACGACTGCTCCTCTCTTCAGCTCCTCCAGATTCTCACCGTTTCTGGAGATCAGGCAATCGCAGGGGCTTTCCCTCTCCATAACCGCCGCAATCGTACCTTTTATTTTGGAAGGCACGTCCTTGTAGCTGTGAACGGCCACGTCGATTTTTCCCTCTGCAAGAGCCACATCTATCGCCTGCACAAAAGCTCCAGTCCCCCTGAACTCGTGCAGAGGTTTATCCTTCATCACGTCTCCCAGACTTTTGATGATTTTGACTTCCACCTCGTACCTTTCTTTCAGCAGTTTAACCACTTTTTCAGTTTGAGCTAGGGCAAGCTTGCTTCCCCTCGTTCCAACTACAATTTTCTCAGGCATGCTTTTGCTACCTCTACTGTTTTTTCAACATCCTCTTCCGTGTGAGCAACGCTAACAAAGCAGGTTTCGTACTGTGACGGGGGTAGAAAGACACCGCTTTCGAGCATTCTGGAAAAGAACTCTAAAAACTTCGAAGCGTCCAATTTCAAAGCGTCAGCGTAGTTCTCCGGCTTTTTACCAAAGTAAATGCAGAACATCGACGCTATGCATGCCGCCGAATATCCGAGTTTTTCAAGTTCTGAAGACAGACCTTCGACTATGGCTTTTGTCTTGCTTTCCAGATCCCTGTACGGCCTGTTTTTCACGAGGTAGCTAACGGCTGTGTATCCGGCGGCGAGAGTTAACGGATTTCCGCTGAAGGTTCCAGCCTGATAAACGGGGCCAAGCGGTGAAATCATCTCCATAATTTCTCTTCTTCCGCCGTAGATCCCTATTGGCAGTCCTCCTCCCGCAATTTTTCCGAGAGTTGTCAGATCAGGTTTGACTCCGTAGTACTGCTGGGCTCCTCCCTCGCTGAGCCTGAAACCTGTTATCACTTCGTCGAATATGAGCAAAACCTCGTTTTCTTCAGTAATTTTCCTGACATCCTTCAGGTATCCGTCTGCTGGCAGTATAAGGGAGCTGTTACCCATCACCGGTTCGAGTATCATTGCCGCAATTTCGTCCCCGTTCTTTTCCAGCAGAGAACTCAGACTTTCCACATCGTTGTAGGGAACCTGATACGTGTACTTCACGAACTCTTCCGGCACTCCTGCCGAATTCGGTACTCCGTGAGTTGTGGCTCCACTTCCCGCTTTAACAAGAACGGCATCGTGTGCGCCGTGAAAACTTCCTTCCACCTTTACGATGCCTTTTTTACCGGTGTAACCCCTCGCAAGCCTTATTGCCGCCATCGTCGCCTCGCTTCCGGTATTTACGAACCTCAGCATTTCTATGCTCGGGTAAAGTCTGGTTATTAGCTCTGCAAACTCGACTTCAAGCTCTACAGGTGTTCCGTAAAGCCACCCTTTTTCCACTTGTTCGAGGATTGCCTTTTTCACATCAGGATGAGCGTGTCCGAGAATCAGAGGCCCGTAAGCCAGACAGTAGTCTATGTACTCGTTGCCATCGACATCGTACAGTTTGCTACCCTTAGCGTACTTCGTGTAAAAGGGATATGGCTTCACGGCCCTTACGGGGGAGCTAACGCCAGCGGGCATCAGATTCTTCGCTTTTTCATACAGTTTCTTGGATAGAGATTCTGAAGGCATGGTCTGAGTTTTCTGCACGGGGATATTTATTTTTGCCTTTGTTGTTTGCTTGCAGTTTTACGGGAAATCGCCTGCGGAGAAAAGGTAATGGGTAAAATGAAGTATCTGGAGGGTTTCGTTGACTATCTGTATATTTTACTTGCAGGGTAGCAAAGAAGGAATCGAAAACACTCTAAAGCGATTGAATATATTGGGAACGTAAGCTATGTCAGTTTTAGGAAGTCCAAGAAATACAAGGTTCGTCGTGATGGATGCTGGAGGAGCAGGAGGTATCAAGGAAACTAAGTGGTTGCTTATTAATGATCGAAGCCGATACTCGCAGAAATCCTGATAGAGAAGGCTTCAGATTAAAGAGCGCAAAACTATACACCGGCTTTAGCACCCGCAAATTCGTTGAAATTGTGAGGGGGGCAATATATCTTGATATCGGGTTCGGCAGGTATCCCGATGGTCGCCTACATAATCACGGAACTGCTTGGAGGATAAGAAAGCAAGACATACTCGAACTTTATGCAATAATGACGATGTACCTGAAGACATAGACTGCAGGATACATACTATCATTGACACAGACAGCCATAGAAAAAGAATATAGAAAATGGTTGTTTAATTATTTTTATTTCGCTTGACAGGTTATCTAAAAAGATCCGAACCTCTTCTCCGTTCTGACTTCCTTTTCTATCTCCTCAACGAACTTTATCAGGTTCTCCACTTCACTCTCCGCTGGAGGTAACTTCGACACCTTTTCCGTGAACTCCCTCATCGTTTTTGCGAATCTCTCACCCTCGCTTGCAGAAATCCACGTGAGCAGCAACCTCTCCCTGTTTATTCCAAACTGATCCAGCATTTGCCAGAGTTTTTCCACTCTGTTTTTGGCCTTGTAGTTTCCCGTCAGGTAGTGGCAATCTCCGAGGTGGCAGCCGGCAACTATGACTCCATCGGCACCGTTGAGAAACGCCTTCAGAACGAAGACAGGGTCAACTCTCGCAGAACACATGACTCTTATGGCTCTCACGTTTGCCGGATATTTCAGCCTCGCCAGACCGGCGGAATCTGCCCCTCCGTAGCTGCACCAGTTGCAGAGGAATGCAAGAATTCTCGGTCTCTCTTCACTTCCATCGAAAGCGTTTTCTATCTGTGCAATTATCTGTCTGTCCGTGAAGCAACCCATCTGCAGAGCTCCGGTTGGACAGGCCGCAACGCACCCGCCACAACCTGTGCAATTTGGTCTTACGTAAGCTTTCCCCCAGCTAAGGTCTATAGCGTTGAAATCGCATATCTCCTTGCAGAGACCGCAGCCAAAACACAGCTCGGGTATTACATAGGCCGTTATCGGATCGACCTCTATGGCTCCCTTTGACAGCAGAGTGGCTACCCTGCTCGCAGCGGCACTTCCCTGAGCGACGCTCGTCGGTATGTCCTTTGGAGAGTGAGCACATCCCGCAATGTAAATCCCGGCTATCGCCGTGTCGACGGGCCTTAACTTTGCGTGAGCTTCCATGAAGAAACCGCTTGAATCGGCCGCAATTCCGAGCTTTTTCCTGAGTTCTTCAGCACCCTCTGCAGGCAGCATGGCCGGGGCGAGAACGACCATGTCGAAGCTCTCCTTCCTTATTCTTCCTGTTAACGTATCCTCCGCAATGACCTTTAGCTTTTTTACAGCTTTACCGTCTTCAAAATCCTCGAATTCCTCGATTTTTGCCGGCCTCCCTCTGACGAACCTGACTCCCATTTCTCTGGCTCTCCAGTAGAACTCTTCGTATCCCTTGCCAACAGTCCTTATGTCCATGTAGAAGATGCACACGTCCGTCTCCGGACTTTTCTCTTTTATCTGAATTGCGTGCTTTATGGAGTACATACAGCAAACTCCCGAGCAGTACTTTCTCATTTCTCCCCTCTCTCCTCTGCTTCCGACGCACTGGATAAACGCTATGCTCTTTGGCTTCTCTCCGTTTTTGAGGACTACTTTTCCCCCAGTAGGCCCTGAAGCGTTGATTAGTCTCTCGAACTCCATGCTCGTTATCACGTTTTCGTAGACGCCGTAGCCGTACTCCGGAATGTTTGACGGGTCAAAGAGGTCGTATCCCGTAGCAACTATTATCGCTCCGACTTCTATTTCCTCTATTTCGTCTCTTTGCTCGTAGTCTATTGCCTTTGGCAGACAGACATCTTCGCAGATTCCGCACCCCATGCACGCTGCTGGATCGATTGTGTAGACAAGAGGCACAGACTGGGGGAATGGCAGGTATATCGCTTTTCTCTTGGAGAGACCGCAGTTGAACTCATCATCAACCTCCACGGGACAGTGTTCGGCACACACGCCGCAACCCGTGCATGCATCCGTAACGAATCTGGCCTTTTTTCTGACCCTGACCTTGAAGTTACCGACGTAGCCATCGACGCTCTCTATCTCCGCGTAGGTTATGACGTGAATTCTTTCGTGCCTGTACGCCTCCACCATTTTCGGGCCGAGAATACATATCGAACAGTCGAGGGTTGGAAAAGTCTTATCAAGCTGAGCCATGTGTCCTCCTATGCTTGGGTTCCTCTCAACCAAGTAAACTTCAAATCCCTGCTCTGCCAGATCCAAAGCAGCCTGAATTCCGGAAACTCCACCCCCTATTACCATTGCTCTGTCTATCAGGGAAATCCTCTTCTTTTCCAGAGGTTCGAGATACCAGGCTTTGGCAACGGCCATTCTTACCAGGGCCTTGGCTTTCTCCGTCGCCTCTCTTCCCCTGTGAACCCACGAACAGTGTTCTCTTATGTTCGCCATTTCCAGCATGTATGGATTCAGTCCGACCTCCTCTATGCAGTTCCTGAAGAGGTTTTCGTGCATTCTCGGACTGCAGGCCGCAACCACAACTGCGTTGGCATCGCATTCAGCCAGAACCTCCTTTATCATTTTCTGCCCGCTCGAAGAGCAGAGGTACTTGTTGTGTTTAGCAACAACGACTCCCGGTAAGGTTGAGGCGTACTCAACGACCTCCTCCACGTCAACTTCTCCGGCTATGTTCTTTCCGCAGTGACAGACGAAAACTGCAACTTTATTCATTTAACCACCTTCAACAAATTAATCCTGTGTTTTCTCACTTCCAGATTTCTTCTTGCGAGCAGCCATCTGCTTTAACTTATCCACGTCAGGCTTTCCAACTCTTATCAGGCCTTCGTTAATTGCTCCGTTAACTATTTGCTTTCCTATCTCGGTTCTGACTATTACCGTTCTCCATCCTTTCTGAGAACCGGCATTACCAAAAGATATGTCCGCAAATTCAGCACTTAGATCCCTGCAAACTCTACACGAAAGAGCTTCTTTTTCAGGGTGCTTCCCTCTGGGACAGAAAACTCCCATTATAAGCTTTATCTCGCCGTGACCGAGCGTTTTCATTTTCCTCGCAGCCTTTGACTGGCAGGGAACGCCAACGACTGCAATTTTCCTGTAACCTTCTTTAACAGCCTCTTTCAGGAGAGCTAACGTTGGAGCAACCACGAATTTTATTCCGGAACACTCCTCAAGCTTTTCAGGCTTTGTGATTATCGTGGGCTCGTCTCCGACGACTATTGCGCAGTCAATTATTCCTTTTTCCATGGCGTACCTGAGCAGAGCTGTCGCAGCTCCAGCTCTTTTTTCGTCTCCTTTCCCCGACCTCTTTGCAGAAATTATGTCGATGTACTCTCCGAGCGGATCCTCACTCTCCTCAAGCTTGAAGTAGTCCGTTTTTGGACACTTGAGCAAACAGGAGGCACAGTTTCTGCACTCCTCAACAAGGTACGGATAGCTCAACCTGCCATCAACCGTTATTCTCAACAAGTCTTCGGGACAGGCAGAAACGCAGGCTCCGCAGATAGAACAGAGTTTTCTGCCTATCACTTCAGCGTGCAGAAGCGAAAATATGTCTCCTGCTTTTTCAAATTTTTTTATGACCTCGGGTATGTTCGCATCGCCACCTGCCTCAAACATTCTCCTGAGCAATCCAGTGGAAAACCACTCCGATACATAATCCGGAAACCTTTTCAGCTTTTTAACTTCTTTTTTCTCTGCTTTTGCTTCCTTCTCTACTGCTTTTGTCACTTCTTTCTCTTCCAGTTTTCCTACCTCTGCCTTTTTTTCCAGCTCTTCAGCCACTCCCGCTTCTTTCCTTGTTTCACTCTTCTTCTCTTCTTCCTCTTCAACTACAAGTTCAAGAGCGTTGAAGGGACATACCTTAACACACACTCCGCACCCTTCACACAGAAACCCGCTTTTAAGCTTCCCGCTCTCTATCCTCATCGTAACCGTGTTGTTTACCGGACAGACTGCAGCACAGTTACCGCAACCAATGCATTTTTCTTCATAAACCTTTATGTAAATTTTTGGCTCCATTCCGAGATTCTGAGTTTTGACTTCAACGGCCATTGATTACACCTCTTTTGTTATTCTTTTTAAAGCGTTCTCATGCTGGGTGAACCACGGGTAAACCGCGTTCTCGATTCTGACATCTTCTCTCCTGATTTCTATCACCTTTGTCGGGCAGGCATTTCTGCATGCTCCGCAGAGTATGCAAACGTCCATGTCCACGCTCATTTTTCGTCCATCAAAGCTTATGGCGTGTGAGGGACATATGTCCATGCAGACTCCGCAGAACTTGCAGTCCTCTCCGATTACGACCTCTCCGCTTATGGGCTTTTCAACGAATATCTTGTCGTCCGGACACAGCTTTGCGCACCTCCCGCAGAAAATGCACAGATCTTCTATCCACTCCTTCGTCGCTCTGCTTTCTCCTTCCGCTTTGTCCTCATTTTTCTCCTCGTCTGCGTTGGTTTTATCGACTATTGCACCCCATGGACATGCTTCCACGCATATATTGCAGTCTTCACACTCAAAATCGGCAAAAAACAGTCTTTTCAACCTTATTTTAGCACCTTCAACTTTAATTGCTCCCGAGGGACAGATTTCAGAACACACTCCGCAAAGAATACAGCTTTTTTCGTCAATTCTAACTCTCGGTTTTCCTATGAACATGTAGGCTAGGGGGTACAGTCTTATAGCGTTCTGGGGACATACACTTGTGCACAGCTCGCAACCGAAGCAGAGCGACGTATCGTACATAAGCGTTCTCCTGACATCCCCTTCCACTACCCTTTTTATCACGAAAATGTTTCCCCTGTATTCTGAAATGTTCATCATTGAGCATGTGGGACAGTTTGCAATATTTAACATTTTGCCACGTCGTATGACGATAAATAAACAATACTAATTATTAATCGTTATTTATTACTGGTAATTTCAACGACAGATAGTGTTAAATTTCGAAAGCTAAATGTTAGCTCATGAAGTGTTACCAGTGCGGGACATGCACGGCAGATTGCACGTACGCAAACATGGATGAAAGCGGCAACTTCAACCCGAGAAAGATGATACTCGAGTATTTCGAGGAAGGAAAGCTATCAGAGCTCTGCTGGCTGTGTGCAGAGTGCTTCAAGTGTTACAGGTGTCCCAGAGATGTCAAACCCTACGCCGTGCTGGCGGAGATGAGAGCGGAATTTATAAGAATGGGTAAAGCTCCGGCATACGTTAAGGCGTTCGTCGAAACAGTTAAAAATTACGGGGAACTGGACGAGACAGTCTTCTTTTTGAAGCTCATGAAATCTGGTAATATGATGGACATGTCAATTGTAATATCATCTCTGAAAAATACGATCAAGAACAGAGGTCTATCCAAAGCGGTCGCTCTGCCTAAAAAAAGTCCGTGTGCAAAGGAAGTATCCAAAATATTTTCAATAATTGAAGGTAAAAGTAACGTGGAACTTAAGGCTGAGGATAAATCCAGAAGTATAGCTGCAGCGGGTGTGCCTGCATGAAGCTCGCTTTCTTCCCCGGTTGCTCGGCAAAAAGCTCTGGAATGGAGTACGCTAAGACTTCACTGGAACTGATGAAAAAGCTTGGTTTAGAAATTTCCTGTCCTGAATTTAACTGCTGCGGAACTCACATAGTTGAAGAGTACAACAAAAACGTCTGGTTAGCTTTGAATGCGAGAAATCTGTCTCTTGCTGAAGAAATAGGAGCGGACATAGTTACGACCTGTCCAGCCTGCTATCAGAACCTGAAAAAAACAAATATGGAGCTTGGAGATGAAGAAGTGCTTAAGGAAGTCAACGACGTACTGGCAAGTGTGAACAGAGAATACAGAGGAAATGTAAATGTATTCCACGTGATTGAAATTCTGAGCAAGCTCTCTAAGAAAATTGCTGTTGAAAGTGAGCTTAAAGTGGTAGCCTACTACGGCTGTCAGATACTGAGACCACCGGAGCTCGGAATAGACGATAACATCGAAAATCCAACGGTGTTTGAGACCTTTCTGGAAAACGCAGGCTTCGAGGTACTAAACTTTAAAGCAAAAGCTGAGTGCTGTGGTGGACCACTACTGCTCGTAGACTCAGATGCCTTCAAAAAAAGAGCATTAACCATAGTTCTGGAGGCCAAGAAGGCAGGAGCCGATTGCATAACCACACTCTGTCCCCTCTGCCAGTTTTCTCTTGAAGTAGTTCAGGACAAAGTACCGGTTAAACCCTTTACGAGCCTAATTCTGGAGAATCTTGTATCCGAACGGTAAAAATATAATTTATTTGTTTTCACGTTAACTCTCTTTTACCTTCAGCTAACTCCATAGTGTAGCGAGCGTAAGCTCTTACAATTGCAGGTCTGTTTATCATGCCGAGCAGAACTTTTGGATTGTCCTTTCTAACGACAGGCAGCCTTCCAACACCGTAAGTTGCGAGTTTGATTAAGGCATCGCTTAAAGTTTCGTCGGGATGCGTTACTATCAGGTGTCTGGACATCACATCCCTGACTTTTGTTACTTCCCTTAACTCTGGAGGCACTCTTTCAGCGTCTTCAAATGTTACTATACCTACAAGCTCGCCTTTTTCTATTACCGGGAATCCTATGTGTCCATATTTTTCTATGAGCTTCAGAACCTCCATAACTGACGTCTCCGGACTCACGATTATTATCTTCTCTCTTGGAACCATTGCTTCTTCCACCTTTATCTGCTTCAGTATGTCTATTGACATTTCTCTGCTGTGAACGGGGCTTTCAGCTCTCGTATCGAACTGCGCATCGCACAAAGTGTAGTCTCCAGTTATTGCGTAGGAAACGATAGACGCTATTGCCAGAGCGGGCAGGAGGTTGTAACTACCAGTCATTTCTAAAACCATGATTATTCCGGCTAAAGGCGTTTTAAAGGCTCCTGCAAGCATTGCAGCCATTCCGACGAGCATGTATCCTACGGGACTTCCAACAAGGTTTGGAAACAGGTTGTGCAAGAAATACCCTATAGCTCCACCAAACATGCACCCAATTACAACTGCCGGAGCGAATAACCCACCACTCCCCCCGCTACCAACTGTTACTGTTGTGGAAATTATTTTCATAATCGCTATAGCGAACAGCAATGCCGCTATAGGGTACGCTCCATGTATCGCTTTTTCAGCGTATCCGTATCCTGTGCCGAGTATGTACGGAAACCTCCATCCTATTAAACCGACTATCAAACCACCTATGGCTGGTCTTATGGCAGTGTGGAATGGCAGGTTCTTGAAGAACTTTTTAACAGCTTTATACGTAAATATGTAGAAAAGGCTGAGCAAACCGCATGCCACTCCAAGCAGTAAATACGTTAACAGTTCAAACGGAGACCTGATCACAACAGGTGGTGTGGAGAATATCCTCAACTCTCCGAAGGGCATACCAGCGAAGTAATCTAATATGGAGGTGAAAACAACAAAAGAAACTATGGATGCGATAACGGCTGGAATAATGGCTTCAACTTCGTAATCTCTCTTGTACAGAACTTCAATACCGAAAATAGCTCCACCGAGAGGTGCCATGAATACAGCACTCATTCCAGCACCAATACCACTCGCAATCAGAATTTTTTTGTCCTTTTCACTTATCTTTAACCTGCCTCCCAGTATTGACCCCATTCCAGCACCAATCTGCATGATTGGTCCTTCTCTTCCACCACTCCCCCCACTTCCAATTGTCAGGCCTGTAACCAAAACCTTGACAAAAGGCACTTTTGTTGCTATCCTTTCCTTGAGGTGGTGAAAGGCTTTAACAGCCTGACTTGAACCTCCTCCAAGCGTTTCTGGAGCCAGAAAGTATCCCACCACACCACACAACAAACCACCTAAGGCTGGTATGATGAAAAGAGGGAGAATTCCAAGATGAAAGTGAAAGTGAAAAACTTCAACCTCTCCAAATGAATGCGGTGCTGTGTAACTGTCCAGGCCTGAGAGAAAGAATTTACTGCCGAGCTCAATGGCTGCAGCCAAGAAAAATGCCATGATTCCTGTGGCAAAACCCACGAGAACTGAAATTATTGTGATCGTGAGTATTCTCGTTTTCAGGTAGACCCTGCTGAGCATGCAAATATC
>WAPX01000067.1 GCA_015520485.1 Archaeoglobaceae archaeon
CAACCAGCTCTGCATTCGAAAGAACTTTTAAGGAAACCTGTTCCAGAACCTCTTCGCCCCTTAAACCTCGAAAAGAAACTTTCTACAGCATTCTCCGAACGTGCCTGTATTTTAATCCCAATATTTTCAGAGCCAGAGATACCAGCATCCCGCGTCAACAACGACTTCTGGCCTGTTTTCACAGTGTTTAAGGGCTTCTCAAAACATAAACGTGGAAAGAACTTCTACCTTCGGAAGCCCATACATCATTCCTTCGTATCTACATCTATAACAGCCAACAAGTTAACTTTTCTCAAGCCTGAGTTTGGTTTCATCTACTGCTATTAACCTTCTTTTCTCCTTTTTTGGATGTTTTAAGACTGTTTTGAGTCTGTGGTAGTAGATTCTAACTGATTCATGACTTATTTCTTCGAATAAGGATAGGAATTCACTCGTTTTCCTTAAAGAAAGACCAAAGAAGTATAATAGAGCTGCTAAAATTTTTAATTCTACGTTGCATATCTTTTATTTAGTTCATTTATTTTTTATCCCTATTCTTGACACTCTCGTTTGCTCCAATCAGAGCGCCTTAACAAACAGAAAATAAGAAAAGGATAACCAGTAGCTAATCAACTACTGTATATTTATATATCGCATATGCAACGCAAATCTAAACGTTAAATTTAAAACAAAAACATCAATCCCACAAAACCTCCACCTCTTCAATCCTAAAGTCCGGCTTAACGTGAGAGTTTTCCACCGGCGTTTCGTAGCCATGCGAGTACATGAGCAGACCTGTGTAGGCAATCATCGCTCCGTTGTCTCCGAGTAACTCCTTGGGTGGAGAGTAGAACCTGGCTTCTCTGTCTTCGCACATGATTTTCAGCATCTCCCTTAGTCTGCTGTTCGCCCCCACGCCACCGGCTATCAAAACTTCGTCGAGGCCGAGGTAGGCTAAAGCCCTCTCCGTGACCTCCACGAGCATGGCAAATGCCGTTTCCTGAAAACTGAAGGCAACGTCCTCTGCTCTGACTCCCGAGTCGTAGAGCTTCTTTGCCGCCGTAACGAGTCCGCTGAAGGAGAAGTCCATTCCCTTTACAACGTAGGGTAACTCGTAGTACTTTTCTCCCTTCTTAGCAAGCTCCTCTATTCTGGGCCCTCCGGGATGTGGTAAACCCATGTGTCTCGCGAGCTTGTCTATTGCGTTGCCCACGCCTATGTCAAGCGTCTCTCCAAACACCCTGTAATTTCCTCTTCTCGCGATAATCTGGCTGTTTCCACCGCTGACGTAAAGAGTTACTGGATTTCTGGCGTCGCATTTCCACCTGCCGACTTCGACGTGAGCAAGGCAGTGGTTCACTCCAACCAGCGGTTTTCTCAGCTTTAAGGACAGAACCCTTGCCGCAGTTGCCACAACCCTCAGGCACGGACCCATTCCGGGACCCTGAGAGAAAGCAATGACGTCTATGTCTTCAGGCTTAATTCCAAGCTCTCCAAGCCTCTTAAACACTCTTCCAAGCAGAGGACCGACTCTCTCGGAGTGGTGCTGAGCAGCCTCTCTCGGATGAATTCCCCCTTTTTCAGGTACGTAGGGGTCGTTTTCGAGAACAATAACATCTCTTTCGTCAACCACTCCTGCACTCAGACTCCACGCTGTACCTTCCAAACCCAAACAAATCATGTTCTGTTTTCCTTTCTATTTTGCTTTTTTATTTTTGTTTTAATTTAATTTATTTTTTTATTTCCAAACATTTAGATTGCGATAAATAATAATACGATAATAATACGTAAAAATTTACTTCTTGAATTCAGTATAACCGCATTTTCCACACGTTCTTCTGTCGGCGTGTTCGGCGAGGAAAACTCCCTCTCCACACCTCGGACAGAACTTCCTCTTCCTCACAACTTTGTCTCCCTTTATTTCGTAAAACTTTGAAACGCATTCGGTCCCTTTAGCCAAAATACCACCTCCGCTGACTTCACTCCTCCTCTTCTTCGCCCTCTTCTTTCTTTCCGAAGTTTCTCCTTATTATGTGTTCCCTCTCTATGCTCTGCAGGTCGTTCACGCTGTCGTAAATCTTGGCGTAGCACTTTGCTTCGGTTTTTCCAAACTCCGGTTTTATGTAGTCTATCACGACCCTTTCAACTTCAACGCTGAAGAGCCCCGCTATTTTCCGTCTCACGTCTGATCTTGGAGGAGTTTTTCCCTCGTCTCCGTACTTCAGTATGAAGTGAACTTCCCTCCTTTTGAGCAGAGGATTCTGCCTTTCACTTTCCACTACCACTTCCATTAACCCACCTCCTGCACATCTCAACGACTTCATCTCCGTTTTTACCGTTATGCCTTAACCTATCCATTTGCTCCACGAGGTTTAGTATTAGTAGTTTTTTCTCCCTCGTAACCTCAACCTCCACAACACCCTCTCCCGGCTGTCCGTAAACGACTGACCCGGAGTTTTCTTTAAGAGCGCATAGCAGGGGTATGAGCGTTAAGTCCTCCTCCCCCT
This sequence comes from Archaeoglobaceae archaeon, assembly GCA_015520485.1. Classification (GTDB taxonomy): domain Archaea; phylum Halobacteriota; class Archaeoglobi; order Archaeoglobales; family Archaeoglobaceae; genus WAPX01. Next base: position 2,487 of record WAPX01000067.1, read on the forward strand.
CCACAAAAACCCTGACAAAAAATCCCCTATCTGCCATTTCCACGGCCTTTGCTATCGTGCTCACAGCTTCAAAAGTTATCGTTGAAGGTGGATTCCTCGTTTTCAGGTGAGCGTAGTTCGAGGATAGCTTTTTTAACTCTTCGAGTTTGCTGAAAGGTCTTCTTTCACTCCTGCCGTCGAAAATAAGGATTTTTGGTAAGACACCGGAGGAAAGAAATGTGTATCCAACAACATCTCCAACGCACGCCACAGGATTTTTTACTTCCTCCACGCTCGCAACGAGTCTGCCGTATGGCTTCTTCAGCTCTTTTCTGAGTTTTTCGGTAAGTTTCAGCATCATTTCACCCTGAGTGCATACTTCCCCGGAATCTTTATGCCGAGTTTTTTCGCTATCACGCTTCTTTCCGGATCCACGACGACGAGGTATCCGTACCATTCCTTAGTGAGCTCAGTACTACCGCAGTTCTTGCAGACGTCGGAGTTTATGTTTATGAACTTGCACTTCCTGCAGGCGAGCTCAGTCATGCTCTTCCTCCAGCTTCTTTATCTCATCCTCAATCCACTTCAGGTTTCCGAGCCAAGGTTGTCTCATCGTTAAACCAATCTTGCTCTTTTCCGGATCTCTTTCTTTGAGACTCAAAGCCACTATTCTTGCTCTTACGAGGTCTCCTTCAGTTAAGCTCTTCTTCGTCTCCTTTCCAATGAGCCTCTTGTTCTTCTCGTCGTAAACCATGTAATCGTCCGTTATCTGACTCATGTGGAGGAGTGCGTCGAGGGGGCCTATTGAAACGAAGGCACCGAATTCAACCACTTCGACAACCTGTCCCTCCACTACCTCGTGTAAGAGAGGCTTGAACACTATTGCCGTGAAATCGACATCAAAGTAAACAGCCCCATCTCCTTCTATAATCTTTCCTTCCCCTATTTCGTTGATTTTTTCAATTCCTATGAGCATTCCATACTTCTCATCCAGCTTTCCCTCAAACTGTTGCCACAGCAGATCCTTTATTACCTCGACCATGTTTTCTTCCAGTCTTGGAGGTGGAACCCTAACGGTATCCCTGATTCTTATCCTTGCGTACATGAGCTATCACCGTAACAGGCGTAGAAAATAACCAAAAGAAGGCAATATAAAATTAACTGAGCTTAAACGGATTGCTTTTGCAGACGATTCGTAATACAAAGGTTTATATACCCTTACAGTGCGTTAGCTCGTATGGTAGGAATAAACCTGTAATTTATGCTTAAGCTGATAGAAAGTTAACAGCAGAAAAACCCGGAGGGAGAGGTGTGAAGCTTGAGAAAGAAATTAAGAGGTGCATGGGATTTAAAAATCCCGTAATTGCGGAGATAAAGGTTTACTCTCCAAAGCACGGAGACCTGCTGAGGGGAAGGGATCCATTTTACATCCTCAGGGCGTACGAAAGAGCTGGTGCTGCTGGCATATCTTATATAACTGAAAAAAATCACTTCAGGGGAGACTTTAAACTCTTCAAAAATATATGCGAGGAAACGGAACTCCCCGTGCTGAGAAAAGACTTCATCAGAACAAAGGAGGAAATAGAGAAAACGGCTGAAGCTGGAGCTTCTGCAATTCTGCTCATAGCCAGAGACCTGAAAGATGAAACTGCGGAATTTGCCGATTACGCTCTGGAGCACGGGCTCGACCCGCTTATCGAGGTCCACAGTGAGGGGGAGTTGCAGTTCGCCCTTGAAAGTCGTGGTTTGATAGGTATAAACAACAGAGACATAAGACAGCTGGAAAAAGATGACGGAAACGTAAGAATTACAGAAAAACTCGCACCCTTAATACCTGATAGCAGAATAATAGTCAGCGAAAGCGGAATAGGAAGTCTGGACGATTTGAGGCTTGCTTTGAAGTACGCAGATGCCGTTCTGATTGGAACGGCTTTTATGAAGGCTGAAAACGTTGAAGAGTTCGTCAGGAGTTTTGTTTACCTTTAACTTACGTTTGGTGGAGGTGATTTTTTGAGTAAAGAGAGTCTTAAAGACCTGCTCTCGAGGGTTGCTGACGGAAAAGACCTGAGCTTTGAGGAGGCTTATGAGGCTTTCAACCTCATGCTCGGAGAAAGCGAAATAAGAATTGCGGCTATGCTTTCAGCTCTTCAGACGAAGGGCTACACGGCAGACGAAATTGCCGGCTTTGCAAGGGCGATGAGAGACAGAGCAATTAAAGTTGAAGTTGAAAGGGAGTTAGCTGATACCTGTGGAACCGGAGGAGACAGGAGCAACACTATAAACGTGAGCACTGCTGTCGCGATTCTTCTATCCTGCGTAAATCCAGTTGCCAAGCACGGAAACGTAAGCGTTACATCTAAAAGCGGTTCTGCAAACGTACTCGAGGCTCTGGGAGTTGAGATAAAGCTCGACGCTGCAAAGGCGAAAGAAATGATTGAAAACGTTAACTTTGCTTTTCTCTTCGCTCCACTGTACCATCCAGCTCTGAAAAAGATAATGCCGGTCAGAAAGGAGATGGGCATAAAGACGGTATTCAACATCCTTGGCCCTCTCTGCAACCCAGCAAACCCGGACTACCAGCTCCTTGGAGTCAGCGACGAAAGCCTGATAGAGAAAATATCTCAGGCATTAAACCTTCTCGGCGTAAAACACGCTTTAGTAGTTCACGGCAGGTGCGGAGAGCTGGGGCTCGATGAGGTGAGTCCTTGCGGCGTAACGAAGGTGGCAGAAGTCACTAAAAGCGGTGTCGAGTTCTACGAGGTTAGTCCGGAAGATTTCAGCTTGAAGTCTGTAAAGCCAGTTCCCTGCAGTGGAGCTGAAGAAAGCGCCAGCAGAATAGTAGCAGTCCTCTCGGGGAAGGGCATCGATGAGGATACGAACTTCATACTTGCCAACGCATCCTTAGCACTTTACGCCTGCGGAATTGCCGGGGACTTCAAAGAGGGCGTGGAGATTGCAGAAAACCTGATCGAGAGAGGTGAGGGGATGGAGAAGCTCGAGAGGTTGAGACGGGTGTAGCGATGAAAAGGACAAAACTCGACTTCGTTGACCCGGTAAAGCTGTACTGCGTGCTGAGAGAAGAAAAGTACCCATTTATCCTTGAAAGCAGAACGAAGCACGAACACAAGGCGAGGTACACTTTTCTCTCAGCGAATCCAGATTACACAGTTGAAGTTAGTGAATTCACCAAGGTGGACGGGAAAAAGTTCAGCGGGGAGAGAAATCCTTTTCAGGCTTTAAAATCCGTTTACAGCGGTAAAATTGAGGAGGGCGAGAGGTTTTGCGGTGGCTTTGTTGGATACACTACTTACGACAGCGTTCACGCGGTAATAGGTGGTAAAGTAGAGGAGTCATCCGTTTACGGCTTTTACTCCAGTGTTTTCGTTTACGACCACGTGAAAAACGAGTTTTACTTCATAGGGGACGAAGAGGAGGCAAAAAAGGCGGAGAAAAAGGTTGAGAAGGCGAGGAAAGTCGAAGTTGAGAGGGAAAAAGGTGGGGGCTCAATACTGAAAACAGACGCCGGAAAGGAGGAGTTCGAAGAGATGGTCAGCAGGGCAAAGGAGTACATTTTCGCCGGGGACATATTTCAGGTCGTGCTGTCCAGGGAGTATGAGTTGGAAAATGACCTGTCTCCGCTGGAAGTTTACCTCAGGCTCGGCGAGATCAATCCGAGTCCGTACATGTTTTTGCTCGAGTTCGAAAAAGCCGTAGCAGGTGCATCTCCCGAAACAATGGGGTCTGTTGAAAGGGTAAACGGGAAGAGCATTGTAAAGGTAACTCCAATTGCGGGAACCGCTCCAAGAGGAAGCAGCAGCGAAGAGGACGGGAGGATAACAAAAGCACTGCTCTCCGACGAAAAGGAGAGAGCCGAACACGTAATGCTGGTTGACCTTGCGAGAAACGACGTTAGAATAGTCTCCAAAGCCGGAAGTGTGAGGGTTACGAGGTTTTTTGACGTCGTGAGGTACAGCCACGTTCAGCACATAGAGAGCGAGGTAATCGGAGAGATGGATGAGGAAAGAGGAATGACGATGTTCGATGCCATGCAGGCCGTTTTTCCGGCAGGAACTCTGACGGGAGCGCCAAAAATCAGGGCTATGGAAATAATAGACGAACTCGAAAAGTCGAAGAGAAGAGTTTACGGCGGGTGCGTCGGATACTTTTCAACAAGTGGCTGGGCTGACATGGCCATAGCCATCAGAATGGTTGAAATGGACAGGGTGTGCAGAATCAGAGCTGGAGCTGGAATTGTTGCAGACTCGAAGCCCGAAAAAGAGTTCTACGAAACTGAAAAGAAAATGGCGGCAATAATGAGAGCTTTTGACGTGGAGCTGGACGACAGGGGCAGGTACTGGGGAGATGTGCTGGGAAAAAGGTAATTAAGTGAGTGGTCAACTCTTGGCTCTTCTGTACTTTGTTACTTTCGCCTCCTGAGCGAAGTATTCACCGCTTATGTGCAGAAGCAGCTTTTCAGCTCTTACAATACCGTCCCAGCACTCGTCTTCCACCTCGGTGCACTGCACCTCTCCCACAACCCACACGTGGTCTCCTATCTCGTGAGTCATCTCTTTGAGCCACCTGCATTCTATCCAGGCGACGCACTTCTCAACCCTTGGAGGTCTCACACACTTCGATGGGAGCTCCCTCAAACCAGCCTTTTCCAGCTCGTTAACGCCCCTCGGAAACTTTTGTTCGAGTACGTGCAGGTAGTCACCGAGCTCGAAGCTCGCAACGTTGATTACGAACTCCCCCGTTTCCTGCACATTTGCCCATGTGTCGTGAGCGGGATTGCACGAAAAACCCACAAGTGGTGGAGAAAAGCTTATAGGGGAGCAAAAACTGAACGGGGCTGCGTTTACCTTTTCTTCAGCGGATATCGTCGTAATTATTACCACTGGCCTCGCTAAAACTGCATAGTACTTTTCCGGATTCAGCTGCATGGATTTACTGCACCGTACCTTCTGAAGTAGTTTTCGATTTCCGCCACCTTTTCGTTTTATTTTTCGCTTGAAAGTTTTATATTTAATATCAATATTAATTTTTTAACATAGCCTTAAACGGCAAATACAGGTTTGTCGAAGCGCGAGCGGCAAAAGCTGTAAAAAAGGTCTCCGCTTTTCACCACTAAAACTACCACCAAGAATTCTCTGGTAACCGCAGTCATTCATAATGTGGCGTCGATAAACACCGTTTTAAGATAAAAGCCAAATACCACATCCCCAAAGTGTCAGCATGCGGGTTGGAATAATTGGTGGCAGTGGTTACACGGGATCGGAACTTCTGAGAATCCTCAGCATGCACAGGAAGGTGGAGGTAGTAGCAGTAACTTCGAGAAAGCATGAAGGAAAGAGTGTAGAAGAAGTACATCCATTTCTCAAGGGTTTTTACGATTTGAAGTTCGTATCTCCAGAGTTAAAGAATCTGGAAGAGTGCGATGTCGTTTTTACCGCAGTTCCTCACGGACAGGCCATGAAATACGTCCCTCAGCTTCTGGAGTCCGGTTTCAAGGTGATTGACCTTTCGGCAGATTACAGACTTCCAAAAGAAATTTACGAGAGAGTTTACGGTGAACACACGGGATACAGAGAGGCTGTTTACGGATTACCGGAAATCCACGGAGAGGATATAAAAAAGGCGGAGCTCGTTGCAAACCCCGGTTGTTATCCCACGGGCTGCATACTCTCAGCGTATCCGCTCGTAAAAGAGGGTGTTGTTGATAGAATCGTGTTCGATTCCAAGAGTGGAATAACAGGGGCTGGAGCAAAACCAAGCGAATTTACGCACTATCCAAACCTCCACGAGGCGGTTGTTCCGTACAAGGTTACGGATCACAGGCATAAATACGAGATAGTTCAGGAGCTTGGATGCGACGTGTGCTTTACACCCCACGTCTATCCGGGATCGAGGGGAATACTGACAACAGCCCACATTATTCTTAGGGAAAAGATTGACTTTGATTACGTGAAGTCTCTGTACGAGGTATTTTATCGCAATAAGCCTTTTGTCAGGATTCAGAAGAGTGTCAGATTGAGCTGGGTCAGAGGAAGCAACTTCTGTGACATTGCCGTATTTCTGGACGACAAAAACAGCAGAGTCGTTGCTGTTTCTGCAATAGATAATCTCGTGAAGGGTGCAAGTGGTCAGGCCGTGCAGAACATGAACGTTCTGGCGGGCTTCGACGAAACCGAGGGTTTGTTGTCACCACCTCTGTTTCCGTAACATTAATTTAATGTTATTTTAATGTTATATTATAATTATTATAATTTACTTATTTTTTTGTTATTTTCCCCGTATTCTGGTATTTGTATTCTATAGCGTTGCACCATCACATCACCACCCAAGAAAAAGTATTATAAAATTTGTTTAACAAAACTTGAGACACATGAAACTAAAGCCCGGTTTCTTCTTTTCATTACTTAAAGAACACTTAGAAGGGATAGGTGAGAAAGAGCTGCTTGGAGACTGGAAACCGGATGAAAACGAGCAGATTCTCAGGGAATACTGGATTTACAAACCAATATTAAAAGTCGTCATAACTGTTAACAAAGAAACTTCAGAAAAAACTTATGTTGCAGTGGAACCGATGCTCGTTGAAGAAGAAGTTCAGCTCCTTGACGAAATATACAAAGATCTGGAGGATATACTTCTCTTAAAGGATTTAACTGTCAGCCCAGAAGCAAAGGCGGAGATTCTATTCAAAACGTATCATGAAATAATCAGCGAGTATGGTGTGAAAATTTCTAAAGCTTTAAATGCAAAATTTTTGTACTATTTATTCAGAGATTTTCTCGGAGTTGGGGTCATAGAACCAATAATGGACGACCCTTACATCGAAGACATCCACTGTGATGGTTATGACATACCTCTTTACGTGTACCACAAAGAATTCGGTAACATAAAAACGTACTTAAAATTTAACAAAGATTCTCTTGATATGTACGTCCAAGCGCTTGTGCAAATGTGTGACAAGCACATAAGTCACGGAAATCCAATAGTAGACGCCACAATGCCAGACGGTAGCAGACTTCAGGCAACTTACGGAATGGATGTAACTCCAAGAGGATCATCCTTTACAATAAGAAAGTTCAGCGAGGATCCGCTAACTCCAGTAGATTTGCTGAGCCTCGGTACCTATACTGCTGAACAGCTAGCCTACTTCTGGATGGCTGTAGAGAACAAGCTGAGCATGATGGTTATAGGTGAAACAGCCAGCGGTAAGACCACAACACTCAACGCGCTTCTGATGTTCGTTCCACCCGAAGCTAAAATAGTCTCCATTGAAGACACGAGAGAAATAGCCCTTATGCACGAAAACTGGGTTGCAGAGGTTACGAGGCAGTCCATAGGTGAAGAGGAAAAAGAAATAGACATGTACGACCTGCTCAAAACTTCTCTCAGGCAAAGACCTGACTACATAGTTGTTGGAGAGGTTAGGGGAAGAGAGGCTCAAACGCTCTTTCAGGCCATGAGTACGGGGCACGCGGCTTACGCAACTCTACATGCTGGAGATATTCAGCAGGCTATATACAGACTTGAGAATGCACCTTTAAACGTTCCAAGGAGCATGATACAGTTTCTTGACATTATCATAGTCCAGATACAGTGGACAAAAGGTGGTGTAAAGAAGAGAAGAGCGAAGGGAATATACGAAGTCCTTGGAATCGATCCGGCAGACAAGAACCTGTTAATAAACGAAGTTTACGTATGGGACCCATACAGCGATGAGTACATGCTCAGCGGTCTGATGAAAAAGCTTGAGAAAATAGCAATGGTCTCCGGAGATGAACTGGAAACGGCTACTAAGGAACTTAAGAGGAGAGAGGCTTTTCTCAAAAAACTGCAGGAACTTGGAGTAAGAAACTACAAGGATGTTACGAGCATGATTCATGCATATTACAGAAATCCCGATATTGAATTGGAGAAAATAATATCTGAAACCTTGAAGAGAAAAAAAGTTGAAGAAGAGTCCAAAAGTGCGAGGAAAATTGACGCTCGAATGGTGTACCGCTAAACATTTGAAGCTTTTTATTAATCTATTTTCAAAAAGCTGCCGAGCCCAGTAGCAACTTTAATATTCACTGCCACACCTGTTAACGTGCCGGCGGGGGTTGCCGAGTCAGGAAAAGGCGCGGGATTTAGGGTCCCGTCCCGAAGGGGTTCGAGGGTTCGAATCCCTCCCCCCGCATGAATTCAGAAGCTCTTTTAGTTTCCTTATCTAAGCGGAATTTATACCAAATTCTTTTCTTTTAACCTTGATAAAGCGGGTATACACTCACTCAATAACAATCTGAGCTTCTTTACACAATTTATTTTAGTTAGACTAAACGTAGAAGAGAGTGTCAAGAATAACAGCAAAAAATAAATAAACTAAATAAAAGACATGCAACCCACGCTAAGGCAGTTAGTGGACTGCGTTAGGTCTACGAAAGTCTTTCGAAGGAATAAGAAAGACGTGGAATTAAAGGTGTTAGCTTTGTTACACTTCTTCGGTCTTTCTTCAGAAACAAGTCGATTCCTTTGAGGGGATAAGTCACGAACCAGTCAGAATCTGTGCAGAGCTGGTTAGAGCGTTTTGTAGCATTCTACAACTACTGGGGGTGTTTATCTTGACAGTTTCTCCTGCCGGTGCAAACAACATTAAAATAATTTATTTAGAAAAAGTCTAAAAAATTAATTAACCACTGCGAGACGGCATTAAAAGTCAGGAATAACGAATTATTAAATGGGGCCGGTGGGATTTGAACCCACGACCTGCGGGTCTCTTCGGGTCAGCGCTCCAACGGGTCATCACCAATCAGTAGACCCGTTTGTCATCATCACCGCTGGAGCCCGCCGCGCTTCCTAGCTACGCCACGACCCCACGTTACTGTTGTCTATGTTCGGATCATGAAATATAACTGTTGCGCTAAATATTTCGCTGCTAATATTTCACCCACGACCTCTGCTTTTCCGCCCCTCTTTAATCTTTTTTAGCTCTCTTTCGCAGTATTCAAATATTTCTCTGCCATCTTCCCTGCTAAGCTCTCCCGAGGAGAGAAAAGAACCGATATAAGGATAAATTAAATAGTCGAGTTCCCACTGCACCCTTTCGTAATCCGTGCCGTTCCTCTCGTAATCTGAAAACAGCCTCTTTACGGCATCTATTATTTCCTCTTTTAAAGTTTTATTTAAATGCCTATTGTCATTTTTACCATCAGTTTTTTCGGCTTTTTCCACCATTTCCAGCACCTGTTTGTTTGTATTGCTGTTTTTGTTATCTATCACTTTATTATTTATAAATTTTTATATTGCCTTGACCCTATCCAGATTTACCTGAAACTGAGTTTCGGAACAGCCACAGCTACAGGCCGAAATTTCCAAAGTTTTATATATGTTGCTGGATTTTAAAACCTCGTATGCGAGTGTTTGCCAGAAGTCTCGCAAAGAAGACAGTACTGATGTCCGACGGTACGGTTGTTGGTGTTCTGTACAACATAACTGTAGACCTGGAAACAGGGCTTTTGCTCAACGTTGTCGTGAAACCTGCCAAGAACTCTAATATACCGGAGCTCGAAAAGAGAGATGGATTTTATATAATACCATTTGATACAGTTAAGTCCATTTCCGACTACATAGTTATAGACAGAAAGAAGATTCGAAAATGAGGGACTACATCTTTCCTCCGTTGCTGCTGCCGTTCTTTCTCCTACTGGTTTTACTCCCTTTTCTCGCTGTATTCTTTGTACTTTCGGGTTCAGCCGTTTTCCAGCTCGTTTTTGACATGAACAAAGCCCGGGCAGTGACAGTTTTTGGTCTGGCAGTAATTGGAAGTCTGATCAACATTCCCGTTTGCGAGCTGGAGGGAAAACCCGTTGAAAGGTACTACAGCTTCTTCGGGTACATATACGCGGTAAGAGAGAGGAGAAAGATGGTAATTGCTGTTAATGTTGGCGGGTGTATAATACCCTCAATCCTTGCCGTAAAGTTAATTCCCGACCTTCCTATGAAAGCCTGGTTGCTGTCTTTTATTATCTGCACGGCAGTAATTTACAGACAGGCTAGACCCATCAGAGGCATTGGTATAACCGTACCCATGTTCGTTCCCCCGATAACAGCTGCGATAGCGAGTTACCTGTCTCTGAGTGTGTTTGGTTACTCTCTGTGGCTTTTACCGAAAATGGCTTTCTCTACTGGTGTTCTATCAGCTCTTTTCGGTGCAGACATACTGCATTTAAAGGATCTAGACAAAATAGGGAGCGGTGTCGTGAGCATAGGTGGTGCGGGGACTTTTGACGGAATATTTCTTACGGGTCTGTTTGCAGTTGTATTTTCACTGCTTCTGATCTGAAGCGTTCCAAGCCTGAACTGGTGTAATGTCACCGTAAGGTAGCAATTACAAGTTAAAAAGAAATGTAAAGAGTGCAACACACACTTTCAGACCCTCATCATGCGGGTTATGTACTTTGGAGGAATTTCTTCAGCGAGAGCTATGTGCTCGTTTGCCATAACTATTCTGATTCCGTCTCGCATTGCCGATTTTGCGTCAACTTCGAGTATTATCGGGTCTTCAGTTCTGAACCTCGCAACCTCCTCACTTTTCTCTATTGTTATGGAGAGGTGAACGTAAGTCTGATTTACGGGTTTTATTCCTATTTCAAGCAACCTGTGAGCTTCTTCCTCCCCTGTTCCGTAGTACAGGTAATCTTTATCACACGGCGGATAGTCCGAGAGCTTTACTTTAACGCTGTGTCCATATTTAGCCCTGATCCTGTTGTCTCTTAACTCGTACCTGCCCTTAACGTCGCTGTAAATCATCGCCTTTATCAGCCACTGGTTTGCCCACCTGTACTTCTTTCTAACTGCTCGAACGAGGTCGTCGAATTCAACCCACCCATCCTCATCCATTTTGAGTTTGAATTTGTCTGGAAAATGCCTCAAAATTCCAGAAACGAGTCTCCCGAGCTTTTCAACTCTTACCCTGTCAAGGATGACTTCTCCAACGTATCCGCAGTGACACCTTTCACCCCTGTAGTAGCCGTGAGTGGGACAGAATCTTATATCTTCTATACCCCTTTCCACGCTTCCTGTGTTCATCTCAACACCCCTTGACCTCTTAGAGCCGTGCCAACAATGGCTACTATAACACCCATAGCCGTACAGGTTTCGAGGCTAACGCCCTTCATAGTTACGTCCCAGTGATATTTTGCTTTTTTCATAATTTTCTTAGGGAGCCCTCTCCTGCCGAGACCCATTAAAAATGTTGTGGACTGAAAGGAGGAAATCTGTTCAATTGTTACCCTCTTTTCGGGATCGGGTTTTGAAGTGGTTGCCACGACCTCTCCGAACTGAGCGGGTAAACTCTTTAACCCTTCTACAAGGTGAACTTTTCCCTTTTCGAGCAGCATTTCGAGGTACTTTCCACTCTCACCTATTGTCGTGTACTCGCACACCTGAGAAACCATTTCTCCCTCGCTTTCCCAGAAGGGAAAGTCCATTAATGCCAGATGAAGTCCAAAAGCGTAGCACAGAGGTGCGGCTCTGGCAATGCTCCTGAGGTGTATTTCGTGGAGTTTGAGCTTGTCGTACGTGTTTACGAGGCAGAGCGTCAGCATTCAATCACCTTTTTTATTTATTGATAGGTAGCATTTATTTAACAAGATTTAAGTAAAAACGTTACAGTGCACACTTCAGCTCAAACCCGTCCACGGGAAAGCAGGAAAGCAATTACAAGAACTGCTGCAAGCATGAGAGCCAACAGGATGAATACGAGTTTTGCAATTTTCAATATTCTCTTCTTTTTTTCTTCCGACATTGCAGCAACACTTTTAGTGACTTTACATCCTTCGAGTAGAGGAGTTCCATTGAAAACGAAGTCCAGTTCGTGCACTCCTGTAAAGCTAACTTCAAATACAAATTTTCCGTTGGTATCGGTAACACTCTCTCCAATTTTTTCACCATCTACTATCAACTCTACCTTTTTGTGCTCAGCAGGCTGCCACGATTTTAGCTCTTCATCGTACCACTGGAGGTAACCAGTAATAACTACTTTCTCTCCTTTAACAGGTCTCGCATCGCTGAAGTGAAGTCCGGCAATTCTCGTTTTCTTCCTCATTTACCACTACTACGAGCGGTGAGTTTAAAAATGTTAAAATGTTAATGTTATTTAAAGAAAAGTGACACTCACTATGTTTTACAGCACAGGTCTTCAGCGGCCTTTTTCGCCTCTTCCATGATTTTGATTTCTTTTTCTGCATCGCCCATGAAGTGTCCGTTTTCTATCAGAGCTTTTCCGTTTACAAATGTATAAACGACCGAATTCGTGGCTGAGTAGACGAGGTTGGCTAAAAGGCTGTGGTTAGGGCTGAAAGAAACGGAATTGAGGTCGTAAAGAGCGAAATCCGCCACGTGTCCTTCCTCTATTCTGCCCCCCTTAACTTTCAGCGCTCTGTATCCGTTTTCAGTGGCGGCTTTAAATACGAATTCTGATTTGAACTCTATGTCTTTCCAGTAAATTTTCTGGAGTAATGCAGCAAACTTCATCTCTTCGAGGATACTCAGGCTGTTGTTGCTCGCCGCCCCGTCCGTGCCGAGGCAAACGTTAACTCCCGCTTTGAGCATGTCTCTGAACCTGAACACTCCCGAACAGAGTTTCATGTTGCTCACGGGACAGTGGGCGACGCTAACCCCTCTTCTGGCGAGCAGTTCCATTTCTTCATCGCTCAGCCATATCGAGTGAGCTGCGACGAGCCTGTCGTTCAGGAATCCAATTTCTTCGAGAGCTCTGACCACACTTTTTCCGTTCTTTTTCTCGAACTCTTTTACTTCCTGCTCCGTTTCTGCTAAATGAAAGTGTAAAAGAGCGTCTTTTTCTTCAGCCAGCTCTGCAGACATCCTCAAACCGTCCAGACTCACGGTGTAGGGTGCGTGAGGACCAACAGCCGGAATTATCAGCTCTCTTCCGCGAAGCGCCTCTATTTCCTTCTTAACTCTTTTTATCGACTCTTCAAGCAAATCTTTATCAAAGAAGTCGAAAAACGCTGAAGAAATACAGGCTCTCATCCCACAATCTTCAACAGCTCTGGCAATCTGCTCCACGTTGAAGTACATGTCCATGAAGGTCGTGCAGCCACTCTTCAGCATTTCTAGGCATGCAAGCTTCGTTCCGGCGTATACGTGCCCTGGCTTCAGCTTCTTTTCCAGAGGCCATATCTTCTTTTCCAGCCACTCCATCAGCGGCATGTCCTCTGCGTACCCTCTGAAAAGGGTCATTGCCGCGTGCGTGTGTGCATTTACGAAACCGGGAACGGCAGCCAGATTTTTGCCGTCTATTACTACATCCGATTTATCCCTTTCAACCTCTCCAACTCCTGCAAATACGCCCTCCTCTACGAGTATATCCCCTCTGAACGCGTTATAAGAGCCTGAAAGAATTAACACGTTCCTGATCAAAACGCTCACGATTACCACCCCCGTTAAAGGCATTCAGCTACGTTCGAGGATCCTCTCAACCACGTTAAAAACAACCTCCAGACATACTGCAGCGCTGACTTTTGCCCTTCTCACTATTTCTCTGTAGTCCACAGCCTCACTCCCAATGCCGTTCGCATAGTTATCGACTGTACATATCGAAGCGTAGTTCAGGTTCAGCTCCTTTGCCACAGTTGCTTCACTTCCAGCGGTCATCCCAACGCAATCAGCCCACTGGGAGATCACTCTTACCTCTGCTTTTGTTTCGAGTCTCGGACCCCTGCTCTGAAAGTAAACAGCTTTCTCCAGCAGGTTATACCCTTTCTTCGGGCAGACTTTCTTGGCTTCCTCTACCAGCATCTCCCTCAGTTTTTCGTCAAACCCGGGTGTAACGTGCACGAGCTCGTCCTCAACGGTCGTGGCAAAGCTGAAGAAGTCAATGTAATCGTGAGGAATAGCCAGAGCAGGTAGCTTTACATCGGCTTTTAGACAGCCCACCGACCCCATTCCGATAACATCTTTAACCCCCAACTTCTTTAAAGCACAGAAATTTGCGGCGTGGTTTATTCTGTGAGGGGGGATGTTGTTGTTTCTTCCGTGTCTCCTTAACAGCGCAATTTCTGCTCCTCTCACTTCTCCTACCTCTACTTCAGCTTTACCGTAAGGCGTATCGACCTCAACCACCCTCACATCGTCCAGCACTCTGCAGCTGAGTATATTTGTACCTCCGACAACTGCAACAGCAACTTCGGACATCATCGACTGGTAAAATCTATATTTTATACAGTTTTTCCTGCGGGTGAAATGGCTGGAAATGAACGCATCGAAGACGAACTGAGGAACGAAACCGAAAAATGGCTTGGAAGAGCTGAGGATAGATTTAACGAACTCAGAGCAGGGGACAGAAAACTGGGGGAAGCTTTCCTTAAAAACATCGAGGCGTACATTGAAGACTCGAAGTGGTTTCTTGAAAAAGGAGATCTGATAAGAGCTTTCGAATGCGTTATCTGGGCGTGGGCGTGGATGGAGATAGGACTTGAGCTGGGATTACTAGTGTCTGAATGAGAAAAAATTTAAAATTAGAATCTAAGTTTCCTGACGAAAGCATCTTTTCCTGCGAACTTCGCAGACCTACCGAGGAATTCCTCAATTCTCAGCAACTGGTTGTACTTCTCGACTCTCTCCCCTCTGCACGGTGCACCCGTTTTCAGGTGTCCCGTGTTCATCGCAACGGCGAAGTCCGCTATAAACGAGTCAACGGTCTCACCCGAACGGTGGGAAACCATCGCTCCCCATCCAGCTTTCTGAGCAAGTCTGACGGCAGCTACAGTCTCGCTGACAGTGCCAATCTGGTTCAGCTTTATGAGGACGGCATTTGCTATGTTGTCCTCAATTCCCCTGACTATTCTCTTCACGTTGGTGACGAATATGTCATCGCCGACGAGCTCTATCTTATCTCCAAGCTCTCTGTTCAGGATTTTCCAGCTCTCCCAGTCGTCTTCAGCTAGACCGTCTTCCAGCAGAATGATCGGATACTTCTCAACCAGCTCCGAATACCTGCTTACCATCTCCTCCGGTGTGAGCTTCTTCCCCTCAGTTCTCAGCACGTAGTAGCCATCTTCAAAAAACTCGCTCGATGCGGGATCCAGAGCTATTCCAACCTGTTTTCCCGGCTCGTAACCGGCTTTCTCTATAGCTTCGAGAATTAGCTCTATCGGCTCTTCGTTGGAGGAAACCTTTGGTGCGAAGCCGCCTTCATCTCCAACACCAACGCTGTGCCCTTTCTGCTTGAGAACCTCTTTAAGTGTGTGGTAAATTTCGCTACCCCACCTCAGCGCTTCGGCAAAGCAATCGGCACCGTACGGAGCTATCATGTATTCCTGAAAGTCCGCACCCTGCCAGTTTGCGTGCACACCTCCATTGAGTATGTTCATCATCGGTACTGGAAGAAGGTTTGAGCACGCACCGCCGAGGTAAACAAAAAGCGGAATGCCAAGTGCGTTTGCAGCAGCCCTCGCAACGGCCATTGACACGCCCAGAATGGCGTTAGCACCCAGCCTGCTCTTGTTTTCAGTTCCGTCCAGCTCTATCATGGCCGCGTCGATTTCCGACTGGTTCTGTGCGCACATGCCCTTTACTTCTGAAGCTATAATGTTGTTTACGTTCTCCACAGCCTTTCTAACGCCCCTACCCTTGTACCTGTCTCCACCGTCTCTAAGCTCCAGGGCCTCGTGCTTGCCTTTAGAGGCTCCTGCCGGTACTGCGGCTCTTCCAACAGCACCGCATTTCAGTGTTACTTCAACTTCTACAGTTGGATTGCCTCTCGAATCCAGAATTTCCCTTCCTCTAACGGATACTATTTCCATGTCCATACATCTACTTTCTTTCGGATGCTATATGACTTTTTAGATTGCCGGCATGAAATCTGATGGTCTGATGTCCTGGTATTTGCGGTAGTCATGTCTGGTATTCGAAAAAGTTGAAGAACTAACATTAGAAGACACCTACAACAAAAAGCGCCGGGGGTGGGATTCGAACCCACGCGGGCGAAGCCCATCGGTTTAGCAGACCGACGCCTTACCACTCGGCAACCCCGGCTTTATCGATTTAATTCCTCGGTTTAGTTTATAGTGTAATAACTTTTTAAACGTTTTGCCTAAAAATGTGG
>WAPX01000068.1 GCA_015520485.1 Archaeoglobaceae archaeon
TTCGAAACTGTTAATACCTTTTTCGGCTGTTAGTTCTTCTCATACCACTTCCTAAAATACCTAAACTGCTATGTTGAGTCTATCAGCGTTCAGAGACAACTTTATTTTCGCTCATTTTCGCTTTACTTTCACGTTCTCAATGTTTATGAAGAAGTTATTAAAAAGTTATTTAAGTTTCATCATGCAAGCTGTACGGGTGATTAAAAGAGCAGAGAAAAATTTAAAACCTGTCTGCCGAGTTAACGGCTTGATACTTGGTAGATAGGGTGATGGAACATGAAGTGGAAACTGCTTGTACCTGTACTTATAGTTCTGCTTGTAATGGGTTCAGCTACTGCACAGAATACACAAAAAGCACAAAACGTAAAGACTATAAGAATTGGTGTGCTCTGCGACCTCTCCGGGCCACTATCAACCTACGGACACGACATAAAAGATGCTTTAACCATTGCCAAGATTAACATAGACAAATACTTCAAAGAGCATAATGAACCCTACGCTGTAAGCTTTGATTTCGAAGACACGCAGGTACAGCCCACGATAGCTCTGCAGAAGGTTCAGATGCTCAACTCAAAGGGGATAAAGCTGATAATAGGCCCCATGGGCAGTGAAGAAGTTGCAAACATAAGGAATTACGTAACCCAGAACCACATAGTAATAATATCTCCATCCTCCACAGCCATCCCTTCGCTGATAGGCTGTACAAAGCCGAGCGACAAGAAGTTCATATTCAGATTCGTCGCAACCGACAACTTCCAGACAAAGGCAATAGCCAAGGAGCTTCAGAGCGCCGGCATAAAAGCTGTTGTGATACTCTACGTCGGAAACTCGTGGGGTAAGGGACTGTACCAGTGCATAAAACCAAGGCTCGAAAACGAAAGTATTGAGATAAAAGACGTGATTCCGTATGACCAGAACACCGCTGACTTCAGTCCGTACATTCAGAGGCTGGCAAACGATGTGAATACACTCGTCAAGAAGTACGGAAACGCACACGTCGGTGTGGTGGCGTTCAGCTACGAAGAGGTTGCTAATTTGCTTTCGCAGATACCGGATAACTCAATTCTGTTCAAGGTGACGTGGTTTGGCTGTGATGGGTGTGCTGAGAGCTCGCAGGTCATAAAAGCAGCTGCGGATAAGCCTGTAATCAGAGATGTCGGTCTCTACTGTACACTCTTCGAGGCAAGAGGTCCTGCATTTAAGACACTTGTCAAGGAATACAGGGAAATGGGTTACAACCACACGCCCCAGCAGTACGCACTTAACGCATACGATGCTGCATGGGTTCTCGCTCTCAGCTACGTGCAGGTAATGAAGATTAATCACGGCGTGTACAATGCTACGCTGATGGCGGACATAATTCCTGAGGTAACGCTGAACTACAGCAAGGGTGTTTACGGAGTCAAACCGGTTACAGGCTTTATCAAGCTCAACAAGTGGAACGACAGAGCAAGCGGTAATTACGGAATATACTACGTGACGAAGAACGACACGTGGGAGATGGCCGGTACGTGGTACTACAAGAACAACTCCATCGTGTGGTACCACAAGCCAAAGCCACCTGTTATGACAGCCAGCACAACTCCAACCAAGACTGCAAGCAAGAAGTCTCCCGGATTTGAAGCGTTTGTTGCAGTTGGAGCTATTGCAGCAGCCATAGCTTTACTGAGGAGGAAACACTGAGCTGGAACTGATGGGAATGAAAGGAGAAGACTGCATACTCGAAACCCGCAACCTCATTAAATTTTTTGGAGACGTTCTAGTACTTAACGGCGTCAACGTAAAGGTTGGAAGAGAGTCAGTAACGCTCATTATAGGCCCGAACGGTAGCGGGAAGTCAACTCTGATAAACGTCATAACAGGGTTTTATCCAGCGACATCAGGCAAAGTAATTTTTGAGGGAATGGACATAACGAGGAAGCTGCCCTATCAGATATACGAACTCGGAATAGTAAGAACTTTTCAGATACCACAGCCGCTGAAAAACATGACGGTGCTCGAAAACCTGCTGATAGCTCAGAAGCATGTCGGAGAGAACGTGGTTTCGGCGTTAAACTACGGCAGGTGGAACAAATTTGAAGAAGAGCTGGTGGAAAAGGCTTTCAAAATTCTTGAATTTCTCAAGTTAGACCACCTGTGGCACGAGAAATCCTACAAGCTCAGCGGTGGACAGCTGAAGCTGCTTGAAGTGGGAAGGGCTCTGATGACAGAACCAAAGCTGATAATAATGGACGAGCCAATAGCTGGAGTAGCACCAGCCCTCGCTCACGAAATACTGAACAGGGTTGTAGAACTGAAGAAGAAAGGTATCACTTTTCTGATCGTGGAACACAGACTTGACATTGCTTTGAAGTACGTTGACTACGTGTACGCCATGGCAAGCGGAAAAGTCATAGCTGAGGGAAGCGGGGAAGAAGTGATAAACAACCCGCAGGTCGTCGAAGTGTACATAGGTGGAATGTAGCTCTGCGTACTTTAAAATTAATTTTATGAAAATAAATAAATCTTTAAATTTTTATTTACTAAAATTATAAACTTAGTTTACGACAAAAAACAAAATGTAAAAACAAAAAGGTGATAGCGTGGAAGAAGTTCTGAGAGTTGAGAACGTCAACGCAGGTTACGGAGAACTGCACATACTGTTCGATGTTAGTGCCAAGGTTTACAGAGGACAGATAACCACAGTTGTCGGTCCAAATGGAAGCGGGAAGTCAACGTTTCTGAAAACGGTATTTGGTCTTTCTTCCATTTACTCCGGTAAGATAATTTACGAGGGAGAGGATGTGACAGATGTACCGCCTCACGAAAAGACAAAGCTCGGTATAGCTTACTTGCCGCAAACTGACAGTGTTTTTGTAAACCTGAGCGTTGAAGAGAACCTGAAAATAGCCGGTTACATCCTCGAAAAAGATGAAGTGCAGGAAAGAATTGAACTGGCTTTAAGCGTGTTTCCGGAGCTGAGAAAGCACCTGAAGAGAAAAGCAGGACACCTCAGCGGAGGAGAGAGACAGTTCCTCGCCATAGCCACAGTACTGGTGAGAAAAGCCAGACTGCTAATGCTGGACGAACCGACCGCCCAGCTCTCTCCCAAGTTTGCAGAAACGATATTCAGCAAGGTGCAGGAACTGAGAGAGAGATTTGGTTTGACAATTCTTCTCGTCGAGCAAAACGTGAAAAGGGCTCTGGAGATAAGCGATAGAGCATACATGCTTATAAGCGGCAGAGTCGTGTTTGAAGGCGATGCAAAAAGTTTACTTTCTCATGAAAAATTTGAAAAGTACTGTATGGGTATAGGAGTTGAGGAAGTATCTTAGGCTTAACTTTTTATAATTTTTATGATGTTCTGATAGCATGGGCGATAAAGCGCTGACGGCTGTGGGATTTGGAATAGGTTTTCTGTTCGGTGTAAGTGGAATATCGACTCTGTTCAACCTCATGGGCTCCACAATAGGCGAGGCTGCCAAGCAGGTCTTAAATGCAAAACCAGCACTAACCCAGCTCAACGCCGCAACAACCTTGGTTCTGCTGGTGGCAGTAATAGTTTTCATAGTGAAGATCAGAGTGCTCGCAGCACTGATTGTAGGTGCAATTATTGGAGCCATTTTGAACCTGATACTAGAGCTGAACGGAATACACGTGACGAATCAGATTTACTCTGCGCTTTTAAAGTAGCTGAGCGGTTAAATTAAAAAATAATTTCAAAAATTTCAAAGCAGGTTTAAGTTTTAAAAATTCAAAAAGTGAGAAGCCATGCCAAAAGTAGCTCTCGGCGGAACGTTCGATCCACTTCACGAAGGTCACAAAAAGCTAATAGACGTGGCGGTTAAACTTGCTAAAGATTTGAAAAGCCTGAAAATAGGCATAACAAGTGATGAAATGGCCAGAAAAAGGTTCAGAACGGTGATGCCTTTAGCTTTAAGAGCTGAAAACCTGAAAAGGTATTTTTTGAGAAAGTACAAAGCTGAACCGGAAATAGAGGTTATAAACGACGCTTTCGGAAAAACTCTTGAGGAGGATTTTGACTACCTCGTCGTTTCTCCGGAGACCGAGAGCACTGCCAGAAGGATAAACGAGGAAAGGAGTAAGAGGGGCATGAAAAAAATAGAGGTGGTTGTAGTTGACTACGTAGTTGCTGAGGACGGAAAGCCCATATCATCGACAAGGATAAAAGCTGGAGAAGTAGACAGGTACGGCAGAGTGGTTAAAGCTGTTGAAGGTGGTAATCATGGCTGACCCGGCTGAGCGCAGAGTTGTGGTGGCACTGGGATCGAAAAATCCGGCAAAGCTCGAGGGAGTGAAAAGAGCGTTTGCTCGATTTTTTGACGATGTGTCTGTAAAGGCCTTAGAAGTGAATTCGGGAGTGCCTGACCAGCCCTTCGACAACGATACGGTGAAGGGTGCCATAAACAGAGCTCTGAAAGCTTACGAGAGCGGAGAGTGCGACTTTGGAGTTGGAGTTGAAGCCGGACTGTTCAGAAACAACTTCACGCTGACAGGGTACCTCGATATACAGGTTGCTGCAATCTACGACGGGGACAGAATCTGCATAGGATACGGCCCGGGATTTGAATACCCTGAAAGCGTGCTGAGGCCCGTACTTGGTGGGAGTGAAGTTGGAAAGGTCATGGAAGTCGTGACAGGCATAAAGGATCTCGGGAAAAAACAGGGGGCTATTGGCTACTTAACGAAGAATGCGATATCGAGAGCCGAGCTGACCGAAATTGCCGTAATCATGGCGTTAATACCTTTTCTGAACAAAAACCTGTACTTTTAAGAAGTCTCGAGGTTCAATCCTAAAAGTTTAACACACAGATTATAGAAGTAGTAACACAAAATAGAAACCAAATTAAATAAACTAAAAACAAAAATAAGAAAAGTCGGAGCTTTTACAGCTCCTTGGCAGCCATCTTTATGTCTTCAGCTTTAACAGTCTTTCTGCCAGCGTGATTGGCAAGCTCAACTGCTCTCTTGGCAACCTTCATTGCGTAGTCTTCGATTGCCTCTGCAAGTGTCTTCTTCGCGCTTTCACTGACTCTCTGCGCACCGGCGTTTCTGATTATTCTCTCTACCGGGGCAAGGGGTAATTCACTCACTCATCCCACCTCCTAAACCGATAGCCGCTAACTAAACCTATTCAGCCCAATCTGACCAAACCCGGCTATGTCTTTTATTTTTCGGAACATCCAATATATAAATCTTTAGGTTGTAGCGTTTTCTGGTAGCCCTAATTCGTCTGCTGAGGCACGAGCAATCTTAACTCTTCATCCACACTTGGTAAATCCGCACATTCTACAAACCATGCAACCTTCTCCATATTCAAGTACATTACCGCACTCTGGACAGACTCCACCTATGAGTTTTGTTTTTCTGTTTTTTTCCTCCACGAACTCCGTTAGGGGCTTTATTCCATCTGTTCTGCGCTTTGTGTACTCTCCTCTCAGGTATTTTTCGAGTGCCTTGGCAACTCCATCGGCGCAGGACGTTATTATCTCCCCATCATCAAAACCTATTGACGGGCACCTTATGCCCTTCAGCTGTTTTATCAGAGCGTACGGATTTATCTGGCTTCTGAGAGCGATGCTCAGGAGTCTGCCTATTGCCTCGGTCTGAGACGCTGCACAACCACCACTTTTACCGAGCTGAACGAAAACTTCCGCTATTCCGTATTCGTCCTCGTTTATCGTGACGTACAGAGAGCCGCAACCCGTTTTTGTCTCTATGGTTGTTCCCGTGGTTACCTTTGGTCTCGGTCTCGGTTCTATGTAGCCCGTTTTTACCATTCTACCTCTGAAGACTTCTTTTTCTTTGTTCTTCTTCTTTGCCAAGGCTAATACCTGTTCTTCTCTGCTTCCGTCCCTGTAAACGGTGATTCCCTTGCAGCCGAGTTCGTAGGCTAGGAGAAAAGCAGTCTCCACGTCAGCCTTTGTTGCGTGGTTGGGCATGTTTATGGTTTTGGACACGGCGTTGTCCGTGTACTTCTGAAAACTCGCCTGCATTCTCACGTGCCACTCCGGGGCTATGTCTAAAGCACATTTGAAAACTCTTTTTATCTCTTCCGGAATTCCCTCTATATCCTGAATGCTTCCAGTTTCAGCTATTTTTTCTATTATCTCCTCGCTGTACAGGCTTGCTCTCTTGAGGGTTTCCTCGAATACCGGATTTACCTCGAAGAATTCTTCACCGTCGAGTATATGCATTCTCTTGAACGCAAGGGCGTAAACGGGTTCGATTCCCGAAGAACATCCAGCAATTATGCTTATCGTTCCGGTGGGAGCTATTGTTGTCGTTGTTGCGTTTCTCATCTTAATTCCCTTCTTTTCCCACGCGCTCCCTTTCCAGTTGGGGAAAACGCCTCTCTCCTCAGCGAGCTCCTGAGAGGCGAGGTGGGATTCTTTCTGAATGAAAGACATCAGTTTTTCCGCTATCTCCAACGCTTCCTCGCTGTCGTAGGGAACGTTCATCTTGAAAAGAGCGTCTGCAAACCCCATCACACCAAGACCGATTTTTCTGTTTGCCAGCGTTTTTTCTTCAATTTCGCGTAGCGGGTAGGAGTTAACGTCTATGACGTCGTCGAGAAACCTCGTGGCTATGTGAACTACTTCTCTCAGCTTTCCGTAATCGAAATCTTTTCCCTTCACAAAAGCTGAAACGTTTATTGACCCGAGGTTGCACGATTCGTAGGGTAGCAGAGGCTGTTCTCCACACGGATTTGTTGCTTCTATCTCGCCTACGTGTGGCGTTGGGTTGTGCCTGTTTATCGTGTCCAGAAACACCATTCCCGGTTCGCCATTTCTCCATGCCCCTTCCACTATCATGTCAAAAATTTTTCTTGCTGGAACCCTCCTTACAACTTCTTTCGTTCTCGGATTTATGAGAGGGTAATCTTTCCCCTCTTTTAAAGCCTTCATGAAATCGTCCGTAATTCCAACGCTTATGTTGAAGTTCCTCAGCACTCCCTCCTTCCACTTTGCCTTTATGAACTCTTCAATGTCCGGATGGTGCACGTTCAGGACGCCCATGTTTGCTCCTCTTCTCTTACCCCCCTGCTTTATCTGCTCGGTTGCAGCATCGAAGATTTTCATGAAGCTTACGGGCCCGCTCGCCACGCCCTTCGTGGAGTGCACTATGTCTCCTTTCGGCCTCAATTTGGAGAAAGAGAATCCCGTTCCTCCACCGCTCTTCTGAACTTTTGCCATGTCCCAGAGAGCCTTGAATATTCCATCTATTGAGTCCTCCACCGGTATGACAAAGCAGGCTGACAGGTTAAGGTTCGTTCCGGCGTTCATTAGAGTGGGAGAGTTCGGCAGGAAGAGCTGTTCATCCATTATGTTGAAAAAAGTTCTTGCAATTGCTTCGCAATCTCCTCCGTACTTTTCTTCAGCAGAAGCGACCGCTCTTGCAACCCTCCACAGCATTTCCTCAGGCGTTTCTATGACTTCGCCCTTCTCGTTGCGAAGCAGGTACCTCTTTTTCAATACAACTTCAGCTGTTCTGGTAAGCTTCATACTGGTTACATTAACAATCCAGTTAATTACCCTTCGGTGTTTGCTTCGGTGTTGTGTGAAGTGTGCCACAGGTAATTCTAATTTAATTAATATATATAGTAAAAATAAATTATTCGAAAAAATTAAAAACAAGTTATAAATTTATTCACCACACATCTTTAAAGCTCTGTAAACCTCCGCAACGCTCCATGCCTGAGCTATGCACCCGTCTGGTTTGTGAGGTGGATCTCCATCGAAAATCTCAGATATGAACCCAATTCCCGCATCGTAAAGGTGAGATAACAGCGGTAACAGCTCGGATTTAGAAATTTTGAGCTCCGCATTCTTCCTCAACTCGAAGTAAAAACCCGTAAGCCAGGGCCACACGCATCCGTTGTGATAACTTGGATCTCCAGTATACTTACCCGAGTACTCCGGGTGGGAAGGAGAAAGCGTTCTGAGTCCGTAAGGCGTTAAAAGCTCTTCTTTAACAACAGAACACACTTTTTTAGCCATCTCAATCAGTTCCTGATCCTCCAGTTCCGGTATAGACGTCAGAACTGCAAGAGCAATTACCTGGTTCGGTCTAAGGGAGTTGTCTCCTTTAAGGTCGTCCAAATACTTCCCATTCCAGAACGTTTTCTTGAACTCCTTCAGCGCCTCTCTCCAGTCAGCAGGAGTATCAACTCTGTACCTCTCAGCAAAAGCCAGAGCGTTAATCCAGAGAGCGTTGATTTCAACTGGAAAACCTTCCCTCGGCGTAAACCTCGTATCCATCCACGTTGTTTGAGGTTTTACTGAAATAAGCCTACCTTTCAATCTGGCGACATCACTGTACGGATATTCTTCAAGTATGCTCTCAACGTAAACTTTTAAGCGGTACAGAAATTCGAAATCTTTTGTTTTTCTCATGTACCTGTCTAATGCGTAAACGAACCAGAGGCTCGAATCGCTGGAGTTGTAGGTTGGCTCTTCAAACACTCTGTTGGGTATCAGCCCGTCTTTTATCTTCCTCGCAAAGTACAGAAACACGCTTCTTGCCTTTCCAAATAGCCCTCTCTCAAGGAGTAAACCGGGAAGGCTGACAAACGCATCTCTACCCCATGGCTCAGCAAACCAGTGATAGCCCGCCACTATCCAGTTATCTGCAATAAAACAGTCGCAGGCATATTCTAAAATTTTTTCAGGGGACAGAAAATAACTTTTTGGTGCGGAATGCTCCAGACTCCTCTCTGTTTCAGTATAAGCTACAAGCTCCAGACGATCCGTATCAGCCTCAATTTTAACGGGAGCGTACAGGTTTTCGCAGCACTCGTATCCCCTCTCACACTCCTTTTTGTAGAAAACGTTGTAGTAAATGTAATCTACTCTCTCAATTCTCGGCCTGTTTACGGAGCTGCGTACCTTCACGCTGAGGTTGAGGTTCGAGGAGCGGGCGGTAAAGCCATCATCAAAAACCTTAACGCTCACGTCCTCGAAGTCCTTTCTTACCGAGTGAGTGCTCCTCATAGCCAGCAGAGGTATAATTCTGAAATTCTTTTGAGAGTTAGCTCTGTATACGACTTTAACGCTACCCTTTCCCAGCCTGATTTCTTTCCCCACGACTCCAGAAACCCAGTACAGAAAGCGTGCCGGGTGAATGTAGGAGTACATTCTCTTCAGACCTTCATCGACGAGAGCGTTTTTGTATCTGCTGCACGAAATTCTCTTTCCATCGACAAAGTCGTCTGTGCTGGAAAGCAGAACGTAACCGTTTTTTACGAGCAACCCGTGGTACTTTCTCGTATTTCCAGCTATGCTCGAAGAGGAGTAGGAGTGCCCGTTAACAATTAAGTACTCCTTCTCGCTCGCAGTGTCGTAAACTAGCTCAGACCTGCCCAGCATCATTGAGAACACCCCGTGTAGATTTTAAGCGTCTTTTCCACACACATATCCCACGTGAAGTTTTCCAGAACTCGTTTTCTCGCCCTTTTTCCCATTTTTTTTCTGAGCTTTTCATCGTTCAGCAAAGCAGATGTGTAAACAGCAATATCGTGAGGATCATCCGGATTTATATGGTATCCCGTTTCTCCACTCACCACCTGTTCTCTCAAACCAGATGTGCCCTTTGCACCAACGACAACAGGTCTCTCGAGAGCCATGGCTTCTGCGCACACTATTCCAAAAGGCTCGTAGCGGGAGGGTAAAACAACGACGTCTGCGGATAAGTAGTGTAAAATCCTTTCAACTTCACTCACGTATTCAAACCTGAAGGTAACGTTGACTCCAAGCTCTTCTGAGAGTTTTTTCAGGTACTCCTCCATTTCACCTCTGCCGACGACTACCAGCCTTACGTTTTCGCACAGCCTTTCTATCTCCGGCATCGCTCTTACGAGGGAATCAACTCCCTTAACCCACGTGAGCCTGCCAAGAAAGAGCACAACCTTCTCATCTTCTCCGCAAAACCTACTCCTGAACTCTTCTACTTCTTTTTTATCGAACTTCTCCGGACTGTACTTCTCAACATCCACACCGTTGTAAACAACCTCAACTTTTTTGCTTTCCCCGTAAAAACGCTCTATTTCGTCTTTCATGGCGTAACTTACCGTAATAATTTTTTTCGACTTTGAAATTCCCTCTTTTTCAATCTCGCAAACTGCTGGAGAAGGTGTGGCAATCCTGCCGTACTCGGTTGAGTGAAAGTGAGCGACAAGAGGAACGTTACAGTTGGAAGAAGCCATTATGCCTGCAGGAAAAGCCAGCCAGTCATGAGCGGCAACGAGATCCGGCTTATCTTCAACTGATTTGCAGGCTGAAAGTATGTTATAAAGCAGAGTTTCGGCGTAAAACTTCTTTCCGTTCTCATCCCATTCCCTGACGTGAGGAGGGAGGTACGCTGGATAGCAGTCCGGCTTTATGTATGGAGCTCTGAAAACTCTCGCCTTAAACCAGTGCTCGTGGCTGAAAGTTAAGTCGTTACTTCTCGTAAACACGCAGACCTCGCTTTTCTCAGCCAGCCTTTTTGATACCTCCATGGCGTACGTTCCGAGCCCTCCTCTAAAAAATGGAGGAAATTCGTCAACGAAGATGTGGATTTTCATACTACCATCTTCCATTTTAAAGACGTTTCACAGTTATTTCAACTTTTTCAAAATTTTCCAGTTAATTTTTCTCGATTGATCTGACATTCTGCCGTGCCTTTTATATCTGCAAATAAAAAAATAAAAATTTATATTTTTCTGTAAACTTCAAGTATCTTTCTTGCAACGACTTCCCACCTGAACTTTCTGTCGACTTTGTTCCTTCCCCTCTCACCCATCAGCCTGACACCTTCGGCATCGTCAACTATGTAGTTTACACCCCACGCTATGGATTCGGGAGTTGGATACACCTTTATACCGTCGTAAAAGTTGTCTATGTTCTCCGACAGCCCTCCAACGTCTGTGGCAACGACGCACCTCTTGGCACTCCAGGCCTCAAGCAACACCAGACCAAAAGGCTCGTTTCTGCTCGGTATCACTACAATGTCTGCAGAATTCAGAACTCTGACAAACTCTCTATCTGGCAGGTAGCCGAGAAACCTTACGGGCAAATTCATGTCTGCAGCCTTTTTTTCGAGGTAATTCCTCATGTCTCCATCTCCAGCAAATAAAAACTTCAAATCCCATCTGTGTCTGAGCATTGAAGGTACTGCGTCGAGTAAAAGGTCAGGCCCCTTCTGGTACACCAGCCTTCCAGCGAAGAATATCAGAGGTGCGAAAGGGTGTACTCCGTACTCTTTTTTCACGGCACCGGCATCAACTTCCGCATAAAACTTGTCTGGATGAATTCCGTTTGGCACTACGTCGATTTTCCAGTCCGGAATGCTGTATAACCACATAATCTCGTTTTTCAGTACGTTCGAGACTGCCGTAATTCTCCTGGCAATTAATCCGGCATACCACTCCTTTCCGGATATTTCCCTGAATTCCCACCAGTCTCCAAAGTTGTTACCGTTTCTGCCGTATTCAGTGGAATGATACGTAAAAACTGTCCTTCTGTCCTGAAGTTCGTGCAGAGCCTCCACCACGTGCCAGTCGTGAAAGTGAAGCACATCAAACTCCGGACTGTCGGTCTCTCTGAATTTGCCGACGAGTTTCAGGCTCATGTCCCTGCAGTAATCCACGATGTTGAGCCCGTGAGGAATGCAGCAGTGGTACTTAACTCCGTTTACTTCGAGATCTCCAGTACCTCTCGTAAAGAAGTGAACTTCGTGCTTCTTTGCCAGTTCCTCTGCGAGGTGTGTTGCAGCTCTCGCGAGCCCTCCAACTCTCTCCGTGTAAAGACTCTCCCAGCAGAAAAAGGCTATTTTAAGAGACTCCATAGCTTGCTCACCCTTTCTTCAACTAGTCCGGTGAGCTTTTCTCTCAGAAAATCATCGGATTTTATCGAACCAAGAGCTGCTGATAGCTCTTTATCCCCAACCGTATCGGAAATCCACCTTTCAAAATCTCTTCTCCTGTGGTGCTCCTCAATGCATTCATCACTCACGTTTTTCAGTTTTTGAGCAAACTCAACGAGAGAATGGGCTGAAGTCAAGTACCTCAACCCTTCGTAGAAGTGAAAAGCTTCTTCGGGCTTGAGAGTCCTCAAAATTTTTGCTGCTTCTCTGTTCTTCATTCTCGGTACGCAGCATTTCTCGTAACAGCTCAGGGCGGTCATGTAGCTTTTAAAAGCCGAAAACGGTTCGCTCTGACTGAAGTAGCTGTGCACTTCTCCCGAACATCCATGTTTTGTTGCCATGTAGTAGAAGTGGTCACTTGTCTGCATGAGTCTCCACATTCTCTTATTCGTTCCATCCCTTCTCGAATACGGTTCCGCTTTCTGAATCGCTGTAAAGGCAGACTTCTGCATGTCGTTTCCGAGCCAGGCAGACGCGTCTTTTTCTGTATCAGCCCATGAGGTTGTTTCCTCGCCCTCTATTTCTCCCCTTACTTTAAGCTCCGCAAGTTCAGACGGCAGTGCAAAGCTCACGCCTCTCAGCTCGCACTCATGAGGCAACCACCTGAGGAACTCTAATATTCCACTCTCCTTCCAGTGATGCTCACCAAAAGTTTCGTAATCGATAAACACGTTTACGCAATCTCCCGGAGTTTTCGACAACCAGTCGGCGTATTTATCAGCGGTTAGAGGATACTGATCCCAGTCCCGACATGAAAACCTGAAAGCTATATCGTCTGAAAGCTGGTAATTTCTGACGAGAACCTTTATGCCGTTACACGAGTAAACGTAGTTCGGGCTTCTACCCTTTAAAAGCTTAGCACACCCCTCTGCGTAAATAGCCTTAAAACCCAGATTGCGAGCTTTGGCAGCTATCGCAGAGTTAAATATGAGTTCAGTATTTTCAAACACTTCTGGTTTAACACCAAATTTTTCCTTCAGCATCGCAACGTGCATTTTAACCTGTTTCTCGAACTCAGATTTACAGTCTGTAAAAAGGCTTGAAATGCTGTGAAAATAAGTTTGAGCCAGAAATTCACAGTTGGTGTGTTTGGAACACTCCTCAAACAGCTCTAAAGCTTCCTCGCACCACATCTCAAGCTGCTCAACGACGAGACCTGAAAGGCTGAAAGCACATTTAAAACCATCGTCGAGTTTTTCAAGGATTATGCGGGTGGCGGGGATGTAACACTTTTCCGCCACCCTTTGAATTATCTCCCTGTTGGAATTTGAAAACCACTTATCGAAATCACAGTTCTGAAAGTTGTTACCAAGTCTGAAAGGCTGGTGAACTTCAAATGCAAAGCAAACTTTACCCATTCAGCTCC
The DNA here is from genome assembly GCA_015520485.1 of Archaeoglobaceae archaeon. GTDB lineage: Archaea > Halobacteriota > Archaeoglobi > Archaeoglobales > Archaeoglobaceae > WAPX01. The sequence continues at coordinate 13,271 of WAPX01000068.1, forward strand.
CTCTGTTACCCTCTCCTCTACTCTTCCGCGTCTATTGAAAAAACTCCCACTCCAGTCTTTGATATTCTCACCTTGCTTACCTTTCCAACCCTAACTTCAACAATCCTGTTCACAACCGGCCTCATATCACCACCTCCATTATAATTACGACTTCGTAATATTTAGACTTTTTCTGAGTTTGAAGCAATTTTAACAAAAAATCATGATTTTCTAAAACCGATTAAATCAGTTTTAAATCGGTATGGTGCAACCCGTAGCAATTCGTAGCTGTTCGAATGCAAATCTGAGTTATCAACACTTAAATACAAGTTAAACGAAGTAATACTATGGCTGAGTATTTTGAACTTGGGGAGCTGAAAACTAAAGCTCCAAAACTCTTTGGAATACCTACCGGAACCAAGCTCGACGAAATGTTCTACAGGGTTGATGTTGACGAGAGCGGTAAGTTTGTTAAAAAACCGCTCGGTGGAATTCCGTACCTCTCGGTCATGAACTTAACAGGCGTTCCTGATAGCGGTAAAAGTGTCCTTGCCGAACAGTTTGCTGTAACTCAGGCAGGAAACGGGTATAAAGTCCTCTTTGTTACGGTTGAGAGTCCCGCTAACTTCCTGTACACGGCTTTAAAGCAAAAAAGTATAGTCCTCGGAGTGGACTTCTCGAAAGTCGAGGAGAACGTCATAGTAATCGACGCCTCTCAGAGTGAAGAGTTGAGAGAGAACCCGAAGGCTTTGCTGGACACCATGGCCTACGCCATCAGGGAGAAAAAAATAACCAACGTGATCATAGACAGCATAACGGGATTATACGAGCACAGGGAGATGATGGCAAGGCAAATAGTCAGACATTTCTTTAACTTCCTGAAAAAGTGGAAGCAAACAGGGCTGTTCGTTTCACAGAAAAGGAGTTCTCAGGGAAGCGATACCGCTGAAGCTGCCGGTGGTCTGGCGGTTGCCCACATAGTTGATGGAACGATCGTACTGGATAAAAAACTCATAGACAACAGGTGGGACGTGAACCTCTACGGATTGCCGATAGGCAGCGTTCTGAGAACTGTAAGAATTGACGGTTGTAGGTTGTGCGGACACGATTCGAGGACATGGGTTTTTGAAATAACCGATGTCGGAACGATAAATATAATCTGTCCCCTTTCGGATTACATAAAGAAGAGGAGCAAGCCGGAGAGTGAGTGAGTGTTCTGAATTAAACATGTTAATTACTCTACCGAAATATTTAACATTCCAGTAATTTCTTTAAATATAATCTATAATTTTAATAAATTAATAAACTGCTCTGATTAAACCTGTACAGGCATCACGACTGCAAGAACTCGGACAGCCTTTCCATGGCCTCCACTATGTTATCCCTGCTCGTGGCGTAGCTTAATCTAATCCACGTTGCGAAAGACTTTCCAAAGGCTTTACCGGGTGTGGCTGCAACGTATTTTTCTTTCAGGAACTTTTCACAGAATTCCACCGAATCTTTCTCGACGTTTACGAACATGTAAAAAGCTCCCTTTGGCGGTGCAAACTCCAGTCCCATCTCCTTCAGGTACTCAATCATTATGTCTCTTCTCGCCCTGAACTCCTTTACCATCTCTCCTACGCAGCTCTGATCGCCTTTCAACGCCTCTACACCGGCGTACTGAACGAAAGAAGTGGGATGACTCACGCTGTGAGACTGAAGTCTGAGCATGTACTTTATTATTTCCTCCGGAGCTATTGCGTAGCCAAGCCTCCACCCGGTCATGGCATAGGTCTTTGAGAAGCCGTTGATGAGAATCGTCCTTTCGAGCATGTCGTCGAATTCAGCTATGCTGTGAAACTCTTCATCAAAGACTATTTTATCGTATATCTCGTCGGACATCACGATTAAGTCCATGTCAACTGCCAGATCTCTTATTTTCTTCAGAAAGCTCTTTGGATAAACAACGCCGAGGGGATTGCTTGGAGAGTTTATAACAATCATCCTGCATCTGTCTGTTACGTATTCTTCAACAGGTGCATCTTCAAATCCTTCGGAATGAGGAACCCACACGACCTTTCCACCGGAAACGGCCACGCACGGCTCGTAGCTGACCCACGAAGGGTCTAACAGTATTACCTCGTCCCCTTCATCAATCGTGGAAAGCATAGCTTCAAATATTGCGTACTTTGCTCCCGGAGTAACTATGACGTTCTCCTGCGATATGTCGTAGTTTTTCTCCCTGTATACTTCAACTATTGCGTCTATGAGTTCCGGAATTCCTTTTGCCGGAGTGTAAAAAGTCTTTCCTTCTCTCAGAGCTTTTTCTGCCGCCCTGACTATGTGTTCCGGGGTGTTAAAATCGGGTTCTCCTACGCCCATATTTATTACAGGCTTTCCGGCTCTCGCAAGCCTCTTTGCCTCTGCAGATATGGCGAGCGTGGCGGAAGGCTGTATGCTTCTAACTCTACCGCTCACTTTCGTTACCTTCGTTACTATCACCTCTTTTAGTCAGTTTTATTCTTCTGATTTGCGATTCAAATTTTTATTTACAATTGAGCCTGCAAAAATACAGATTTGCGTTTTACTATCCCCCAACTGTCAGATAGCTTACGCCGATCCCTGCTCTCTGAACTTCCTGAGCCTTCTCACAAGTTTTACCGCCGCCTCCACAGCTCTCTTTGCGTAATCTATTCTCTGGTGGGCTGCAAGCCTGCCCATACCAGGACCGCTTATTCCGAGGGTTACGGGCTTGTTGAACTCCAGGCTCAAATCCATAATTTTTCTCGCCGCGTGCTGAGCGACTATCTCGTCGTGTTCAGTTTCTCCCTCTATTACGCATCCCACTGCAACAACGGCATCCACATCAGTTTTCAGCATTTCCTTTATCGCTATTGGGGCATCGAAAACACCCGGAACTCTTAAAACGCTGACGACCTCAGCTCCGAGAAATTCTGCGTGCTCCTTAGCTACTATTTCCATGGCGTAGGTTATGTCTCTGTTGAATTCGGCAACAACCAGACCCAGCTTTATCGTGTCGTTTTCCATGACTCAACCTGAGTTCTTCGCTTTAATAACTTTTCAGCTTCGCTATCCCAACTATGTTCTTTACCGTGACCAAACGTCAGGCTTGAATTCGTTAAAGGATTCGTACGGATTATGCAGTTTTGTGCAGACTTCTTCATCCTGTGCAATCCTGTCTTCAAAATTCTCCGAAAGATTTATATTACACATTATCATCACAATTATTAGGTGGTATAGATGTTGATGCTGGAGTTTGTGGAAGTGCCGTGCGTTAAAGACAGAAAGGGCAGGTACAGTTATCCGTGCGTTACCGGAATGTGCCCGTACGGCAGGACATTCATGGACTGCTACGATTACTTTGATGACGAAATCAGGAGTCTTTTTGACGAGTTATCAGCTCTCAGGAGTGAGGTTGCGAGCACCGGCTGAAACCTGAACATGCTGGTGTCAGACTGTGCTTTACATTTCACACTCTTTTTAACTTTTTGAGCATTGCAAAGTGATATGTAGTTCCTTACAGACACTGGCTGTATGAGCTCTTATCCAAACGCTCACCCTCACGAGACGGATGTTGAAGTAAAAGCCGGAGTGGTCAGCGTATCCACAACGAGATTCAAAAAGTACGGAAGAGTGAGGGGCGTAAACAAAATACCGCAGGACGACGAATCCTCAAAAATCGTTGTAAAAGAGCTTGGTTGCGTGGATTACATTCTCGTGGAGGACAGCATACCTGAAATAATAAAGGCAATTTTTGACCTGAACTGCAACACAGTCATAACTGTGGGCGGGACGGGAATAACTCCAAAAGACGTTACGGTAGAGGCTGTAAGGGCAGTACTCAAAAAGGAGATTGAGGGGTTTGGAGAGATATTCAGGTACGAAAGTTACAGAGAAATAGGCGTGCATGCCGTTCTCAGCAGAGCGATTGCAGGAGTTCTGGAGAACGGAAATGTCGTATTTTGCCTCCCCGGATCGAAAAAAGCCGTTGAGCTCGGCGTCAGACTGATTAAACCTGTTTTGAAGCACGTGCTGAGCCATGCTAAGGGTTTAAGGTAGGTTGAAGTATAAAATTTGAAAAATTTTTACCTTATTAATTTTTATTTTTAACTTTTTCAATTTTGATCTGCTGGCTTACCTGATTTTACAATCAGAAGTTAGCTGCAAAAAAACTATAACTCTCATAACCAAAATCAAACCGTATGGAATTGAGTATGGAGATCGAGCTTAAAGGACACATCATAGACTCGATGATACTGCCAAAGGTACTCGACACCATAATGGATCTCGGAGGAGATTTTGAGATTCTGCAGCTCGACGTGGGGAAGACGAAGGAGGACGAAAGTTACTGCAGAATGCTCGTGAGAGGTGACGAAAGGCTGTTCAGAGAACTTGAAAAGCTCGGAGCAATACTCCCGGAGAAGGATGCGAAAACAGAACCGGCTCCTGCAGACGGGATTCTTCCCGATGGCTTCTACGCAACAACGCACCACCCTACGTACGTCAGGATAAACGGAGAGTGGAAGCCGGTAAAAGACATAGAAATGGACTGCGTAATCGTCATAAGAGACGGAGAGCCCGTGTGCGTCAGACAGGGGCTCGTAAGAAAAGGAGAGCCTGTTGTGGTCGGAATTGACGGAGTCAGAATCGAGGCTCCTCAAAGGCCGAGGGAGAAAGACATCTTCGCCTTCATGACTTCCGAAGTCTCTGCCGAAAAACCTGTAAATTCTACAATAAAAAGACTTGCAAGACAGCTGAAGGAGCTGAAAAGCAGAGGTGGATTCATAATTCACGTCGTCGGAACGGCAATAGCTCACACCGGAGCTGACGAGGCTCTGGCTGAGCTCGTGAGGATGGGATACTGTCAGGCTCTCTTCACCGGTAACGGATTTGCAGTAATGGATGTGGAAAAGCAGCTGTTCGGCACAACTCTCGGAATGGATAAAGAAACTGGAGAAGTTTACAAGGGAGGATTCAGAAATCACCTTGTCGCCATAAACGAAATCAGAAAGGCGGGAAGTATAAAGGATGCTGTCGAGAAAGGAGTGCTCAGGGGAGGAGTTCTCTACGAGTGCGTGAAAAGAGGTATTCCCTTCGTCATAGGAGGATCGCTGAGAGATGACGGCCCACTTCCGGACACTATAACCGATGTCATGCAGGCACAGGATGAGATGAGAAAGTACATAAGAAAGGCAGATATGTGCTTTATCTGGGCTTCGATGCTTCACGGCATCGCTACTGGAAACATGCTGCCGTCAACTGTCAAAACAGTAATAGTGGACATGAATCCCTACGTGGTAACGAGATTGATGGATAGAGGAACTGCCCACGCTCTCGGAATAGTGAGCGATCCCGCCGTTGTGCTTCCAATGCTTGTGAGAGAGTTGAAAGAACTGGAAGGTTAATCTGCAACCTGTTTTCTCTCTTTAATTTTGTCATGTTCTGTTTGCTTACTCTGCCTTGCCGCATTCAACCGGTATTGCTGACATCACGCATGCGTTCACGAGCCTGCCCGTTCCACCTCCCGAAGAATTGATGTATAAATTATTTTGAGAAATCAGAATAAAGTACTAGAAATCATTGTTAATTTTTGTTAAAAAGTCGTGGCAATTCTGTCAGCTCCACGTTCAAATTTTTCAGAACTGTAACGTAGTTCTCCACAAGCTCTACTGTCGCAACGCCAACCGTATCTGACAGGTGAATCCTCTTTGCTCCGCGCTCCACGGCTTCACGGTATATCGTCAGGAGTTTTCTAACGGGTATGCGCGTTGCATCTTCAGTTGTAAAAGAGACGAAGACGCGTTCACCTGCGCATTCTATCAAATTCAGAGACTCATTCAGCATGTCCTCGAAGCTCCTCTTTAGCTTGTACCTCAGATGCAGCTCGCTGAGAGGTGTTGCTATTACGACGCCATCGACGTCACACCTGATTGCTTTGTCTACGTCCTCCTTTCTGGCTCTGCAAAACGCAAAAACTCTTGCATTCAGGTTTGCCCACCAGGTGGGATTTGAACTTACCTGCGGAGCAACTATATTTACGCTATTCGGGGACTTATCTTCTGTCTTTTTTTATGAACGGCAGCAGGGCTTCAAGTCCCGCATCAACACCCTGCATGGCGTTACCTCTAAAAACCACCGGCAAATATCGGAACGAGTGTGGCGCTGACCCCGGATTGCATTTCCTGACGTATCCCTTCAATGTCCTCGCCAATAATCCGCCGCACACGTACCGACGACAAATATGAGTCTGGTATTGAATGTTGTGTCTGACATTCTGATCAGCTTCTTCAATTTTTCTGAGGCTCCCGTGATGACGTCTTATTCAAAAAGGCGCGTGCATCCTATTTTTCGCTGCGTAAAATCAACTTCGCACGCATCATAGGCGGCAGAAACTGTAGCTGCGCATCCTGAGGAGAGTGGATAACTATGCTTGCATCCTTTATTCCTGCTATCACACTGGCAACACCTTCAAGTGTACATCCCAGAATTGGATCCCTGCTGTATTCGCAATTCTCAAACGTTAACTCAGCATACATTTCCTCGACCTCCAGCATACAAAGTTGTATCGGGCAGGTCGCAGGCCAGCTTTGGTGTCAGAGATCGGGCATTGCGTAGCTGTAATGTTCGGAGAGTATCCTTGCCAGTGAGCAGGGATGTTCAATGTAACCCGGTACAGCCACAAAAGCTCCAAGTGGTATCAGCAGGGAAATAAACGCCACTATACCCATCCTGTACCTGGAATTCTTTAACAGCGAAAGAGATGCTACACCTTCGGGGAACTCGTGTAAGAGCAAAGCTGCTGCCACAACCGGAGAAATTCCGGAACCCAGTGCATCAGGATTATGCCCTCACAAAGATTGTGAATACCCATGCCTGAAACCGCCGCATAACTTCCGATGTTCGTTCCGTACCTGTCCACCCAGTATATCAGTAAATCTCCGAGCACACACATCAGGAACCCATACGGGAAATCATCCGTCGCTTCTGGAAGAATATCCACAAGCACAATCATAGCGGCGAAACCGAGACCGAAGCATGCAAGAGAAACTCTCTTAACCGTACTCTTGGTCTTTTAAAAAATTAATGCTCCGGATACTTCGGCGAGTGCTATTACAATTCCGGGTAATGCATTCACTCTCTGCACCTCCTACCATACATTCAGTACCCATTCTCTGTCGTGCTTTCTCTCCATATCTTCAAATTTGCAATCGTCTCTGCCAGTCATATCGCTGTAACCAACAACAGGATGTCTCCACAAACCTGCCCGATCAAAGGTGGGAAAACCGACCCTGACCATAGGAATGTTGTAATCTAATGTATCTTCCCTTTGAGACCCATAATCAGATCGAGGTTCACAGATCCATCCTTTATTCTCCTTTCCAGCTCCCATAGACCAGCATTTAACACAACTTCAATGTCAAAATCAGCTTCCTTTTCCAGTTCGGTGAGCCGGGGATCCTTCCTGTAAGATCTATCATCATCCCCGAATAAAAGTAGAACTGACTTTAGCTCGCACTCCAAGCAAAACTGAGCAAGACCGGTAATCCGGCTGACGTTTCTGAGAAAAGTATCTGTATTCTTTATGCCAATCGGTGTCGGACCTATTAACTGCTGGTACGCCAAATCTTCTCTCCAGAAACTTGGCTGCAGCCAGCCTGTGATAACGTTCAGCTTACCATTGGGTACACCTTCTGTGCCAGTGCAGAAACTAAAGCGTGCATGGCTGTATCATACCCCTTTACATGGCTGCCACTGTAACTCGGTGTGGGTATGGGAACAAGAATGACTTCTCTATCGGGACATTCGCTCTTTAAAAAGCTCTCTTCTATACTCCTTATCGCCCCTTCAACGTCATCACCAATCGTTTCGGTAGAACATGTGGTGATTATAGGAATTATCCTTAAATACGGAAGCCTCTTCACAAGTACTTCCACACCCTCCTCGATCCTCTTCACACCACCATAAACCGCTGCATCCTCGTGCAAAGACGAGAAAGCGATGTCAAAATTCTCCTTAAAATGCTGGGCGAACAGTAGCCGAACGAATGTGCAGCAACCCTGTCCTCCGTGTATCAGAGGAATGCAATCCTTCAAACCTATACAAACAAACTGAGCACCACAGGGCTGGCAGTTGTACATAGGATTTATCACACTACTCCTTTCCTTCTGTTCTATTATCAAACCCACTTTTCTAACCCCCTCAATAACCTGAAAGTCGCAGTTCAGGATTTATAGACTCAACAACCATAACTTTGATCAACCTCTTCTTGACTTCCTCAATTATTGCTATCTTCTCCTCTTCATCCAGCTCGTTCAACCAGGGAAACCAGTTTTTAATATCTGTCACGAGGGCTTTTGCTTCAACATAGTAATACCTGTCCAGCAGCGTTTCGGGAGCTTGATGCTCACGACCGGTCAGGATCTCAATTGCTCTTCCTAAAATGCCTTCTATGTTTGCCTTTCTATCCCACTCTCGCGGAAAGAACTGCCATAGACAGCGACTCTGAATGTATGAGTAGAGTTCTTCAACTCTATCCTTCACTGTTCCCCCTCCTTACAATTTAGAAATGTAATGTAAATATTTTTATTACTATTTAAT